>DASREY010000051.1:0-39238 GCA_035651775.1 Terriglobales bacterium
GTACTGAGTACTGAGTACTGAGTACTGAGTACTGAGTACTGAGTACTGAGTACTGAGTACTGAGTACTGAGTACTGAGTACTGAGTACTGAGTACTGAGTACTGAGAACCGAGAACTGAGAACTGTCTTTGGGCACCCGACGCAAATCCCGTGAGCTGACGCTGCAGATGCTCTTTCAGTCGGAGCTGGGCAAGCAGACGCCCGATGAAGTCCGCCGCACGTTCTGGTCGCAACGTGTCGACGTGGAGCAGGAGACGCGCGGCTTCGCCGATGACCTGTTCCGCACGGCCACCGAGCGCACCCCCGAGATTGACGCCTTAATCCAGAAGCATGCCGAGCACTGGCGGCTGGAGCGCATGGCGGCGGTTGACCGCAATATCCTGCGGGCCGCGGTGGCCGAGCTGATTGCTTACCCTGAAACTCCCAAGCCGGTCGTGATCAATGAGGCTCTGGAGATTGCCCGCAAGTTTTCCAGCCCCGAATCAGTGCACTTTATTAATGGCGTGCTCGACAGCGCGGCCCAGGAGCTTGAATTGAAGAAGTGAAAGAAGCAATTAGCACTTAGCCATTTGCATTTAGCCCCTAAACGGTATTGAAGGGTTTCAGGGTTGCGCCCAAAACCATGCTGGCTAAATGCCAAGTGCTAACTGCTAAGTGCTTTGTAAATCCCTTGCTATTTTCACCCATTGAAAAGTACAATTCGCTCCATCTCCCCAGACCTTTGCCCAGGGAAGCAGTGTAAGCATGTGAAAAGGCGCCGCCCGGCGGTGAGGGTGAGGAATCTCTATTTGAGTCCGGGAAGCCGGGGGGCATCAGGCGAGCCAATTCCACACCCGTAAAGTGCTTGCGCAGTCCCCGTAGTTCGCACAGAATATTGAGAACACATGAGTTTGACGATCGAAGTAGCGGGCAAAAGCGACGTGGGCTGTGTCCGTAAGAACAACGAGGACAATTTCGGCTACGATACGCGGTACGGTATCTTCGTTGTGTGCGATGGCATGGGCGGGCAGGCGGCCGGTGAAGTTGCCAGCAAAATGAGTGTTGACGTGATGCTGGATTACTTTCGGCAGAGCAATGGGTTGCCGCCCAATGCGCGCAAATTCGAAGGCGTAAGCGAGCGGGCCAATGCCCTGGGCAATGCCATCGCCAAGGCCAACCTCGCCGTGTTTCAGGCCTCGCACGAAGGACGGAGCGAGCATGCCGGAATGGGGTCCACCATTGCCAGCGTGCTGCTGCGCGATAATTTCTTATCGGTGGGTCACGTGGGCGACAGCCGGGTGTACCTGATCCGCGAGGGCCACATCCAGCAGTTGACCAACGATCACTCGCTGGTGATGGAGCAGGTACGGCGCGGCCTCATGACCCAGCAGGAGGCGGAGCGGTCGGAGATCCAGAACATTATCCTGCGGGCGCTGGGTTCGGAAGAGAAAGTAGAGCCCGATTTGCAGGATGTGATCTGCCAGCCCAACGATGTGCTGCTTCTGGCCAGCGACGGGCTTACCAAACTGGTGAAGGACCCGAGCCTTTTGGAAATTGTGCAGAATGCCTCCACAATGGGAGGCGCCTGCGAGCAACTGATCGAGACCGCCAGGAAGCAGGGCGGCGACGACAATATTACATGCCTGCTCATCCGGCTGGTTGAGCTGCCGTGGTACAGGAGAATCTTCTTAAGTAAGAAGGGGAATCAACAATGGCAAAACTCTATCTGAAGTTCGAATCGAACGTGCTCAAAGAAGTTCCTGTGGGGCAAAAGGGACAGGTGACCATCGGCCGCCTGCCCGACAACGTGCTTCAGATTGACAATCTTGCCGTCAGCGGCCATCACTGCAAGGTCTACTGGGATTCGGACCACTACGTCATTGAAGACAACAGCAGCCTCAACGGAACCTACGTCAATAATCAGCGCGTGAGCAAGCAGATGTTGAAGGATAACGATTCCATTCTCGTGGGCAAGCACATTGTGATCTTCCGTGATGAATGGCATGAAGAAGAGTCGGGCGCCGGCAAGGCCAAGGCAGCCATGCCATCGCTGCCCAGGATGGAAGCCACCGTTGTCCTCGATACGAAGAAAGCAAAAGAGATGCTCGCGCAGGCTCGCGCCCAGCATGCCGCCAGCGCCGGCACCCCACCCGAGACGCCGGCCCCTACGCCTGACCAGGTCGCCAGCTCGGAACCTGCGCCCCCAAAGCCGGCTGCATCAAGCCCCACGCCCGCGACCCCTACCGGGGCATTGACCGTGCTGGAAGGCAAGACCGAAGAGCCGCATTACCTGCTCAGCAGCAAACTTACCGTGATTGGCGGCTCCAAGATGGCCACCATCAAGATCAAAGGTTCACTGTTCAAATCGCCGCCCGATGTGGCCGCGATGATCAGCAAAGGCGAGACCTCATATTTCATCGCCCCCCAGGATAAAAAGACTCCGCTGAAGATCAATGGGGTTGAAGTCAGCCATCGCCAGGAACTCAACGAAGGCGATGTGATCGAAGTTGCCGGGGTCAAGATGAGCTTCGCCATGCAGGGGTGACTAGCTGTGAGCCCTTAGCCTTTAGCTCTTAGCTTTTGGCCAGCAACCGTTTCTGGATTGGTCAGCAAAAGGACGCATAATTTTGCGTCCTTTTTTGTTGCCGAAAGCGAAGAATATTCATATCGACGCAATAGCCTTCTCAGGGCAACACTGCCCGGCCAGGGCGGTTACGCATTTCAATACGACTTCGCAGGCACGGAGGTAAAATCAGCGCTCATGACTTGCCTGAAGGAAAGAAACTGCGTATTGAGTATGACGGCGATTCCTACGAGGCGCACTCGGTTAGGTGACCTCGCCGCAGCTTGACTCCGACCACGCTTCACATCAATTACCTCTGATAGACTTTCTGTTTTACTGACCTCTGTGGAAAGGTCTCATTCCAAAATGGAAATCAAAATCGTAGGCATTCTGGGCGCGGGCACGATGGGCAATGGGATTGCCCACGTCTTCGCCAAAGCCGGCTTCGATGTGGTCTTGTGCGATGTGCAGCAGGAATTTCTCGATCGGGCATTGCAGACCATTGCCAAGAATCTCGAGCGCGAAGTTGCCAAGAGCAAAATCAGCGCACCGGACCGCGATGCCGCGCTCAGCCGGATTCAGGCGGTGACCGATCGCTCGGCCCTCAAAAATTGCGATCTGATCGTGGAAGCAGCCACAGAAAAATTTGAGGTCAAAGCCGCCCTGTTTCGAGAGATGGATTCACTCTGCCGGCCGGAGGTGGTTCTGGCCTCGAATACCTCGTCCATCTCGATTACGAAGCTGGCGGCCCAGACCCGGCGTCCCGATAAGGTAATCGGAATGCATTTCTTTAATCCCGTGCCGGTCATGAAGCTGGTGGAGGTGATACGCGGGCTGGCGACCTCCAATAAAACCTTCGCAACGATTAAGGCCCTAACCGAAAAGCTGGAGAAGACCCCAGTCGAGGTGAATGACGCGCCTGGCTTTGTCTCCAATCGCGTGCTTATGCCGCTGATTAATGAAGCCATCTTCACCGTCATGGAAGGAGTGGCTACGGCCGAGGCGGTGGATGAGGTTTTTAAGCTGGGCATGAACCATCCCATGGGCCCGCTGACCCTGGCCGATTTTATTGGCCTCGATGTTTGCCTGGACATCATGCGCGTGCTGCACTCCGGGTTGGGCGATCCCAAGTATCGTCCGTGCCCGCTGCTGATCAAGATGGTGGATGCAGGCTGGCTGGGAAGAAAGAGTGGGAAAGGCTTTTATCAGTACTGAGTGCTGTTGTCAAAATATTACTATCATTCAAACGCAATTCCGGCTATTCTGCACTGCAATGGTTCGCGTCACAGTATTGGCCAGCGGCAGCAAGGGAAACAGCGCTGTGGTGGCCTCTTCTTCAACCCGCATCCTGGTGGATGCCGGCCTTTCATGCCGGGAAATTCTGAAGCGCATGCAGAAAACAGGTGAAGATCCCGAATTGCTGAGCGCGATTATCATTACTCACGAACACAGCGATCACGTTGGCGGCCTGGCCGTGCTGGCGCGCAAACTGAAGGTGCCGGTTTATATGACCGGGCCGACTCACAATGCATGGTTTCGTATGATCAAGCATGAGGCCAAGCGCGCCGGGGAGCAGGCGCGCGACCTGGAGCGGCGGCAGTTCTTCGAAGCCGGCCGCAGCTTTCAGATCGGCGATGTTGCCATCATGCCCTTTACCATTCCACATGATGCGGTTGATCCTGTTGGTTTCACTTTTAAAGTGGAAGGGGTGAAGATTGGACTGGTGACCGACCTGGGATACATGAGCGCAAACGTAAAAGAGCATCTCCGTCGATGCGACGTTTTGATGATCGAGTCCAATCACGACGTGGAAATGCTGCGGAACGGGATTTATCCCTGGTCGGTGAAGCAGCGCATCTCCTCGCGGGCTGGCCATCTTTCCAATGAGGCTCTCGCAGAATTTTTCCGCAAAGATTATGATGGAGGGGCAGAGTTCCTCATCCTGGCGCATCTCTCGGAGGAGAATAACCACCCCGAAATTGCGCGTAAGGTGGCGGAGCAGGCGCTCGGCCGGCACGCGAATTTATTTCAACGCCGTCTGCTGCTGGCCTCGCAGGAGCAACCTTTAGAAACTTTAAGCCTGTAGGATCATCAATCGCTCTGACCGGTTCAACAGCCATGGCCAAACATCAATGCACAGATCGGGTTGTAGGGCGCATTCTGGCGGGGTGGCGTTACGACATCAGCGGCATTGTCCCTGAGATGCGCGGCGACTACGAGGAACACCTGGCCCAATGCCAGCACTGCCGCTCCAAGCGCTTGCTGCATCGCGTGATCGATTTTGGGCTCATCACCATTGCCACTATTTCCGCGCTCATCTTCCTGATTGCCTTCGGCCTGGTGCGCTACTACTCGCCCAGCCACGCTGCGATTCTGGAAGTGATTGCCCTGGGAGGGTTTCTGTTTTCCAGCCTGATGTGGGTGATCGTGGCCGTGGCCACGCCGGTGCCGGTCATGCTGATTGGCGTTGCCAAAGAAGGCGCGCGCCGGGTGCATGAGAAGCTGCCTGCGGAGATCCGCGAACGGCTGCCGTTGAAGCCGGAATAGCTTCAGGAGCAGTTTCAAGTTTCGAGTTTCGAGTTTCAAGCAAGGAAAAAGCGGGAAACCGTCCACGGCGTGCCGGGGCAGGCAGAGGACGCCAAGGATCGCAAGGGCTTTTGCAATAGAACTCGAAACTTGAAACTGGAAACTCGAAACTGCTTTTTGAAACTCGAAATTTCTTTTATGCCTGCTGATACACAATCCCGCACCGCCGTCGCCCGCATCCAGGAGATGCTGGAGCAAGCCTTCGAAGGCGGGGCCTGGCACGGGCCTGCGCTCATGGAACTGTTGCAGGATATTCACGTTGATCACGCCGCCGCCAAGCCGATTGCCCATGCGCACAGCATTTGGGAGATCGCATTGCATATCGCTGCCTGGCAGGAAGCGGTTTTGAAGCGGCTCAATGGAGAAGCGGTGGACCTGACCGGCGATCAGGACTGGCCGCCCGTCAGCGATAACAGCGAAAGGGCGTGGGCAGAGACGATCCAATCGCTGAAAAACGGGCACAAAAAGCTGGTACAAAAAGTTTCTGCGCTCACCGACGCCGATTTGCCCAACAAAGTTCCCGGGCGCGACCACACCACGTATTACACCTTGCACGGCCTCATCCAGCACAATCTCTATCATGCCGGGCAGATTGCCATTCTGAAAAAATCTGAAAGATAAATTCCAGTTTCCTGAAATAGTTTTGAGTTTCAAGTTTCGAGTTAATTTCAATCAAATTGCATCTGGGAGGAGGCAATGGGACACTCGTATTCCGACTTGATGGTACGGCAGAAAGCGATTGATTTGGTTGTAGAGGTATACAGACATACCAGCTCGTTTCCCAAAGAAGAGATCTATGGATTAACGTCTCAAATTAGACGTTCTGCCGTCTCGATTCCTTGCAACATAGCTGAAGGGCAAGGCCGTCTCACGCGGGGAGAGTTTAAGCAATTCCTGGGTCATGCGCGGGGGTTACTTCTTGAACTACAAACACAAATTACGATCTCGAAAAACCTGGCTTTTCTGGATGAAGAAAGCGCTTCAAGCCTGATTAAGTCTGCAGAGGTGCACCGCATGCTGAACGGTCTTCTTCAATCACTTAAGTAAAACCGATGGGACAGGAAGTTACACCTTCTAACTTGAAACTTGAAACTAAATTTCGAATGCCCCATGATCGCTCCTCAGGGATCAAAACGACATCAAAAGCGGAAAACTTGAAACCCGAAACTTGAAACTCGAAACTATGTTTCGAGTCCCCCAATCAGGTCGGTGATCCTCTCCACCCGGTGTTCGATGCACCAGCCGCGCACCCCTTCCACAATTTTTTCCGTGGCGCATGGGTCCCAATAATTGGCGGTGCCTACCTGCACGGCGGCGGCGCCGGCGAGCATGAATTCAATCACGTCTTCGGCGGTGGCGATGCCGCCCAGGCCGATGACCGGGATATCCACCGAATGGGCGGCTTCATACACCATGCGCAGCGCGATGGGTTTAATCGCAGGGCCGCTGAGACCGGCGGTAATGTTGGAGATGCGCGGCTTGCGCGTCTCGGCATCGATGGCCATGGCGACAAAGGTGTTGACCAGCGAGATAGCGTCGGCGCCGGCGTTTTCCGCAGCGCGCGCCATGCGGGGAATGCTGGTCACGTTGGGCGAGAGTTTTACGATCACCGGACGTGGGCCGGCGGCGTTTTTGGCTGAAACCACAACCTCTTCCAGCAGCACCGGGTCGCTACCAAAAGTGATGCCGCCATGCGATGTGTTCGGGCAGGAGACATTCAGTTCATAGGCTGCAATCCCTTCACCTTCGTTGAGGATGCGGATAACAGCTTCGTAGTCCTGCCGGGTATAGCCGAAGACGTTGCAAATCACCACAACATCTTTCTTCTTAAGCAACAGAGGAAGTTTTTCTTCCACGAAGGCGCGAGCGCCGATGTTCTGCAAGCCAATGGAGTTGAGCATGCCGGCTGCAGTCTCAAAGATGCGGGGCGGCGGATTGCCGGGCATAGGTTCGCGTGAGAGCCCTTTGCTGACAAAGCCGCCCAGTTTCTCCAGGCTGACGATATCTTCAAATTCAATGCCATAACCAAAGGTTCCACTGGCGGCGATGACCGGGTTTTTGAGCGCAATGCCTGAAAACCGGATGCTAAGGTCGGGAAAGGGACCGGGGTTAGGCTTTGGTTTGGACTTTGATTCAGGAGCGCCAGCCGCTTTGCCCGCGGCTTCCGTGGCTTTGGCATTTGCGGATGGAGTTTGAGATTGCGTTTTTGTAGTCGAGTCGGCGCTCATGCGGTTGCGAATCTCTCCGATGTTGGTTTTTATGGGCTGAAGCGGCACGTACCGTAAGTATAAGCGTTGCCGCGCAATTTTTTCTTGCATTGTCGCCCATGTGGAAACAAAATGACTTCAACCTTATATTCCACAAGATAGCTGGAAGCCACCGCACGCTTTTTTGTGCCTGCGCTCATCCGGCGAAACAGGAGAGCTGATTGAGAAAAACTCTGGCCACCTTCGTCTTGCTTGCACTGGCCCTGGCGGTATGGATGCCGGCGCAGGCGCAACAGTCACAAACCCAACCGGCAGCGCCAAAACCAGCAGGTCCGGCGCCGGCTAAACGGAAACCCACAGCCAAGAACAAGATGACGCGGGCCGCCGCTCCCATTCTGGGATTGATGTCGGAAGAGGCCGGCTGCAAAATTCTGAACAAGGGCAAGCGCGGGCAAATCTGTTACTACGATGTAACCCGCCATCGTCCTGAAAACGAGGGCAAAATGGGCCCCGATAAACCTATTTATATTTCCGTGAACAAACATGAGTCGCTTCTCTGGCACAAGGGAGGGGGCATGGGCTTTCACGTCACCGGCATCGAGCTGAGAGCGGGCCAGAATCCTAACTGTCCGAAGCAGGCCTTTGATAACGACTTTAAAGACGACGATACCGAAGAGTGGCACGACGTGATTTCGTCGGGTCTGGCCAATCCGCTGGCCGGCCATTATCAATGCGAATACAAAACCCACTTCAAGTGGCAGGACGGCAAGCGCGGAGATCCCCACATCATCATTAACGACGATAACTAGGACCAGCTCTCACTTCTTGGTTCTCAGTTCGCAGTCGGCATGTCACGTGACCAGTATAGGTGTACGAGAACGATGATGATAAGGATTCACCAGCCCGCAGGGCGGCATTTTTTTGAGAGAAACTTGATCGAACTGGATTTTGACTGAACCTTACACAATAAATTCAATTTAGAACCGGAGTCGGGTCGGGTTTCGAAGATGCGCTTGCAGTTTCCGGCTCCGGATACTTTGCTTCCGGGTACCACCACGCCACAAACAGAGCTGCCAGCGCGAGCACCACAAACGATAGCCAACTACCTTCAGGGCCAACCGAGCCTCCGGTCAGCCATCTTGGGCCTTCGAGGCGCGAATTGAACAGATGCCCGATCCCGGGCTCGCCGCTATCAGGCACGCCGTAGACAAAGGTCTGGGCATAGTCCCAGGCAGCGTGAAAGCCGACAGCGAACCACAGGTTTCCGGTGCGGCGCAAGGTGAGACAGAAGAATAGGCCCACGGCCACCACCGCAGCCAGTCCGGCCAGGGACTCGCCTTGGTTGGTTTTGTGCACCACCCCGAAGAGCAGTGAGGTCAAAACCGCGGCTGGCCAGAAACCTGTCCCTCGCGTAAGAACGAACTGTATGTAACCGCGAAAGCTGTATTCCTCCCAGATGCCGACCATCACGAAGGCAATCGCCCAGAGTCCCGCAAAGTGCAATAATGCCCGGCCAGAGAGCGCGATAGAACCAAAATAAAAGCCGTGAAGGGCGCGAATTGCCAGCAGCAACAGCGTCAGGGAAAGAAAACCCACAGCCGCTCCTGTCCAGAAGGTGCTCTTGAGAGCGCAGCGCGCAGGCAGGCCGTAGGAATCAATGGAGCGGTGCTCCAGCCGGCTGATGACAAACATCGTGAGAAACAGGGCGGCAAGGCTGAGCGTTTCACTGACAATTACAAAAGCAGGAGAGAAGGAGCGATGTCCCTGGAAGAAAGAAGGGGCAAGCGTCCTGAAGCAAATCGAAACAAAAAAAAGCGCGGCGACAAAGAGCGTCAGAAACAGCAGCACGCGCCAGCCCGCACGCAGGCCGTCGCGGCCAATGAAAATGTCATAACGCGGAGGAGCAGGAGGAGCCGTCTGGCCGGAGGTGAATTCTCCGGATACAGGCGGAAGAGGGTTCGAGATCTCGTCCAAAAGATGTGCCTCGGGTTCTCAGCAATTTCAAAGCAGAAACAGCCGCAGAAAAATATATGCGAGTCTTCATTGTCTCATTATTGCCGCATGAGGATCGCTTCTTTAGCTGGATGATGCCAGTCAGAATCGCGCTTCGTAAATCGAACTTCTGACTTTGCAGCCCTCCGCGTCCTCTGCGGTTTACGCCTTGGCTTAATGCTGACTGCTAATCACGATGCTGGCCGCGCTCGACTGCCCAGATGTCTTCCGGCTTCTTTTCATACGGATAAACGTGCACCATCCAGTTGAAGATGATGGGGTAAAACTTGCCTCCGGCGGCATCGCACTCCTGCTGCGTGGCAATGGAGCCGGCCAGCCCAAAGCGCGGGTTCTTGGTGAGCATGGTACGCTCCTCGCCCTTGGGAGGCATGCAGAGATTCACGTGCTCATGCCACTGCGCGACGCTAAGAGGAATGCGCTGGTTCAGGTCATCTTCGGTGAAGCGCTTCGGCGCGGTATACATTGCGCCCACCAGCTTGTAATCGTCCCCATGTTTTTCGTAGAGCAGGGAAGTGGGATGCAACGGATTAAATTTGTAGGTTGCTTCAAAGGCATAACTATAGTTGGTGAAGTGTTTCATCGGCGTCGGGATATTGGGCTGGAATATCTGGAAGCCATCGGCCAGGGCAACCTTGAAATCTTTGTATTTCTCGATTGCGCCGCGAAGCTGCTCAACCACCTCGCCGGCTTTTTTCTCGTCGTCCGGGCTTGCCGGCCGCAGGGCGGTCATCTTCATGTGCGGTCCCATGTCCATGTGCTTGCCCGACATCGAGCTCATGGTGTGCGCCATCTCATCGTTGCCCGATTGCTTGCCCGAATCGGAAGAATTAGACATATCCATGCCCGCCATGTCTCCCTTGGAATCGGCTTTCTGTGCCTGTACTCCGGCAGTGAATGCCAGAATGGCAAAAATTAGGGAAATCGCTGTGTGTCTGTTCATCATTACTCCTGGTTTATGTTTCCTGAAATGAAATAACACAGATATGGACGCTCTGTGCCGGTTTTTACAAAATTTTACCGTTACCTTGGTAATGGTTAAACCACAAAGAATACGAAGTCAAAACCACAAGGGCACAAACGATCATTTTTTCTCCCGACCGCCGCAGCCAGATCGGAGTTGCTGCTCTCGCAAAACATTTGTCATGAACATTGAATCTGAAGGCTAAAAGCTAACGGCTAAAAGCTAAAAGCTGCTTTCCCGCATCCAACTCAGCAGATGCAGCAAACGACAGCTACACGGCCCCAGACCGCCCAGCGCAATAATAAGATCGGCAAAACAAAGCCGCCCAGGTTTCCCAGGCTGAAGGGCTGGCTCAAGTGTCTTGGCCCAGGATTGATAACCGGCGCCGCCGATGATGACCCTTCCGGCATTGCCACATATTCCATTGCAGGCGCCCAGTTCGGATATGCCACTCTGTGGTTCGCGCTCTTCTCATTCCCCCTGATGGCTGCGGTGCAGATGATGTGCGCTCGCCTTGGCATTGCCTCCGGCGAAGGATTAGGCGGAGTACTGCGACGGTACTATCCTCGCTGGCTGCTGTGGGCCGCGTGCTCGCTTCTTCTCATCGCCAATACCATTAATATTGGCGCTGACCTGGCCGGCATGAGCGATGCTACCGAGATGCTCACCGGCATCAAAACGCCGTTGTGGGTTTTGCTGTACGCGGTTTTTATCGTGGTCTCGCTGGTATGGCTTAAATATCACTTTATTGTAAAAGTTTTTAAGTGGCTGACATTGGTTCTATTCAGCTACGTTGTGGCCGCATTCCTGGCGCATCCGGGCGTGCTCACCTTGCTTCGTTTCACTTTTATGCCCCGCATTCAATGGTCGGGAGAGTACATGGCCACATTGGTAGGGCTGCTGGGCACGACCATTTCTCCTTATCTGTTCTTCTGGCAGGCGTCCCAGGAAGTTGAGGAGCAGCGCGCTATCGGGCGTCACACATTGCGTTCGCGCCGCGGGGCTACGCCAAAAGAGTTGGAAGATTCACGCACGGATGTAATCACCGGCATGTTCTTTTCCAACCTGATTGTGTATTTCATCACCGCTACCGCTGCTGCGACCCTGCATCTTCACGGACATACGAATATCACCACCGCGCGCCAGGCGGCTGAGAGCCTGCGCCCCCTGGCCGGCAATGGCGCCTATTGGCTATTCAGCCTGGGCATGATCGGCACCGGCATGCTGGCCGTCCCGGTTCTGGCCGGTTCCAGCGCATATGCCATTGCGGAAGGGGCAACCTGGCGCGCTTCTTTAGAGGCAAAGCCCAAACACGCTCCGGAGTTTTATGCCGTCCTGGGGGTTTCCGTAATTCTCGGGCTGGTGCTCGATTCGCTCGGCATCAGCTCCGTCAAGATGCTTTTCTGGACGGCCGTCATCAATGGAGTTCTTGCTCCGCCTCTGATTGCTGTTCTCGTACTTGCAACCAGCAATGCCAGGGTCATGGGCAAGAGCACCAACCCACCGCTCCTGCGCTGGTTGGGATGGCTCACCGCAGCGCTTATGGCCCTAGCTGCCCTGGCCATGTTCATTACATTGCAATAGCTGCAAGCTGCTAGCTGTTTTTAGGCCAAGCCCGATCCTCTTCATCTGAATTACAAACTTTACTGAAGCATTTTCGAAAGAGAGCGGCCGTTTTATCAACGAGAATCAAACACAGCTGGAAGCTAGTAGCTAGAAGCTCGCTTTTGACATCCAATCTGTATCAATCCTCGTATAATTTTTAGAGGGAGAAGATCATGGATAAAGCTACATTTGGCGCCGGCTGCTTCTGGGGCGTGGAAGAAACTTTTCGCAAGATTAAGGGCGTAAAAGACACCGCCGTGGGCTATACCGGGGGTGCTCTGCCCAACCCGACTTACAAAGATGTTTGCACCAACGAGACCGGCCACGCTGAGGTGGTGCAGGTGACCTATGATCCCGCAGAAGTCTCCTACGACCAGCTCCTGGATGTGTTCTGGAGCGCGCACAACCCCACTACGCTTAACCGTCAGGGTCCCGATTGGGGAACGCAATACCGCTCCGCGATTTTCTTTCACTCGCCCGAGCAGGAAGCCGCAGCGCGCGCGTCCAAGGAAAAATTGGAAAAATCCGGCCGCTTCAATCGTCCCATTGTGACCCAGATCGTCCCCGCGCCGGTTTTCTATCGCGCAGAAGAATATCACCAGCGCTACCTGGAAAAGCGCGGCGTCCCTTCGTGCCATATTTAGGGATTTTCGTTAAAATTCTTTGATCTTCCGCAAGTTTTAGTCTGCTCGCGTCAGTACATAGATAGTAAGATGGTGTGCCACAAAGTACATTGTCAAATTCTGTCATGGTTGCCGACGTTTGCAACCTGGAGGAGGCGCGCTTGATAAAAGAATTGGCAAAAGGAATGGCAGTGCGGCTGGCATTGCGGGCCGCGGTCGCTATGATTGGATTGGCTGCTGTGCTCGCTTACTGGACCCTCACCGATAAAGGCCATAAGGGCGCGACTTCCACATCCTCCGACAAGATGCCGGCGAAGATCCTTGGCGGAGGTGGTCAAAAGTTGGCCATCGATGTGGATACAACCGGCCCCGCGCAGTTGGCAGTCGATACTTATATTCCGCGTAAACCGGACCAAAGTATCAACGATGATCAGCCTACTGAAGAACACGTGGAAAAGTTTGGCCCCGGCCATCACACGTGGGTCATCGAACTTGCGCCCAGGACCGGAGGGACATTCGAGTTCGAAGCCATCAATCCCCAGGTCGGCACGCAGTTGAGCTGGACGGTTACGCTCGGCGGCAAACAGATCGCGCAGGAATCAGACACGCTGGATAAGCCTCTTCAGCCCGGTTACGCGTTTTTCCTGCAAGCTAAGATCGACCCGGACGAGCAAGAGCAGCAATCGGAATCCTCCGGCGCGCACGAGTAATGCCGTATTAAACGGCCCGGGTCCAGGAAGCCCAGCCTCCCTCTTGTCATATTTGAAAACACTAGCGTCTTTTATTGGATGTCTCTCCAGAGGTTAGAAGCAGGTGAAAATGTTCCTGCAACTGTTTGACCGCGCGATCGAAAGGCTCTACTGAACCATACGACCTGGAAAGCATGACACCGCCTTCCATGACTGCCAGAACATATGTGGAGAGCGCGTCGAGATCGGTATTTTTCGGCAGCCGGTGCTTGATCTGCTCAACGCATTCGCGGATGGCGGCGATCCAGCCCTGAAAATTTTCGGCGATCAGTTTGTGCGCGGGACGGTTCTCAGGATCAATTTCCAGAGCGAGTCGGCCCAGTGGACAGCCGTATTTGCACTCCGTCTGCAGAATTCGTCCGCGATAGCCGGCGAGGATGGCGAAGATACGCCCCACCGGCTCCTCCGTCTCTGCGAAGGCGGGGTCAACTACCATGGGCCGTAACGCACCCAGATATCCTTCCAGTACTGCTCGAAGCAAGGCCTCTTTGCTTTCAAAGAAATGATAGAAGCTGCCTGAGTTGACCCCGGCATGAGCAAGCAGGTCGGCCATGCTGGTTCCGGCAAAGCCTCGCTCCCAGAAAAGATAGCGAGCCGAATCGATCAAACGGTCGCGGGTGTTCAGGGCCTTCGACATTAAAACCTCTGCTAAGAAATCCCTTGCTTTTTCTAGCATAGTGAGATTTACTTGAACGATCAACCAAGTACTTATAAGGAGGCCCAATGAGAGTCTTTTGTCTGTTCCTTCTATTGGCCGCAGCTAACGTGGGCTTGGCCCAGAATCCGGAAAAAGTTGCCAAAGAGGCCGCGCCTCACCCGGCAGCATCCGATAAGGCGATAGTCCTGGAGATCACAATTCCCGCATCTCGTGCTGCGGTGTGGCAAGCGTTCACCACCAGCGAAGGTTTGAGCACATGGTTGACTCCAGAAGCGGTTGTCGACCTGCGAAAAGGTGGAGAGTGGACGGCGCACTTCCCGGGCGGAAGCACCGGCGGGGGCACCATACTCAGCTTTGTCCCCCAGGAGGAAATAGTGCTGTCGGCGCTGGCTCCTGACCGGTTCCCCACCGTTCGGGCCGAGCGGACCACGGCGCGATTTCATTTCGAGGCCAAGGGCGACTCCACGATCGTGCAGCTCGTGCAAACCGGATGGAAGAGTGGTGAAGAATGGGACAAGGCCTATGAGTATTTGCTGGTAGGCAATGCCCAACTGCTCTCGACTTTACATCGGCGGTTCGTCAACGGCCCGATTGACTGGGTGAAAGAGTGGGGCGTAAGCCCGAAAAAATAGGAGCGGAATCGAATGAACTTTCACACCCTGAACATTTGGGCAATTCTTGCAGCGGCCATATCGGCCTTCCTGGTAGGAGGGCTCTGGTACTCGCCAGTCGTGTTTGGCGCAGCCTGGAAAAAAGCAAACCGTTTTGCAGCGGGGGAGCCGCCGCCTGCCAGCGGAAAAATTTTTGCCATTAGTTTCGTGCTGAGCCTGGTGATGGCCTTTAATCTGGCCATGTTTCTCAACGATCCCAAAACGAACCTGGCTTGGGGCGCGACCGCTGGTTTTCTTGCCGGCTTTGGCTGGGTCACGATGGCGATTGGCATTGTTTCTCTGTTCGAGCGCCGGCCCTGGACTTACGTTCTCGTCAATGGCGGCTACCTGACAGTTTCACTGGTGCTGATGGGCGCGATCCTGGGCGCGTGGCGGTGAATCCCACACTAAAAGCTACTTGGTTAACAAACCCCGGCTGCGCAGCCAGTTCGCCAGCAGCATTGGCCACTGGCTGAGCACTGGGTCTTTCAAGTCCAGACCGACGCCGTGCGGGCCTTTCTCGAATATGTGCAGCTCCGCCGGCACACCGGCTTTGTGCAGCGCCGAATAGAACATGACGCTGTTCTCGACCGGTACGGTGGCATCTTCACTTGTGCTGAACAAAAATGTGGGCGGCGTTTGTGGCGTCACCTGCAATTCATCGGAGAGCGCCTGCTGCAATTTTGCATCGGGATTGTCGCCCAGCAGCATCCGCTGTGAAGTGTGATGCACGTATGGTTCTACCATCGTGATGACGGGATAACCCAGAATGGCAAAATCAGGCCGGCTGCTGACACGGTCAATGGGATCGGGGGCGGCAGAATCGCCGGCATCGAAGTGGGTGGCCGCAGTCGCGGTAAGATGCCCGCCGGCGGAAAAGCCCATCATACCTACGCGGCTGGGCGATATGCCGAATTCGGCGGCGCGCGCCCGCACCAGGCGAATGGCGCGTTGCGCATCTCCCAACTCAATCGGATGATGGTAGCGCGGACCCAGCCGGTATTTGAGAACAAACGCGGCGATTCCCAACGAGTTCAGCCAGTTTGCCACCTGGCGTCCCTCGTGGTTCGAAGCGAGGTGCAAGTAGCTGCCGCCAGGCGCCACTACAACCGCGGTGCCCACCGCATCTCGTCCAAAGGGAAGATAGATCGTGAGAGTAGGCTTGTCGGCGTCATCATTGCCCAGAGCGCCGGGCGCGCCGTTTTCCCACAGAAGCACAGTCCGAGGCTCGGTCGTAGGGTCCGGCGTTTGCGCGAATGCAGTCAGAGTTACGCCGACAATCAACACCACAAAACCAACAGTTCTTCCCAGTGCCATGCACACCTCCTGCAAGATCAAGTCCGGTACTGCGCGAGTGATTTTAGAGTATTTTGGGCTCTGTCGACATCCTTGAATAATGTCATTTTTTTAGAGCTGTCATGCTGAGCGAGGGCGAACGCCCGAGTTGTGACAAAGTCAGCAACATAAAAATTATCTACTACCCGAGAAGTGGTATCAAATCATTGCTTTTTATCAAATTGCTGGGATGATCAATGGGAAGGCTCCGTGCCTCATGGTCTTTGGAAAACGTCAAGCGGCGACTCTCCCCGCTCGCATGAGCCAAGGGATATTTCTGCCTCTACCGGATTCATTACTCGAGTAATACCCACTCCCCTCTCAAACAGCGACCGCTCAGAGGTTACTTAGTAACCCCCACCCCCCTCCTCCAACAGCCCTGAGAATAATTTTCCGCTCTCCTTTCCTAGGCCATCCCCTAACCCCAAACCCATCTGCGTCGATCTGCGTTGATCTGCGGCCAAGCTTTTTCTGAAAGTCGGCTGGTAATTTGGTCCAACCATGGCAACTTTTGTCCGCAAACGGAGTTAAAATTCTCAGCATGTGCTCCGCATTCTCCCCCTCGCGTATAGGCCGCGCCTTGATGGTGATTGCCTTAGTTGCCTTGTTTTCGCTGGCCGCACAGGCGGGCGATGGCAGTACCTCTAACCCAAAGAGAACGCACGGTTCAGCCGCGTTGCTTAGCGAGCACGACCGGGCTTTGCACGTCTTGAACCGGCTGACCTTCGGGCCGCGCCCTGGAGACATCGAGAAGGTGATGGATGCCGGTGTGGATAACTGGCTGGAGCAGCAGTTGCAGCCCGATAAGATTCCTAATCCGCTGCTCGACTCCAAGCTTGCTCCCTATCGCACACTGCAGATGCAGCCTCGCGATATGCTGCAGGCGTTTCCCAATGGCAACATGATTCGCGAGGCGGCTGAAGGCAAGCGCCCGCTGCCCTCCGATCCTATTCAATACGGGTTCTGGGAGGTGCTGGTTGCCCGCTACAAGCAACAGCAGCAACAGAACCAGCAGAATGTAGCCGCGCTGGCTGCCGCTATTCCCATGTCTCCCGAGGAGGCAGCCAAGAAAGCGGCCGCCGATAAAGCTGCACAGGATGCAATCACGCAGCAGGCTAAAGACGCCGCCCACCACATTGCGCAGATGCTGCTGACGCTCCCGAAAGAGAAGCGCATGCCCGCGTTGATGCAGTTGCCCATCAATGATCGGCTGGCCTTTGCCACCAACCTGCCCAATGAAGATCGTGACCGGCTCATGCCCGATTTTTCCGCCGCCGAGCGCGAAATCTATTACGGCATGAACGGCAGCCCCACCGGGGTTGTGCTCTCCGAGCTGCAGCAGGCCAAGGTGCTGCGCGCCGTCTACAGCGAGCGCCAGCTCGAAGAGGTGATGACCGATTTCTGGTTCAACCACTTTAATGTTTACTTAAATAAGGATATTGACCAGTATCTGGTGACCAGCTACGAGCGCGATGCCATCCGCGCGCACGCGCTGGGCAAGTTCCACGACCTGCTGGTGGCTGTAGCCAAGAGCCCAGCCATGCTCTACTACCTGGATAACTGGGTCAGCATTGGGCCGAATTCAATTGCCGCCGGCGTCAAGCCCGGCCAGGCCCCCAAGCCCGGCACTGCTAACAAAGGGCTGAACGAAAACTACGCGCGAGAATTGATGGAACTGCACACGCTGGGCGTGAACGGCGGCTATACCCAGGCGGACGTAACGCAAGTGGCGCGCGTCTTTACCGGCTGGACCTTTCAGTCACCGCAGCAGCCGCCGGCCCAGGGGCAGGTTGTAGGTTTCATGTTCGACCCTAAAAAGCATGAACCCGGACCGAAAGAGATTCTCGGCCATACTGTTAAAGATGCCGGCATGGATGAAGGCATGCAGGTGCTGGAGATGCTCTCGCGCAGCCCGGCGACTGCCAAGTTCATTTGCACCAAGCTGGCGCGCCGTTTTGTCAGCGACGATCCGCCGCCCGCTCTGGTGAAACAGATGTCTGAAACTTTTCTCTCCAGCGATGGCGACATCCGCGCCGTGCTGCGCGCCATGTTTCACTCCAAAGAGTTCTGGTCGCCAGGCGTGTATCGCAAGAAGGTAAAGACCCCGCTGGAGTTTGTGGCATCGGCGCTTCGCGCCACCGGCACGGACGTGCAGAACCCCGGCGCCGCCGTGCAGGCTCTTGGCAAGATGGGCATGCCGCTTTACCAGATGGCGCCACCCACGGGCTACTCCACCGCAGCCGATGTGTGGATGAACTCCGACGCCTTGCTCGATCGCCTGAATTTTTCCCTCGCCCTAACCAGCGGCGGGCAGAATGGATTGAAGTTCGATCCGCTGCGCGTGCTGACGCTGGGCCTGCTGACGCGCGCACCCAAGGAAGAGATTGTTCCCGTCAATACCTCGGGCGGCAGCGAAGCCGCCGTGGCGCTGATCGAAGATGCCCTGATTGGCGGCGAGACCTCCAAGACCACCAACGAAGCTATACATAAAGAGATGAACGACCCGCAAATCGCCGCCCATCTCTCCGATGATCCCGGCAAAGCCCTGGGCACGATCATCGGTTTAGCACTGGGATCGCCTGAATTTCAGCTGCGATAAAAACAGTACTCGGTACTCGGTACTCAGCAAAAGACAAGAAGCTCACCGCAGAGAACGCAAAGAAACGCATAGGATTAAAAACAGTCTGAAATAAAAGCTTTGCTTTTTTCACTGAGTACCGAGTACTGAGTACTGAACTCTGCACTTGCATTCCCCCGGCAATCCCAGTATCCTGCCCCCTCACGTCTTTCCAGGCACGCGATTCATGACCTTAGTCCGGCCATCGAGCAAGCCCAATTATTTGAGGAAGTTGCGTCGACTTTTGCGCGAGGTTTCAGAGCAGCCGCTGCCTGACCGGGTGCATCAGTTGCGCACGACCATCCGCCGGGCAGAGACCTTCCTCAGCTCACACGAGCTTTCCGCAAAACGCGACGTAGCAAAACTGTTGCAGCAGCTAGCCAAGCTGCGGCGGCGGGCGGGCCGGGTCCGTGACATTGATGTACAGACGATTGCCCTTCGCAGCGTACAAATTGGCCGCCAGGAAGAAGCCAAGGCTCTTCTCATGGCCGAGTTGGAAGCCCAACGCAGCAAACAGCAAAAGAAGCTTCTGGCCGGCATTGAAGATAAATTCTCCCCACGCTTGCGCGAGCGCATGCAGAAGGTGGAATACGCAATCGCCTTTGCGGGTGGCGCCGAGGGCGTGGCCGGCACGCCAGGGAATATAGCCTTGGAGAGGTTGTCTCGCTCGGTGCGAGACCTGGTTCGCGCTTACCGGAAGGCGCAGCCGTTTTCGCCGCGCGGGCTGCACCAGTTCCGCATTCAATGCAAGAAAACGCGTTATCTGGCGGAACTGCTTCCAGGAAACGCTGAACTGCTGCTGCAACTCAAGACCATGCAAGATGTAATTGGCGACTGGCACGACTGGCTCACCCTGGCACAGAATGCCGCTCGCATTGCCGGACTGGCAAAATTGGCCCTGCTCGCCCACCTGCAGAACGTTACCCAGGCGAAATTTACCGAGGCCATCAGTGTATGCGGGCGGGTAGTCAACGAGATTCAAGCGGGAGCGTACCTGCGCCAGCTACCGCGGGAGAAAAACGCAGTCGAGACGGAGCAGAAAAAATCTGCCCCGGAAAAAAAGAGAGCCGTCCGGGAAAACAAAAAGAGTGAAACTGCAAAGAAGAAGCCCGCTGGTTCTTCCGCGCGAAAACAGGCCGCTCCTGCCGCGGGTTGAGGATCGGTTGGAAGAATTGATGCGGAAATTTACACTTCCCTGATCGGGAACTCAATGAATCCGATTCAGACCTGCGCAAAAGATAAAAGCTAAGAACTGGTGCTGAGAACCGGGAACTGAGAACTGCTTTTCCATGCCCACCTTCGCCGCTGTCGATATCGGGTCCAATTCGGTTCGCATTAAGATCGCGCGTCTGGTCCGCCACCGCCTGGTGACAGTTCACGAGGACCGCGAGGTCACACGGCTGGGCAAATCCGTCTTCAAGAATGGCATGCTTACGCCTTCGGCCATGGCCCGCACGGTTGAGGTTTTGCAGCGCTTCCACAAGGCGGCCCAGAGAAAGGGAGCGCAGGTGGTGCGGGTGGTGGCCACCAGCGCCTTGCGCGATGCCCGCAACGGCGGCGCCTTCATGGAGTGGGTGCGCTCGACAACCGGATGGAAAGTTGAAATCATCAGTGGACTGGAAGAAGGGCGACTCATTCACCTTGGCCTGCTTTCCAATATGCGATTGGGTCTCTCGCCGGTTCTGATGGTCGATCTGGGAGGCGGAAGCTGCGAACTGACCGTCTCGGCCGCCGGACACATTCTTTACACCATCAGCCTGCCTTTGGGGGCGGTGCGCCTGACCGAGGAATTCCTCAAGCACGATCCACCTACATCGAAAGAATTGCGCCGGCTGCGCAGCTTCATCGAAAAAGAGCTGGGCCGCACGGCGAGACGCATTCTCAGCTTCAAGCCCCGCCTCATGATTGCCACCTCGGGCACGGCGGCGGCGCTGGCGGCGGTTTGCAGCGGCGTGCACAAAAGCACGGTGCGCGAATCCATGCAGGATGTGCCCCGGGCCAAGGCGGTTAAGATCGCGGCCAAGCTGGCCAAGCTGAAAGTTGAGGAGCGTACGGCGCTCTCGGGCATCGGTCCGCGGCGGGCAGAAATTGTTGTTGCCGGGGCGGTGGTCTTTGCCGAGCTGCTGGAAAAATGTCATCTGCGCGGCTTTCGCTACTCCCCGCTCGGGCTGCGCGATGGCCTGCTGGCCCAGATGGCGGCAGATTATGACCAGCGCACGCGCTCGCGGCGGCAAATCGAATCTGATCGCTGGGACGCTTTACTGGCCACCGGCAAGAACTATCGGGTAGACCCGGCGTATGCGCAGCATGTGCGCACGCTCGCGCTCGACCTTTTCCGCCGCCTGCGTCCCGTGCATAACCTGCCTGTGGAATTTGCCGAGTGGCTCTCGGCCGCGGCCATGCTTCATGAAGTTGGAATTTATATCAACCGCTATGGATGGCACCGCCATGCCCACTACGTAATCGCCAACAGCGAAATTTTTGGCTACACCGCCTACGAGCGCGCCCTGATTGCGGCCATTGCGCGCTATCTGGGAAACTCCCGCCCCACCGCCGCGCAAAAACCCATGAAGCTGCTTCGCCCCGCCGATCGCATTCACGCCTCCAAGGCAATTGTTCTACTGCGCCTGGCGCGGGCCCTGAATCAAAGCCGCAGAGGGCTGGTCAGCGGCGTCTCGGCCCAAATCAAAGGCGGCAAGGTACGCCTGGTTCTGCGCACCAAGGGCAGAATGGACGCCGAACTGGAGCTGTGGTCCCTGGAAAAAGAGCATAGCTACTTCCGGGAGATCTTTGGACGTGAACTGGAAGCGGGGGTTTCGTAGGAGCGGATAGCCCGAGCCTACCGCCCGCTGCTCCCAGGCTCAGGTAAATGTGAATGCCCTTTATCGCCGGCAAAGATGATGCTATCCTCACCTCATGCAGATCACGGTTGAGCTTCCAGATGATCTTGCCCAGCATCCGAATGCAGGCAGGGAGGCACTTGAGGCTCTAGTTATTGAAGGCTATCGTTCGGGCAAGCTCTCGCACTACCAGGCGAGGCAGTTGTTGGGAATATCACGCTTCGAATTTGACGGCTTTCTCAAGGGCCGCAATATCTACGAGCACGCTTACGATCTTGAAGATTTGGAGCAGGACCGGGAGGCGCTGCGACTACTGCAAGCCAAGGGTCTTCTCAAGGGATGATTGTCGTTGCGGACACTTCTCCGCTTAATTACCTCGTTCAGATTGGCTGTGAATCTCTTCTCCCTGCATTGTATAAATTGTATAA
This sequence comes from Terriglobales bacterium, assembly GCA_035651775.1. Lineage (GTDB taxonomy): Bacteria > Acidobacteriota > Terriglobia > Terriglobales > Acidobacteriaceae > QIAW01. Next base: position 21,815 of record DASREY010000051.1, read on the forward strand.
AAGGGTTGTTGTCCCTTCGGCAGTTCTTGCGGAATTATCCCATGCCAGTGCTCCGCCAGCAATCCGCAAGTGGCTTTTAGATGTTCCCAATTGGATTGAGATTTGTGGGGTCCTATCACAACCCGACGCTGCACTTGCCTTCCTTGACCTGGGAGAACGCGAGGCAATTCAACTCGCCGAAGAGCAGCACGCTGACTTGTTACTGATCGACGAACGAAGAGGGCGTCTCGAGGCAAAACGACGTGGACTAATCACAACCGGAACTCTTGGTGTATTGCTAGCGGCCGGCGAACACGGTTTGATAGATCCTGGGGCGGCGTACAAACGCCTTATCGTTGAAACCAGCTTCCGAACAACCCCGAAACTTCAGAAAGCTTTTCTTGACAGCCTGCCTTAGTAGTCCTCTTGGAGAATGCTGAATTCGAAACACTAATCAGTGCCGAAAACCGGGCTCTCTCGCCGTACCGGATACCGGTACAAGATACTTTCTTTTCATTGACATCGGAACGCTTTCCTCATAATGTTATGCGCGTTCGTTGAGAGCTGCCCGGTATGTTGTTTCGCCCCGCACGGCGAAGTTACACAACACTGGAGCAGCAAATTTTTTTGTTTCGTCAGGCACAACCGGTCCTCTGCGGGCCATTTCACGACACAGCAGCCTCTGGCAGGCGCTGCTGCAATCACGTTCGACCTAAGTTACGACAACAAACGAATTGCCCGGCTCAGGCACGGGCATAAAAAGTTGTACCCAAAATGTGGGAGGAGAAGATGATGTTATCCGGTAAATCAACAACAATAATTAAGTCTCTTATGGTTCTGGCGCTTAGTCTTGCACTCAGCGCCGTTTCTTTTGCTCAAATCAAGTCAGCCTCCATCGTGGGGCGCGTTACCGATACCAGCGGCGCCGCGGTTCCGGCAGCCACCGTATCCGCCATCAATCAGCAAACCAGCGTGGTGTCTAGCGCGACCACCGATCCCACAGGCAACTTTGCCATTCCTTATCTGGAACCTGGAACCTATAACGTCAATGTGGAGAAGACGGGATCGGGTTTTGCCAAGTACAGCACAGTTAATCTGTCTCTCTCGACAGCGCAGACGGTGAAGCTTGAAATTCCGCTGCAGATCCAGACCGGAACGCAGACGGTTACGGTATCCGCCGACCAGGCTGTAATTCAAACCAGCAGCGCCACGGTGCAGAACAACGTGAACGAGCGGACGATAGATATAGTTCCCAACATCACGCACAATGCTTTCGCCTATGCAGCGCTGCAGCCGGGCGTGGTGCCGCGCGGGTTGTTCGGCAATACCCAGAACACCCAGTCATTTGGCATCGGCATCGACGGCCGCCGCCAGGCCTCGGCCATCGGCATCAACGGAGGCTCGGCTTTTTCCAATGACATTCTTCTCGATGGGGTCAGCATCCAGGGCTCGGCATGGAACGAAACCGCAGTGCTGCCCAATCAGGATGCGCTGCAAGAGGTAAAGACAGTCACCAATGACTATTCGGCCGAATATGGCCGCGCCCAGGGAGTGGTGATCTTTACCACCAAGAGCGGAGGCAACGACTATCACGGTTCGGCCCACTACCGCGTCCGCAACGAAGACTTTAACGCCAACTCGTTTTCCAACAACGCCCAGAATATTCCCCGCGGGGCTTTTAAATCCAACACCTTTGGCGGCAACCTGGGTGGCCGCATTATTAAAGACAAGGCATTCTTCTTCGTCAGTTATGAAGGGCTACGCTTCCATCGGGCTTATGATTACCTGGATACCGTACCCACCGCTGCCGAGCGGGCGGGGGATTTCAGCCAGACCTATGTCACGGTTAACAACAAGGCGGTGCCCATCCTGCTCTTCAATCCTTTCGGTCCCGTCACCCCGTCAGGCGCCTTCTTTAAGCGCACACAGTTTCCGACTTTCATGGACGCGCAAGGGGTGGTGCGAACGAGTCCATTAACCGCCATCGATCCGTTTGGGTCCGCAATTCTCAATGCATATCCATTGCCCAACAGGACCCCCGATGACATTTTCAATACTCACAATTTCTTCTTCCGAGGAAACCAGCAGTTCAACAAAGACGATATTAACTCGCGGATGGACTATCACTGGGGCAAGCACAATTTTTATACGACCTATGGTTTCCAGAAAGGCAATATCGCAACCCCAACTACGTGGGGCTCCGGTAATCCGTACTACAGCCAGAAAGAATTCGTCGGCAATCAGCAGCCCGACAATAATTTTTACGTTGCCATTGGCGATACCATACCGCTTACAACCAACATAGTCATGGACGCCCGCCTGGGCGTGAATCGCATTGAGGCCGACGATCTGGCCGCCTCCATTCCCAACTATAACTACAACCAGTTTGGGATTCCCGCGGCCATCCAGGCGTTGAATGTGATTCCAGGCGCGCCTCCGGCAACTCCGGCATTAGGAAATGTCACCGCGCTCAGCAACGGCACCTCGCTGCACAAGCGCGAGCGCCAGACCAATACCGACTTTAATGCCAGCATGACCTGGACGCGCGGCCGCTGGACTCATAAGTTTGGCGGCACCTACCGGATGTTACTTTCCAATTACATTGACGTAGACGACTCGTCGCAGATTCAGACCACGGCCGATTTCACCCGACAGAACATCAACGCCGACGGCAGCACTACGAATCTGCCCTCGACGGCGAGCAACTTGAATGGGCTGAGTATGGCATCGCTTTTGTTGGGCGCAGGGAACATCCATATTAGTCCAGGCTTCCAACTGCGCCTCGCCCTGGCGCAAAAATACTACGCGCTGTATAGCCAGAATGACTGGCGTGCCACCGACAAGTTGACCCTTAACCTGGGCTTGCGTTGGGATGTGCAGCCCGGCCCGACCGAGCGTCATGACCGCCTGACGGCGATTGATCTGGATGGAAAAGATCCGCTGTTTGGCACTCCTGGCGCCATCGTCTTCCCTGGCCATAATGGCGCAGACCGCCACATGTGGCGCACACGCTATAACAACTTCGGTCCGCGCCTGGGCGCCGCCTACCAGCTCACTCAATCTGCGGTGGTGCGCGCCGGTTACGGCGTAACCTATGTTCCTTCCAACACCGGCTTCAATGACGGACCGGGGTTCTATGGCGCCGCGCCGTACACGCCTTCTGTTGTCAGCAGTCCTTACGGTCCTGCACCCGCAGGCCAGGTCGTCGGGCCTTTTTACAGCCTGGGCAGCAACGCGGTGAACCAGATTGTTTCACCCATCGGCGCAAATCCCACGAACCCGGCTCTTTATGGCGGTGCGCGCCGCTTTCCTGACGATCTCAGAAACGGTTTCGTGCAGCAGTGGAACCTCTTTCTGGAACAGAAAATCGGGGCCAACTGGAATTTCTCCGTCGGCTATATCGGTTCCCATGGCAGGAATTTGCAGGTGGTTTTCACTCCTATCAACAGCACACAGTTGATTGATCCAGGGCAGTTGCAGATATGGCGCAACCAATACATTGCCAGCAATGGCAAAAACCCGGCAACCGCGCAGATCTGTAATCCTTTCCAGACACTGCAAACCTGTAACCCGGCCAGTCCGGCGACCGCTACCGGTCCGCTTATTCCCTATGGTGTTGGCAACATCAGAAATCGCACCATCCAGGCGCAGGAAGCTCTTTTCCCTTACCCGCTGGAAGGCGACAACATTACACGTTCCACCGGGGTCTCCGACTACAACGCGTTGCAATTGCAGGTGACGCACAATTTCTCCAGCGGCTTGCAGCTTAATGCCAATTACACCTGGTCGAAGCAGATCGCCGATACCCGTTTTAACGCCCAGACCAATCAGGGCTACTCCGACGGCGCCGATCACGCTTATTTCCCCTATCTCCGGCCGGATATGAAGCACCTCAACCGCCAGATCACCACGAACGATGTTCCTCACCGCGTCTCGGTCAACTGGGTCTACGATCTGCCCTTTGGCCAAGGCGGACGCTTCTTCAATACGCGGTCATGGGTAGATACCTTGATCGGCGGCTGGAGGCTTGGCAGCGTCTTTACCGCCCAGACCGGCTTTGTCTTCCCGCTAGCCAGCGGCGGCACCAACTCGCTCAATAGTCTGCCCGATCGCGTCGCGGGTGTGCCTATCGAAGTGCCGAAGAACCTGCAGCACTGGTATGACGGCAAGACCTCGGTCACGCTGCCTAGCGGCCGCGTCATTACTCCTTGCGCGAACTGCTTCCTGAAATACAACATTGACGCGTTTACTGCACGGGTTGTAACCGGGGCGGATGGTAAGACGATTCTTCCAGACGTCTTTTGGTATGGAAGCGCCTCACCCACCTTCAGCGACATGCGCAGTAACCCCACGTGGAATATGAACATGTCTCTGGAGAAGAACTTCCGGATTCGGGAACGATATTCCTTCAGCATCTCCGGACAGGCAACCAACTTGTTCAACAACACTCAATTCAAGCCCGGCCTGAATGCCACGTTCGGACCGACGGTTGTAACATCCAATCTTGCTACTTCGGGAGGCGCTAAGATCGGCCAATTGCAGGACAACAACAGCGCCACCTCAACCTTCGGTACTTACACGCGCAACACCTACGACGCGCGACAGCTCGAAATGGTGGTGCAGTTTAAATTCTGAGGAACTGAAAGCCAGAATTTTTCAGCTTCACAGGCGTGCTGGAGAAAACTCCAGCACGCCTTTTTTGCGTCCGGGACAATGGTTCAGGGGACTTGAAACCTCGATACTTGAAGCTCGAAACTGTATCCTAATCTAGGATTTGAGGAGCACAATCAACTTGCCTGAGCCGCCTCTATTAGACATGCAGAACGTCCGCGTCATGCGCGGCAATAACGTCGTGCTGGACGATTTTACTTTACGCGTCCAGGCCGGCGAGCATGTCGCTATCCTTGGCCCTAACGGCTGCGGCAAGTCAACGCTGGTGAAGACGATTACGCGCGAATGTTATCCGGTGTTCCGCGAATGTTCCAGCATGACCATCTTCGGCCGGGAGCGCTGGAATGTTTTTGAGCTGCGTTCGCTTCTCGGCATCGTATCCAACGATCTCATGTCTTTCTGTACCGGCGAAGCCAGCGGACTTGATGTTGTGATCTCCGGTTTCTTCAGCAGTAAGACCGTTCTGCCGCACCATGCGGTTGAGGCTGAGCATTGCGAGCGCGCCCTCGCTGCTCTGGTTCAATTGAACGTGCCTCACCTTGCCGAGCGGCCGGTTCGCGAAATGTCTTCCGGGGAAGCACGGCGCGTGTTGATTGCGCGCGCTTTGGTGCATGCGCCGCGAGCTTTGCTCTTCGATGAGCCCAGCAATTCACTGGATATTGCCGCACACCAGGGCCTTCGCCAGACCATGCGATCTCTTGCGGATTCCGGGATTGGCCTCATTCTCGTTACCCACGATCTGTCGGACATCGTTCCCGAAATCGACCGGGTCCTGCTGATGCAGAGCGGAAAGGTCATTGCCGATGGCAGCAAGCAGGAAATCCTGCGCTCCGGCCGTCTGACTTCCTTATTCGAAACCAAAGTGGAAGTCACGCGCAGGGATGGCTATTACCATTTGCGGTGATCGAAATTTGTTGTGATCAAAATCTGTGGTGGCCAAGAGCGCGTTCAGCAGTCAAACAAAGCACTTGGCAATTAGCACTTGGCATTTAGCCCCTGGAGCGCATTTTTAGTTTCTCAACCTGATGGAAATTTATGCCCTTGTGGTCGAAATTGTGTAAGGGCCAAATGCCAATTGCTAAGTACTAAATGCCTGCTTTAGGGGCTGAGTGCTGAGTGCTGATTGCTGAGTGCTATTTCATACTCTCGCAAATTGCGCGGACGACTTTGGGGGTGATGCACCACTCCAGCGTGCCGCCTTTGGAATCCACTTCCACCTTGGCGACCGCGCCTTTTTTCAGGTCAATATGGGAAGGGGAGCGCCGGCCGATGAGCTTTCCCAGGAACTCGCTCAGGCTGGGATTATGGCCCACCACCATGATGGCCTCGTTGGCGGCATATTTTTGCAGCATCCTGGTGAAATCTTCCCAAGCGCTGCCCGGCTTCAGGCCGGCATCGAGTTGCAGCTTGCCCTCGTGGCCGATTTCGTTCGAGACCAGCACCGCGGTTTGAGCTGCGCGCTTTAACGGGCTGGAAATGGTTACGTCTACGTGCACGTCCAGGGCCGCGAGCGCGCGTCCCATCATGCCGCATTGCTCGATACCTTCCTTATCCAGGGCGCGTTTTTCATCTTTCCGCGGATCAGCTTTTTGCGTGCCTGCGCTGGCATGCCGTAGAAAATAGATGATCATCTATTGACGGCCTTTCCAGAAGAAGCGCCGCGCTCGCCCCGAGCCGCAGCCTGGGCGGCCTCGCGCTTCGCCGGTTTTGCTGCGGATTGTTTTCCTTCAGCCAGCGCAATCAGGAACTCCTGGGCGTTGAGTTTTCCCCCATAGTTGCCGAAGATGCTGCTTGAGAGCGCGCCTTTGCGCAGTTTCTTGCGGCTCTCCTGGATGTGGACATAGTCTCCATCAGGCAACAAGATTCTGCTCTTCACGCGGTCTTCGAGATAAACTTCCAGGATTTCCTGCAGCACGCGCTGGCGCAGCATGGCGTCTTTCAGCGGAAACACTACTTCCACGCGGCCATAGAGATTGCGCGGCATCCAGTCGGCGCTTCCCAGGAAAATCTCTTCGTCTCCGCCGTTGGCAAAGTAGTAGATGCGGCTGTGTTCCAGGAACCTTCCCACAATGCTGCGCACGCGAATGCGGTCGCTCACTCCGCGCACGCCCGGACGCAGGGCGCACATGCCGCGCACGATGAGGTCAATTTCCACGCCTGCTTGCGACGCGCGGTAGAGCGCCTGAATGATGCTCTTATCGAGCAGGGCATTCATCTTGGCGATGATGCGCGCCGGCCGCCCCTGGCGGGCGTGTTCCGCCTCGCGGGCAATCAGGCTCAGCGAGTTTTGCGCAAAGTCGAGCGGCGAAACCATCAGCGGCGAATAATTCGGACGCTCGGCGTAAGCCGTCAGGAAGCTGAAGACCCCATGGATCGCCGACGTCATATCTTCATCGGCGGTGAGCAGGCTTAGATCGGTATAGAGTCGCGCGGTGGTGGAGTTGTAGTTTCCCGTGCCCAAATGAGCGTAACGCCGCGTGATGCCATCGGGATCGCGACGCGCCACCAGCGCCAGCTTGCAATGTGTCTTCAGGCCGACCAGCCCGTGAAAGACCTGCACGCCGGCATCTTCCAGGGTGCGCGCCCAACGGATATTCGAAGCTTCGTCGAAGCGCGCCTTCACCTCGACGACGACTGTAACTTCTTTTTTGGCGGCGGCATCCATCAGGGCCAGAACGATGGGGGAATCTTCGCTGGTGCGATAGAGGGTCTGCTTGATGGAGAGCACGTCGGGATCTTCGGCAGCGGTCTCAATGAAATCAACCACGCCATGAAAGCTGTCATAAGGATGATGCAGCAGGACGTCGTGCTGGCGCAGCTCCTGGAAAATATCGCTCGACTTGGCGTTGAGGTGAAGCTCGCGCGGGACAAACGACTTGAACTTCAGGTCCGGCCGGTTCGATTGCTCATAGATGTTGAACAGCCGCGACAGGTTCACCGGCCCATCGGTGCGAAAGACCTGCCAGCTATCCAGGTCAAAATTGCTGCGCAGGCGGTCGATGATCTCAGGGTCGGCCTCGGCGTCAATTTCCATGCGCACGGCCGCGCCTTTGCGCCGGTTGTGCAACTCGGTGCGCACAGATTCCAGCAGATTGCGCGAATCCTCTTCCTGCAGATAAAGGTTGCTGTTTCGGGTCACGCGAAACGCTGCGTCAGAGATGATGTCGTAGCCGCGGTACATCTTAGTGGCATACCACGCGACCAGGTCGGCGAGAAAGACGAAGTCGTGGGAATCGCCATTGGGCAGGTGGATGAGACGCGGCAGGGCGCGAGGCACAGTGACCACGCCCGTGTAAGTCGCGGAAGCGCGCCGCCGCCGCCTCAGAAGAAACGCCAGGCACAAAGCTTTATTGATGACGCGAGGAAACGGATGCGCCGGGTCAATGGTTACCGGCGTGAGCAGCGGATCCAGCTCGCGCTCGCAATATTCTTCCACGTAGGCCCGCGCCTTGGGCGTCAGTTCGGCCAGGCTAAGCACGCGGATGCCTTCGCGCGCCAGCGCCGGACGCAGCATTTCATTCCAGCAGTCATGCTGCCGGCGGGCGAACTCATGGGTCTCACGCGCCACCAGGTCGCGCTCTTCCAGGGGGCTCAGGCCATCGGGGCCGGCCTCGGTGTATCCATCTTCTATGCGCTGCAGCAAGCCGGCGACGCGAACTTCGAAGAACTCGTCCAGATTGCTGGCAGTGATGGCGAGAAATTTGACCCGCTCCAGCAGGGGATTGCTCTCATCCTCGGCCTCTTCCAGGACGCGACGATTGAAGCGCAGCCAGGAGGCTTCGGCGTTGAGATAATAACTGGGACTTTCGAGAGACGCACGCTTCATGTGGCCGAATTTGAGCCCAATGATAGGGGTTGATTGTTAGAGGAATATTAAAAAGTTACATCATTGACTCTAGCAGAAACTACAACGGATTGATAGTCACTGAGGCCCGGTTCAGTCACTGAGAGAGCTTGTAAATCTATGAATCTGAATAGTTTAGTTTGTTCCGATAAATCTGTCGTTATCAGGGCACGGATAATCCCTGCCCTGACACTCCCACCCCCGAAAATGGAAAACGGCCGGGCATGACGCCCGGCCACGTCCAACAGGAGATGTAAGCTCTATTCTTTGGGCGAAGCTACCGTGTCCTGGCTAAGAATTCTGTAGTCGCTGGGGACCTGGAACAGAGACTGGTCGGGCTCGTTGCGCCTGATATCGGTAAGCTGATAGACGGTCTGGCCAAAACGGGGGTCGTTATGCTTGCTGAGCACCACGGTTTTTAGTTCGGGTGACGTCCATGTTTCAAAGGTGATCTCGATGGGCTGCTCATTGCCGATGGCGCCGGCAGCAATGGTGCGCGTCTCACGCGTGCCGGTGCAGGAAATGCCATCAATCACCTGGGTGCCAAGGCTTTCATGTTTGGCATCTCCGCCGAACTCAACCGGCCTCATGATTTCACCGCCGCCTGTACTCACATGAAAAGCGAATGGGGCAGGTCCCAGGTCCGGGTTCTGCTTCACCTTGATCTGCCCGGTTTCCCCACCCATCGCCTGCTCCGGCCCTAATCTCCCCGAGCGTTGAATAAATACGCCTTTGCCATTGACGCGCTTGATGACGTCCGCCGTTTTTTCCCTTGGATTGAGCATGTAGTCCGTCTTGCTCACCGGATCGCTGATCATCACCATGGGGGGCAGATCGGCGGGAAGCGGGCCAAGCCCTTTGGGCATCTCACGGCGCGTCCTGCCTTCGCTATCGCGGGCCTGGAAGGTGCTCGACTTGTTTACGATGCGGTTGCCGTCAGCCAGCACCTGCGTGCTCTCCATGACCGCAGTCGCGCTGTAGGGAGCGCCCTTGACCGCCTCCCGCTCGCCCACGTTCGTCGTATAGACATAGTTATAAGTGTTTGCCGTGACGATGCCCGACCCACCCGGCCCTTTCTGGAAGAACATCATGTTACCAGCGGCAAAGCCGGGCTGCGGCGGAAATGGCGGCGCCAGTTCTTGGGCAAGCGCGCCTGTCGCCATCAGAAAGGCTGCGGATAACAACATGAAAATTTTTTTCATAACACTCTCCTTAAAAAAACGATTCTTTTGCGTTTACTGCACCAGCCGCACTCCGTACGGCGTGCCATCCTGGCCGACGACAAAGTCAGCCAACACCCGCCGGTTGGGGACGGCTGCGCTCACCGGCGCTCCTACCAGGCGCAGGTCCTGGATCGGCATCTCAACCCGGACGATCCGCAATTCACTTTGCGCGACCTCAGGATCGTAGGCCGGAAGCGGAAGGAAGCCACCCTCCTGCCGGGCATCGAGTTGGGACGCCTGGGGATGCGACGCGCCATGCCTCATCCCATGTTTCACAACCCTTCTTGCGTGCTGCGCGGTCGGCACGTTTATTTCATGCGTGCCAGGTACGCTCGCAGTCGTTGCGTTTTCAACCGGCGAGGTCGAAGCCGGATCATGCACCGCCATCTGCGGCCCTGCTTTCGGCGATGTCTTCGTGAGCAGCCATGCCGCGGACGAGAGGCCGATGACGACCATGGCGGCAATGGCCGTGTTCCTGATTCGGCGCCGGCGATGGTGGCGGCGAAATGCATTTCCCAGCGCCGCGCCAACTTCCGGCGGCGCGCTGCGCGGGGCTTCCTGCCCAAGACGCCGCAAGACGCCAGCCAGCCGGTCTTCGGGGTCCAAGGAATCCGAGGATCCCGATTCGAATTTGTCTATTTCACGCATTGTTGACTCTTCAATTTCGCTTTCAGCAGGCTGCGGCCGCGATGCAGGCGCGAGGCCACCGTGCCCGGCGAGCATCCCAGGGCCTCGCCGGCAGTGGCGTAGCTCATCTCTTCCAGGTCGCACAGCACCACAACTTCACGATAGGCTTCCGGCAGCGCCAGCACCGCCTTGCGCAGGCAATCGAGCGTCTCAGCATTGCTCAATTGCTCCAGCGCATCGGCATCGCTCGAAGCAAAAGCCTCTTCGCCTTCCGCGCTTTCTTGTTCCAGCGGTACTTCCAGCCGCACATGTTGCAGGCTGCGCCGCGACAGGTTGCGGGCCATGCCGAACAAGTAATTGCCAACCGAACCCTTCGCCGGGTCATAGCCTTTCGAGTTTGAAATCAGCAGCATAAAAACTTCCTGGGTAGTGTCGTTGGCCGCGGCGCTCGATCCGCCCATGTGCAGGGCAAAGCGATAAATCATTCCCTGGTAGCGTTCATAAAGCGCCCGAAACGCCGCCTCGTCGCCTTTGCCGAGCCGCCGGAGCAACTCGTAATCGCTGGATTCCGCTTGGCTCATCGGTAGGTTCAGCGCCTTCGCGTTCGCTCCTACTCTCCATTGCGCGGATTTGGCAAATACTTCCAAATTTTTAAGGCAGTACTCCGTACCCGCTACTCAGTACTCAGTTTCTCCACAAACATTGTATTAAGTTCCCGGCTCTTTGTTTTTGGAGCTTGGAACTGCCCAAAAGGGGCCCATTACTCGAGTAGTCCATGCTCTGTTAAGCTGTTCGGAGTTAGTGACATATTTGCAAGAAAAGAACGGTTGCTAGTGACGCGTTTATCCCTTTGTTGGTTGTTCTTTACCTTTAGCCGCCAGAACGATCTATTGCTCTTCGAAGCCCGCCCGCCGCAATGCGGACAGCCATGCCAGAAACAGCCATCGACAAACAATGCGACTCTCAAGCGCGGCCATGCAAAATCGGCGTGCCAGCTACGGGCCAGTGCCTGCGATAGCCATGCAGCCCGCTACTACGTAATGTCGAAGCCATACGTACCTCGGCAGTTCCATTGCGTGAACGAACCGACACCATGATCCTAGATCTAATTTTTCGCGTGACCCTATCCACAGCTGACTTCCTACTTTGAGCGATACCGCTTGAGATCGTTAGCTTCGATTTGATCGGAAGGAACCAGACTGTAATGCCTCTCTTCTGCCACGCGAGGAATTGCATCTTCCTCTTTTCGCATTTCGAACATGGCGATGATCCCATCCGCCATGAATTGCGCCGAAACGGGACGGCAGGTGAGAGCGGGAACTTTTCGCAGCAACACGCAATGTCCTGAATCGCTTGGATTATCGATAATTGATCGGAGCCGCCCTTTGCTTGCACTGGGACGATGAACTGTTGTCCTTCGCGGTTTACGCCTACATACAATTCGTCAATTTCGATCTGCCCCATGTCCTTCACTGACGTCCTGAAGTGATTTTGAAGAGAGTACGCTGTGATGCCCAGGAAGATGTCGATGAGACGGTTATACCGCACTCTTGCGAGCACCGCTTGCTCGTCAGATTGTGCGTAGGCGGCGATGATTTTGGGCGTGGCATCCGGAACTTTAATGACTGCAGCGTCAAGCCGGGGAAGAATGCGGCTACTCCCGCGTATCAACTTGAAACTGTACCGTCCTCGACCAGCAGGAACAATAATCCAATCGCGTCCTTTTGAAATTGTAGCTTTGATTTCTTCCGGCCACCCGGCTCTGTAGCGTTGCGAATACACCACCTCGCCAATGTTCTTCGGTAACACTATTCCTAATGCTGCCGCAACATGCTCAATTGAGCCAGCTCTTCCGCCGTGAAATAATTGACCAGCTCGCGATATAGCTTTTCCACCACGTCGGGATTCAGGTCTTCCTGCTTCGCCCATTGCCGCCGTGTCTCGAGCATCGCCGCCAAGCGTTCGGGAGCAGCCACCGTCGCGGCAGTGGTCTTGAACTTTGCCGCCGCCATGACGTAGTGCTTGCGCCTGCCAATGGCGTTGATGATGCTTCGATCAAGGCGGTCAATCTCGGCGCGAACCTCGGCCAGAGAAGCGCACTCTTGGGGGAGCTTGGCTTGATCCATACGCTTATTCTGGCATCTGCTGGGCGCGTTGCACAAGAACATGCCGCGCCTGCTGGAGCGTTTGGCGCTCCTGCCCTGCGGATGCTATGTTTAAACTTCTTATGGCCCAGACAGCCCAGACAGCACGCGAGTTTTCAGCCGGTGGGGTGGTGGTTAGGCAAAAAGACGGGCAGTGGTGGGTGGCCGTGATCGAGCCTACGGGCCGTGAGACGCCCAGCAAGAAGGGCGGAAAAAGTAAGCAGGCCGGCCAGCCTGTTCTTACCTTGCCTAAAGGATTGATCGATCCCGGGGAGAAACCCGAGGAAACCGCAGTGCGCGAGGTTCGCGAAGAGACCGGCCTCGAGGCTGAGCGCGTGGTCAAACTGGGCAATGTGCGATACATCTATATGCGCAGTTGGGGTGATGGCGCGCGGGTATTTAAGATCGTTACTTATTACCTGTTCCGCTATCTTTCAGGACGCATTGGGAACATCACCCCGGAGATGCGCCACGAGGTCGAGCAGGCTTCCTGGATCCCGTTGCAGGACGCCCTGAAACAACTGACTTACAAAGGCGACCGCGAGATGGCGAAGGCGGCGTTGGAATATATCCAGAAGAACCCGAATTTTCAATAGTGCGTGGGCAAAAATACTGACCGTAAATTCGTGACGCGCGTCTTTCGCCTGGGTTATCATTATTTGTTCGCGTCCTGCTGCCCTTTCCCCTGTAATTACGACTCATGAAAGTAGGGAAGGGTGTGCAATGGCGAGAAACAGTCAAATAGGAATGATTGCATCGGAATGAAGAAAAGCAGGACAGCAGTTATCGTTGGCGCGCAGTGGGGCGACGAGGGCAAAGGCAAAATTGTTGACGTGCTCTCGGAGCAGTTTTCTGTCGTCGCGCGCTACGCCGGCGGCCACAATGCCGGCCACACCGTCATCATTAACGGCAACAGGTTTGTGCTTCAGCTTGTGCCCTGCGGCATCTTCCGCAAAGGCTGCCGGGGCGTCATCGGCAATGGAGTGGTGCTCGACCCGATTGCCTTCCTGAAAGAAGTGGAAGAGCTTCGTAAGACGGGCGTCAAGGTGGATGGCAGCAACCTGTTCATCAGCAATCGTGCGCAGGTCATCTTGCCTTACCACCGCATGATGGAACTGGCTTCGGAGAACGCGCCCGGCCGGGTGAAGATTGGGACAACCTCGCGCGGCATCGGCCCGACCTATGAAGATAAGATGGGCCGCCGCGGCCTGCGCGTGATTGACCTGCTCGACCTGCAGCTTCTCAAAACCCATATCGAGAATGCCTGCCGCGAGAAGAACATGATCGCACACGCGCTCTTTAACTCCGAGCCCATTGAAGCCGATAAGATGTATGCCGAATACGCGGATGCGGCTCGGCAGATCGCGCCTTACGTGGCCGATACCGCGCTGCTGCTGAACCGCGCCATCGCTGATGGCGAATCCGTGATGTTTGAGGGCGCGCAAGCGACCATGCTCGACATTGATCATGGCACCTATCCATTTGTGACCTCGTCCAGCACTACGGCGGGCGGGGCTGCCACCGGCACGGGCGTGCCTCCTACCTCAATCAACACGGTCATTGGCGTGACCAAGGCTTATTGCACGCGGGTGGGCGGCGGGCCGTTTCCTACGGAAATCCACGACAGCGTCGCCGAAAAATTGCGCGAACGCGGCAACGAGTTTGGCGCTGTGACCGGGCGTCCACGCCGCTGCGGCTGGATGGACCTGCCTCTGCTGCGCTACTCCAACATGATTAATGGCTGCGCCTGGTTGGTGGTTACAAAACTGGATGTGCTGGATGAACTGTCGGAGATTCCCGTTTGCGTCGGTTACAAGCTGAACGGCAAAAAGATTGATGAGATTCCCGCTGAAGCCGCCGCCCTGGAAAAAATCGAATGCGTTTACACCAAATTGCCGGGCTGGAAGAAGTCAACCGAAGGCATCACGGAGTGGGAACGGCTCCCCAGGAAAGCCCAGGAATACCTGCAATTTCTGGAGAAGGAGAACGGCGGCGCCAGGATCGGGATGATCTCCACCGGTCCCGACCGCGACCAGACTATCTTTATGGATGATTTCGCGGTAGAGATGGGAGTGCAACCTGCTCTTGCATTGAAACGCAAATGAAGCAGCTAAGACCATTTATCTATGCTCTGGCTGCCTCGGCGACGATCATCGCTTTCCTGTTTGTTTTTCAAACTATTATGGAAAGAAAAGCGAATATGTGGGCTGACATGGATGTCATAATTCCGCTCTATGATCGCATCCTGCTTGGAATAGCAGAGCTCTGGGGCAGGTTTTGGATTCTCTTTGTGCCCTTTATTATCGGCGCTCCACTTTTCGCAGCATTCTTTGTAACGTTGTATCGTGCGAAATGACACCGCCTGTTATCACTGAGAACCGAAAACTAAACTGAGTACTGACAACTGAGTACCGAGTACTGACGATGATTGTTCTTGCCGTAATTTGGGTGACAAAACCGGGCCATGCCGAAGAAGCTGCAAAGATCTTCCAGGTTCTGACCGCTGAGTCGTGCAAAGAGCCAGGCTGCCTCATGTATGTTGTGCATCGCCATCGCAGCGACCCGAGCCGGTTTTTTATTTATGAGCAATATGTTGATGATGCCGCTCTGGAAGCCCATCGCAACTCACAGCATTTTCTGGAATACGCTCGCAAACAACTTCCGTTGCACGGTGAGCGCATGCAGGGCGACTTGTACGAGCCTATAGACTGAGCAGGTGTAATTGCTGCGGTACATGGCCCCCGGTGCTTTGGGAGTAATGCTTTGCTATATCGAATTGTTGAAGCTCATGCTCTAATATCTCTCAAACAAAATTGAAGCCAGATATTTCACATCATGGCAGGATCTTTGTCCAACGACAACAGATCGTGATTGGCTCAGGGGGCGATCCATGCGGATGCGGTGGTTCTTTGTTTTCTTTTTCTTTTCCGGTTTTTGCAGCCTGCTCTACGAGTTGATATGGGTACGGCTGGGGATGGCCCATTTTGGCGTTACCACACCGGTGGTTTCCATTTTCCTGTCTCTCTTCATGGCCGGACTTGGCCTCGGAAGCTGGACGACTGGCCGTTGGCTGCGCAACCTTGAAAGCCATAGCGGAAAATATCCCCTTCGTCTCTACGCTCTGAGCGAATTGCTGATTGGTGTTTCCGCCTGGGCGGTGCCGGTGGAAATGGGGTGGGCAAGAAACTATCTGGAGAATTACGGAAGCGATCTTTCCGCCTCCTCATTGCATTACTACTGGATTGCGGGGCTATGGCTTACATTGATTCTTCTCCCGTGGACAACCTGCATGGGAGCGACTTTTCCGCTGGCCATGGCTGCCATCCGCAAGTTGAGCCCTGCTTCGCAAAGGTCATTCAGTTTCTTATATCTGGCGAACGTATTGGGAGCAGTTGTGGGCGCCCTGCTGCCCGCGTTCGTGCTGATCGAGATCTTCGGCTTCCGGGGCACGATGAAACTGGCGGCGGTCTGTAATCTGCTGATAGGCGTTGCGGCGTTTCTTCTGAGCCTACGGACAAAAGATCTCGAAGAAAAGAGCGACGCCGAGGCAGGATTATCAAAACCTGTTGTTGCTGCTTCTGGGAAGCTAATACTGAGTCTTCTTTTTCTTACCGGGGTGGTCAGCCTTGCCATGGAAGTTGTCTGGATTCGGCAGTTCACCTGGTATGTGGGAACGGAAGTCTATGCCTTTGCCTGGATTATGGGCTGCTACCTGATGGGGACTTTTATCGGTTCGCGGATTTACCGGAGGTGGCTGCGGCGGCACCTGCCAGGGGAAGAAAATGTGGCCTGGCTCCTGTTGGGTTTGGCTGGACTGTTCCCTTTATTGATGGCTGATCCGCGCTTCTCAAGTCCTCACTTTCACATGTACATGCCGGGATTCCTGCGGGTCGCCCTTGGCATTATGCCCATCACGGGCCTAATGGGATTTATTACTCCCATGTTGGTGGACCAGTATTCCGAAGGGAAGCCCGATCGGGCAGGAAAAGCCTATGCCGCCAACATTGCCGGCTGTATTGTTGGCCCCTTGATTTCCTGTTTTCTGCTGCTGCCATTTCTGGGGGAGCGGTGGTCCCTTATTTCGCTTTGCTTGCCCTTGTTTTTTCTTTTCTACGTTTTCAGACCAAAAACCTCAGCGTTCCGGGCGCGCTATGGCGCACGCTTCTATTTAGAAGCCGCGGTTGTTGCCATAGTTTTGATTGCTTTCACGAAAGATTTCTACTCTGAGGTTAATAAGTACGAGCTGCGCCGGGACTATACGGCAACTGTTGTGGCCATGGGTCAAGGAATGCAGAAACGGCTATTTGTGAATGGGGTTGGAATAACCGAGCTTACTCCCGTTACCAAGGTAATGGCCCATCTTCCGCTGGCGCTTCATGCACAGCCTCCCAAAGACGCCTTGGTGATCTGTTTCGGAATGGGAACCACCCACCGCTCCATGCTTTCATGGGGCATTCAGTCTACGGCCGTGGAACTTGTGCCCAATGTGCCTCAACTTTTCACTTACTTCCATCCCGATGGAGAACGCCTTCTGCAATCTACGAACTCGCACTTGATCATTGACGATGGGCGCCTTTTTCTGGAAAAGACACGCCAGCAATTTGACGTGATTACAATTGATCCGCCGCCCCCCACTTCGGCCGCAGGCGTAAGCCTTCTCTATTCGAAGGAATTCTATGAAGCCGCAAAGCGCCGGTTAAAACCAGGAGGCATTTTGCAGCAATGGACTACGGCAAGCAACGCTCAATGGAGCGCGGCCACCGATCCTCGCGTAAACCTGGTAGCCATCACGAAAGCGTTGAAGGAATCTTTCCCCTACGTGCGCTGCCTGGGTTCTGTGGAAGGATGGGGGTTTCATTTCATCGCCAGCATGAGCCCTATCCGGAACCTGACACCTGCTGAACTTGCCAGCCGTATGCCCCCCGCTGCTGTGGCC
>DASREY010000052.1:0-15235 GCA_035651775.1 Terriglobales bacterium
GCGGTGGTGGCGGTGGCGGAGGGGGCGGAGGGGGCGGCGGCGGTGGGGGTGGAGGCGGAGGAGGAGGACTAAATCCAAAGGCACAGGAGCCTGCCCCGCTGTTGAGCCACAAAGCCTGCACGGAGAAAACTCCAGTTGGGAATTGCAGGTCGCCAACAATGCCGGCGCACTTGTCTCCCATTTCATTGCCACTGGAATCCACCCACGTATCCCCAGGCCGAGGATCGGTCAGCGCCTCCCCGAGTTCATGACTCATGACCACGGTCATGGAATCGGCGGTGACATTTCCGTGCGCTGAAGACGAGAAGGAGCAACTGCCTCCACACCGGTTCGGATCTCCAACGACGGCGTATTTGATGTCCTGGTTAAAGCGGAAGGTATCGCTGTGATAGCCGCAATACTGAATGCAGAATTCGCTGTCGCCCATGGTTTGCCGGACATCGGCCGAGGTCAGAATGAAATAAACCCCAAAAGGATCGGCGCCAAAGGTGCTAAGAGAATTCGTCATCACCTGCTTCGCGCCGGTGTCATCCAGATGCTGGCCTTGGGAGTACCAATCGAATATCTGGCCCCCAAGCACTGCCTGGTTGGAGACAAAGCCAGTGCCGCCGCCGACCTGAGCATCTCTGCCCCAGTAGGTGGTCAGGATGTTCATGTAATCGGTCCCATTCAGACCCTGAACGAAGCTGGGGATGATCCCGGTTGCGGCGTTCCCTGACCAGTTGCCATACCAAATCAGGTAGACATGGACCGGCTTGCCGTCAATGATCCATCCGCCGTTATTGTTGATCCCGCTGCCGGCTACGCTGAATGCTATGGGTCCGCCGGCTGCGGATAGTTGTTGGGAATTAACGAACGAACTCCCGCTTAACAGCTTGCGCGCTACCGCTGAATCGATTGGCAGACGCACGGCTGTCGGTGGTTTTGCGATCAACGTCGGCACGGCCTGACCTGCATTGCTCTGGGCATGTGCGCCCATCGCGGCCAGGCAAATAACAAGCAGTGGTATGAGACGCCATACCTTTCTTCCTATCCACCGCGCGCACCGTTTTGCAGTTGGTGACAGTGTCATTTGTCTCTCCATTTCTGGCTAGCTACGAAGAGCTACAATTGAAAGTCCAGGGATTGCGGATAGCCTTCGCTGCTGCGAGGCCCAGCATAGAGACACCGGCATTTCAAAATCTTTAGCGGCTCCTCAATTAGTTCTCAAAATTCTCAATTCAGCCTTTGGAACGATCGGCAAGGTCTTAAGTGTTTTGCTGGAAAAAACGGCGGAATCTTACTTCGGGAAATATTCTGTTTTGGGAAAGCTATGCATTTAATTGCAGTCGCGCGCAATTTTTTGCAAACCTCGGGCTCGCTCATTGCAGAGTTGCCTCGGACTGATAAAAAAAATCTCTATTCAATGCTGCTTTTGCTTGAAAATCACAGGCAGTTGGCAGTAACATCATGCCACTTTCTAGGTTCACGCCGGTGGGCCAACCCAGGGCGCCGCACCGGTAAAAAAGAAATCGCCACGAATTATTGAGTTGATCTAATGAGCACAAGACACGAGCAGCGTGTAGAAGTCAGTCTGCCTGTTCGAGTGTGGGGCTTGGATGGAAGCGGGAACCCGTTCGTCCAGTCAGCCCACACCATCGACGTAACCAGGAATGGCGCGCGTTTGCGCGATCTCTTTTGCCTTTCTAAAGCCGGAGAGGTCATCCGCATTCAGCATGGATTGAAGAAGGCCAACTTCCGCGTGCAATGGATTGGCCACCCGGGCACCGTTGCCGAAGGACAAGTTGGCATCCGATGCATCGACACCGACAAATACATCTGGGGTGTTCCGCTTCCCAAATCATCTCCTGCTCAGGTTCATGAAATGAAGAAGCCTGAGGTCTCCGCTTCGCGCGAATACCGCATGGCCGCGGCTGCAGCCTCAAGCTATTCCGGCGCCACCTCGACGATGGAATTCGCCAAACTCACCCCCAATGAAAGCCGGACTGAAGAATTACGCGCGAATACGCGCTACGCTTGTCACGGCACGGCAGAAATAGGACCGGAGGGCGGCAGCATTCCTATCTGGTGCGGCCTCAGCGACATCAGCCTTTCAGGCTGCTATGCCGAGACCCCCACTCCGTTGCCCCCACGGACGCCGGTGTACGCCAGGCTGAGAATTTTTGGGATGAAGGTGCATACCCTTGGCGTCGTACGCACTTCGCATGCCGGTGTGGGTATGGGAATCTCGTTTGCGGAAATGAGCGACGAAGATGAGCGCTGGCTGCATTGCATCCTCAAAGCAATGGCTGCCAAAGCAGAGAATGGACGTCCTGCTGTCTCCCCCAATCCCAACTCTGTCTTCCTATCGCCCCAGCCCTCGCCCGCTCTATTGCACGATCGCAGCCTGCTGGCGTTCCACAACCGGCCGCAGGAAAATGGCAACAAGAAGACAGCACCCTCCGCTGACCCAGAAATTGCCTCCCGGCTCGAGCAGTTGAGCAAAGAACTGGAATCCCTGCCTCAGGCCCTCAGTACAGGGACCGTGGATGCGCGCGTCCTGCCGGAGTTCAAAAATGCCGCCGAGCATGCCCGCCACACCCTGGCTGCCGTGCAGCAGTGGATCGAATTGCAATCGCAGAACCGCGATCCTTTCGCCGTTATCCATAAGCTGAACCAGGAGCGGGTCCGCGCCGCCTCTGGCCTCAACCACCGCCTTACCATGGACCTCGACGCCGCTGAAATCGATTTCGATACCCCCGGCCTCAACGAACTGTACGAATCCACCCGGGATCTCTACTCCCGCCTGCAACGGCTGTTTAAAAAAGGCGAGCCTGTATAAGGTAAGGGGCCCCGGCTGTCAGGTGAACGTCCGGCCTAAAATATTTCTGTAATGTTTCCTCAAAAACCGACATTAGCTATTAGAGAGGGAATCTTGTAGCTTTCCTGCCTGTTCAAAAAGGGTCGCAGGTGGGGCCAGGATTCCCTTCTCTACCAGGCCAGATGTAGCGCCGCCGGCTCTCGTTAGAAGAAAGAGAACTATGCTCGAACTATTCTAAGAAGAACATTGATTGGCTGAATGCTTCTTTATCATCTGTGTACCGAGTACCGAGCACTTATCTTTCAATCGCCATGGCCACCGAGTTCCCGCCGCCAAGGCAGAGTGCGGCGATGCCTTTGTGAACGTCGCGGCGAATCATCTCGTAGAGCAGCGTTACCAGAACGCGCGCGCCGCTGGCGCCAATGGGATGCCCTATTGCCACCGCTCCGCCATTCACGTTGACTTTTGCCGGGTCGAGGCCAAGTTCCTTCGCTACCGCAAGAGCCTGCACAGAAAACGCTTCATTGAGTTCATAGAGGCCAGCGTCGTCGGCCTTCCATCCTGTCTTCTGCCATAGTTTGCGCACGCCCGAGACAGGGGCCATCATCACCCACGCCGGATCAATACCGCTGGTCGCCTGGGCCACGATGCGCGCCATCGGTTCGGCGCCCAGTTGCTTCGCCCGCCTGTAACTGGTCACAACCACCGCCGCAGCGCCGTCGTTCACACCAGGAGCGTTGCCGGCGGTAACAGTTCCATCTTTTTTAAAAGCAGGTTTCAAGGCGCGCAAAGCTTCAATGGTCGCATCTTCGCGCACCGATTCATCTTTATCAAACATTACCGGCGATTCGCCTTTTTTCTTCGCCGGTAGCTCTACGGGAACGATTTGCGACTTGAAGCGGCATTCTTTCCACGCCAGCGCCGCTTTGCGATGCGAGTTCAGGGCGTATTCGTCTTGTTCTTCGCGCGTGATGCCGTACTTCTCCGCTACGTTCTCGCCGGTCATGCCCATGTGGTAGTTGTTATAGGCGTCCCACAGTCCGTCATTGACCATCGAATCCACGATCTGCGCATTGCCCAGCCGATATCCTTTGCGCGCCTGTGGCAGCAGATAGGGAGCGTTCGTCATCGATTCCATTCCGCCGGCAACCACGATCTCACTGTTGCCAGTCAGGATTGCCTGGGCAGCAAGTGCTACCGCTTTCAATCCCGAACCGCAAACTTTGTTGATGGTCATCGCGCCCACCTCGGGAGGCAATCCGCCATTCAGCGCCGCCTGACGCGCCGGATTCTGTCCGAGGCCGGCCGAGACTACGTTGCCCATGATGCATTCATCCACCTGTTTAGGATCAACCTGGGCACGCTTTACCGCCTCGCGCACTGCAATTGCCCCAAGTTGCACCGCGCTCATCTCTGCCAGCGATCCCTGGAACTTCCCGACCGGCGTCCGCACTCCGGAGATGATGACAACGTCGTTTTCGTTATAAGCAGGCATACAGTGGACTCCTCGCAGCAATCTCTAACACTTCATTATAAGATGAGTAGCAGCAGCAATGAGATTCGCCTGAGGTGCGACTTTGGACACCACCCTCCTCCAGACTTCGTCAACGGATCAACCACGTTATCACCGGCTGCTGGCTCCCTGGTGGCACACCGCCTTGCTGATCGCCATTTTTCTGCTCGCCTCGGCCGGACAGGCGCACACCCTGGGAGGAATCGTTGAGCACCACGGGCGCCTGCCGCTCTACATCTCAACCATCATCTTTGAATGGATCATGGTGGGCTTCATCTGGCTGGGTATTCATCGCCGTGGCATCCGCCTGCGCGACCTGGTGGGCGGCAGATGGAAGTCGCCGGAAGATGTTCTGCTCGATATCGGCATCGCGCTGGGTTTCTGGATGGCTTCGTTGCTGGTTCTGGCGGCCGTCCGCTACGCTCTGGGACTGGTGAGCTTCAATGAAGCGAAAAATATGCAGCAGGCGCGGGAAATTTCAAAAGCGCTGGGTTTTCTGATTCCGCAAGGCATGCGCGAGATGGTTGTCTTTACCGCGCTTGCCGTCACCGCCGGCTTTTGCGAAGAGCTCATCTTTCGCGGTTATCTGCAAAAACAGTTTCACGCCGCCACCCGCAACGCCTGGGTCGCCATTGCGCTTCAAGGCATTTTGTTCGGCGCCGGCCACGGCTACCAGGGCGTGCGCTACATGATCGTCATCGGAGTCTATGGAATCCTGTTCGGCATTCTGGCTTATTGGCGCCGCAGCTTGCGTCCCGGCATGATTACCCACGCCTGGCAGGATTTTTCTTCCGGATTGATCTTGCGCGCTCTTTCCAACCACCTGCAATGATCCGCAAGATGACAGGAAGCAGCAATGAAATTTTTCTGTTCTCCGGATGAAGCGCAAGTTTCACGCTAATTGTTGAGGACGGACGAGTAACAACTGCAGAAAAAATAAATCCAGAGGGCAAAAAACATTTCTTCCGGCATTTTTTTCTTTCCGACGCCGATTGGGGCGTACCTGATTAAGAGACCCAACATGCATTTTTCTCTTGACTTCATTTTTCAATCCTTCTATACATTGCTTAATCGCAACAGAATATCGTTGCAATACATTCCATGCAGAATGGAAGGGAGAATAGCAATGCCAGCAAAGAAGAAAGCCAAAAAGAAAAAGAAGTAAGGTCGCTTTAAGCGAAAAGCGAAAACAAAAACCAAGGGGACGCAAGTTGCGTCCCCTTAAGTTTTTTGTACGGCTATGCGTACTCACGTTGTTCGTTGCCTTCCGGGCAGCACGGCTTCATTGATTCAATGAGTCGATGACTCAATCAATCTCTTCACTCTCCCGATCCCATCGCCTGCTTCTTGAACTCGCCCGCCAGCGTCATCTGCTCCGGCGCGTTGCTGCCCGCCAGGCTTTGCACGCGGTTGCCGATGCGGGCAAACTCGCGTGTGCTGTCGTCATAGCTGCGGGCCGCGTTGCGCAGGTGCGTGCCCAGCTTGCCGTACACGTCGTCAAACTTTTCCAGCTCTACCTCCAACGATTGCAGTTCGCGCAGAATGCCCTCGGCGCGCTGGCTGATGCGCATGCTGTTCAATCCGACCAGGATGGTCTGCAGATAGGCATACAACGAGTTCGGCGAGACCGGCATGACCCGCTTCTGCACGCAGTAGGAGTAGAGATCGTTCTCATCTTCGTCGCGGATAATAGCCTCGTAATATACGTTCTCGGCGGGGATGTACATCAGAGCGAACGGCATCGTCCCCTCCGCCGGGCGGATATAGCGCACCGCAATCTCGTCAATGCGCTTGCGCACGTCTTTGAGGAATTCTCGGCGCGCTACTTTCTTGGCGGCGTCGGTTTCGGCCTCGGCGATGCGCCGGAAGTTTTCCAGGGAAAATTTGGAATCGATAGCCACGATTCCCTGGGGAAAATGCAGCACCGCATCGGCCACGTCGCCTGAGGCAAACTTGTATTGCGTGTTGAACTGCTCGCGCGCAAAAACGCTGGCCAGCAGGTTCTCGAGCTGGGTCTCGCCGAAGCCTCCGCGCAGCTTGGGAGCGCTCAGCACGCGCTCCAGCGCAGTCATCGATCGCGAAAGCTCTCCCATCTGCCGCGCCTGCTCCGTCATCTCCCCCACCTGCTTCTGCAGGCCGGCAAACGTGCTCTGCACATTGGCAATACGGTCGTTCACCTCTTTGGAACTGGAGCGCATCGCCTCAGCATTCTCGTTCAGGCGCTGGGCCACGTGCTGGTTCATTGCAGTGAGGCGATTGCCGACCTCAGCGATGACCGAACTCAGCGAAGTCTGCATGGTGCCGCTCATGCCTTGCATCTGTGTTCCGAAGACCGAAGTGATGCTTTGAATGGATTTCTCCGAGCTCTCGCGCATCAGGTTCATCTGATTGCGAAGCTCCTGCATCTCGC
This sequence comes from Terriglobales bacterium, assembly GCA_035651775.1. GTDB lineage: Bacteria > Acidobacteriota > Terriglobia > Terriglobales > Acidobacteriaceae > QIAW01. The sequence continues at coordinate 6,724 of DASREY010000052.1, forward strand.
GCTGCGACCCCCTGCGCATCAGCCAGATCAAAAGCACGGTCAGCGCGACCGCAACCAGCGCAATTACCACCATCGTCACCGGGGACATCAATTTGCTCCTGTAGAAACAGCTTGCAGGGTTTTCTGGATTGTGTAAAGCCTCTGCTCGGTTTCCGGACACAACGAATAGTAAGCACAGCTCCGGCAATGGAACCCGGGCGTCGCCTCGAATCTTCCTTCTGCAATGTCTCTGGCCACCTGCCTAATTTCATCTTCGTGGACGCGCAACTGCTCGGGTGAGCGGCTGGCTTCAATCCGTGAATTGTCTTCCAGGTTGTGAAAGATCAGCCGCTCGGCCTGCAACTTCCATGCGCGCTCTGCGGCCATAGCATAAATAGAAAGCTGCAGGCTTTGGTCGGCGTCGTGCTGCTCGCGCGGACGCCCCGTCTTGTAGTCCGTAATGACGACACGGTTCGCGTCGGAGTCGAGCGCATCCATGCGGTCCACACGTCCGATGATTTCTACCCCGCCAATCTCGATACGGAATGTTCTCTCCGTATTGAGCACCTGGACGGAAGGCGCCGCCTCGCAGGTCTGCAGAAATGTTTGCAGTTGCACTCTGCCCTGCCTGGCATAAAGCTGCTGCTGCACTGGATCTTCAAATGACATGTGTGACATCAGTTCTTCAAAGCGTTGTAGGATTGCTTCGTAGCCGGGCTGGCGTCCGGAATGCACTTCGTCGTAATAAAACTTCAGCACCGAGTGCATGACGTTGCCAAACAGCATGGCCGCCGCTGCCTCGCCCGGCAGCCGCCAATCCTGCTCGATCTTGAAGCGCAAAGGACAAACTTTATAATTCTCAATCGCGGTTGCGCTCAACGGCATGCGGCTGAAGTCGCGCTGTGCCGGCAGCTGAAGCCAGCGCGCAATCGCCGCGATGGGCCGGGCCTCTTCTGCTTCCAGTGCCTCATACGGATGCGCCGGCCGCTGCTGCAACACCTGGGCCAGCGATTTGTCTTTCAGCAGCTCTCTAAGGAATCCGTCAGGCGTGCCGTCCTTCCCCCGCCCCGGACGCGCGTACAGAAGCAGCCGGTCAGCGGCGCGGGTCATGGCTACATACAACAGGCGGCGCTCTTCTTCCCCATGCAATTTCTTGTCGTCTTCATCTCCGCCATGTGGAGATCGCCGCAGCGCATCCGGAAAGGCGAACAGCGGCTCCTGATAACGCAGCGGAAACGAACCTGCATTGAGCCGGATCACGTGCACCTGCTTCCACTCCAGCCCTTTGGCGGCATGCACCGTGAGCAGGCGGACCGCATCCAATTCGTCGTCCGGTTTTCCCAGCGGCACCGCGCCGCGAGCTTCCTTAAAAAATTCCAGATAATTCAGGAACTCAGTGAGCGTACCGGTCTCCGTAATCGGCTTCTTCGACCACTGCTCCACAAATTCGCGGAACACCGCCAGCGCATCTCCTGCGCGGTCGATTCCAAACAACGACGCCACTCGCGGGATCATGTATGTGGCCCTGGAATTTTTTGCCAACAGATTGCGGCAGCTTTGCACCGCCTCCAGCAACTTGCGGCCGCCTTCCTGCTTGGCCAGCGCGGCAGCCAGGTCCGGGTCGCGGCCACCTTCGAGCAAAGCCGCATGCAAAGCTTCTGCATTAATTCCAAACTGTGGCAGCGCGGCCATACGGAAAAGGCTGATTGCGTTTGGGAAAGAAATAATTACGCGCAGCACCGCCAGCAGGTCGCGGATGGGGGTGCTTTCCAGCACGTCCACGCCCGTGACCGTGAAAGGAATGTTACGCAGCGAGAATTCTTCGGTCAGCTTCTCTCGTTGCGCATGGGTGCGGTAAAGCACCGCGAAATCGCGCCAGTGCAGTTCTTCGCCAGATGCTGAAGCGACGCCATGCCTTTCGCGAATGGCATCGGCGATATCGGCGGCTTCGGCGCAGATATCCGGCGTCATAACCGTGGTAACTGGAACTGCCACGGGGCCGCATTCTCTACCGGCATCTTCTTCCCGCGCGGAACGTAATGCCGCTCTCTTCCACCCCGCAACGTCTGGATTTTTGGAAATAGCGACAAAAGAACTCTGCAGAATGGGAGTAAGAGAACGATGGTTACGCTCCAGCCGTTCGCGCTTCACCCTGGGGAAGCGTCGGGCAAACTCGTCAAAAGCCCCACTTGTCGCCCCGCGGAAGCGGTAGATCGCCTGATCGGGATCGCCCACGGCGAACACATTCTGCTCTTCGCCGGCCAGCAGCGCCGCCAGCTCGATTTGAGCCACGTTGGAATCTTGAAACTCGTCAATCAGAATGAATTGGGCATGCTTCCGTTCCTCTTCCAGCAAAACGAAATCCTGCCGCAAAACCTCCAGCGCATCGGCAATCATGTCGCCAAAGGTGCCCATCTTTCTTGCCGCCAGCATCTGCTCCACCTTGGCATAGACTCGGGCAATTTCATCGCAGTGCGCTACTACTTCATCGGGCGAAAGCTCTTCAAAATCCTGCATGCGGCCCACGCGCGGCAGCGCCAACTCGCCGGTGCGCAACCGCTGTACGTAGTTCTTATAATCGGAGGCTCGCACCAGCTCATCGCGGCAGCGGTCATAAAAACTCAGCAGATCATCCAGAAACCTTCCCGGGTTTGCCGCTTTGATGAAACGCTCCAGTGGCAGTTGCGCGATATTGCGGCGCAGATAGATCCAAAGGTCGGTGCGATCCAGGACTTGGAACGCCTCTCCATGCCTGCAAAGCAGACCGTAACAATAAGCGTGAAAAGTGCAGGCCTTAAATTCGCGGGAGAAAATATTCTCCCTTGCCAGCAGGCTGGTGACTCTCTCCTGCAGATTTTTGGCGGCGATTTCGGTGTAGGTAACTGCAAGAATCTCATCTGGCGCAGCGTGCGCATTCCGGATCAAATGAGCGATGCGCTGCTCCAGCACCGTCGTCTTGCCTGTCCCAGCGCCAGCTACGACCAGCATAGGACCATGCACATGCTCTACGGCGGCCCGCTGGGCATCATCGAGTTGAATTTGCTGGAGGGTCATGACATTGAAGGCTGACTGGTCATTATGCGGGAGTGTCGCTCTGCCAGCAACTCTGAAAAGCACTTAGAAAAGTTCTCAGTTCTCGGTTCTCAGCGATCTTCGGAAGGCACTTTCACCCCCGGAGGCACAGAGACACGGAGAAAGACCGGTGTACGCTCTTTACCGCTCTATGATTTATTCCCGCGTCTTCCCTGCCATTGCCATCACCACAGCCAGCGCCGCAATGGCCGCTGTCTCGGCGCGTAGAATCGTTGGTCCTAGAGAAGCCGAACGCCAGCCTACGTCAGAGAATTGCTTGGTCTCATCGGCGGTCCAGCCGCCCTCTGGCCCGACCGCAAGCGCCAGGGGGCTGCCTTGTGGGATCTGTTCCAAAATTTCTTTTAGAGACTGCCTGAGTTCTGCTTCGGCGAGCACAATGCCCACACCCTGCGCAAATTGAATCGCATCTTCGAGCTTTAAAGGGTTGCTGATCTCTGGCGGGGAATTCCGGCGCGACTGTTGTGCGGCCTCATGCGCGATGCGCCGCCAGCGCTCGCTTCTTTTGTCGGCGGCTGTAGCAAGGTGTTTTTCCGTGCGCCGGGCAACGACGGGAATGATCTGTTCCACTCCCAGCTCAACTGCTTTTTCTATGGCCCACTCCATGCGATCGAACTTGAAGACCGCGAGCAGAAGCGTAACCGGAGCAACCACAGCGCTTTCCTGCACCTGTTCTCCTAGCTCAAATTCGACTCGCTGTTCTGTGACTGAAGAGATACGACCCAGGCGCACGATGGACTGCCCATCAACCTTGGTTACGATATCGAATTCCTGTCCGGGAGCGGCCCGCAGAACACGGGCAAGATGTGAGGCGTGGTCCCCTGTCAGGGCGGCGCGTCCGCTGGTCAGATCCACTTCGTCGGCGATCCAGCGGCGGCGCATGGTTAGAGGTAATTAGTCACAGCTACAGTTCCGGATAGCGCAGCATAAGAATCATGGAAACAATAGGGATTCCTCGTCACTTGGTTCCTCGGAATGACAAATCCCGACAAGCATCGTGAAACTCAAAATGCTCTAACTGAAAATGTCTTTGACTTTGCTGAACAGCGTCTTGCGCTCCGGCTTGTTCTCGACCTGCAGGCTATCCTGGAGCAGGTAGAGCATCTCTTTTTGATTTCGAGTAAGTTTTGAGGGCGTTTGCACCCGCACTTGCACATAGAGGTCGCCACGGCCGCTGCCGCGCAACACCGGGACTCCCTTGTTCTTGATACGAAGCGTGGCCCCGCTCTGTGTACCGGCGGGAATGCTGAGTGAGTGATCGCCATCCAACGTTGGAATCGTAATCTCGGCCCCCAGCGCCGCTTGCGGAAACGAGATCGGTACTACACAGTAGAGATCTTTTCCCTCGCGTTCAAAGAAGGCATGCTCTTTGACGTTCAGCACGACATACAGATCGCCGGCAGGTCCGCCGTTGACTCCGGCTTCGCCTTCTCCTGTGAAAAGAATCTTGGTTCCATGCTCAACGCCCGCCGGAACCTTGACTCCGATGGTCTTCTCCCGGACCACGCGCCCCTGCCCTTTGCAGGCGTTGCACGGATGCGAAATGGTCGAGCCCGTTCCATTGCAGCGGCTGCAGGTGCGCGATACACTGAAGAATCCCTGCTGAAAACGCACCTGCCCGCGCCCGCCGCAGCTATTGCAGGTCGTAGAAGAGTGGCCCGGCTCTGATCCTGAGCCGTTGCAGGCTTCGCATTCCGCATAGGTGCGAACTTTAATCTCAGTACTCTTGCCGAAGACCGCCTCTTCGAACTCCAGTGCCAGATCGTAACGGACATCGTTTCCCTGCTGCGCCCGGCTGCGACGGCGTCCGCTGCCCGCTCCGGTCCCAAACAGGTCGCCGATGCCAAACAAGTCGCCAAAAATGTCATTGAGATCCTGGAAAGGAAAGCCCTCGACCCCGCCGCTGCCGAAGTTCACTCCCTGATGGCCAAAGCGGTCGTATTGCGCTCGCTTGTTGGCATCCATGAGCACGCTGTAGGCTTCGGTGGCCTCTTTGAACTTCTCTTCAGCCTGAGGATTGCCCGGATTGCGGTCCGGGTGGTATTGCATGGCAAGCTTGCGATACGAGCTCTTGATCTCCTGCTCGCTTGCGCTGCGTTCCACGCTCAGAACTTCGTAGTAATCGCGTTTTGCGTTCGTAGCCAGTCCCATTGTTCCTTATAGAAGATTTACTGCTTTGGATTGCGCGCCACCCGCACCATCGCCGGGCGAATGAGGCGGTCTTTCAATTTATATCCTCGTTGCAGAGCCTGCAGCACGTGATGGTCGGGCACCTGGTCGCTCTCTACCATTTCGATGGCCTGATGATATTGCGGATCGAACGGCTCGCCTTCGGCCGGAACCTCGCGCAAACCAAGCTTGGCCAGTACGTCGGCAAATTGCTTGCGGACCAACTCCACGCCGGAGCGGACCTCGCTTTTTTCGCCCGCCGAATTTTTCACCGCCAGGTCAAGACTATCCATCACCGGCAACAGAGAACCCACCGCATTCGCCAGCGCATAGTCGCGGAAGTCTTGCTGTTCGCGCGCGCTGCGTTTGCGATAGTTGTCAAACTCAGCTTGCAGCCGCGCCAGCCGGTCAAAGAGCTGATCGCGCTCTTCTTTCAGCTTTTGCAGCTCGCTGGAAGCCGTGGCTGAGGTCTCCGCGCCTTGAGCCGGGCCTTCGACGTAGCCATCGTCCGGCTCGGCTGCTGGCAGCTCGTGTTCCAGGTCGTCAGTATCCAGGTTTGTATTCTTACCGTTCATCTGCGCCATACTTTTAACTTTCCCAGATTAAGTTCTCAACTTATTTAGATTCATCCTGCTCGTTGAGGATTCGGTCAAACAGCCGCGCGATATATGAAACCGCGGTGATGCTGTGCTCGTAGTCAATACGGGTGGGTCCCAGCACTGCCAGCGATCCTACCACCTCATTGCCCGAGCGCGCCGGAGCCCCAATCAGCACGAAGTTTCTCATTTCGGGCACCGCTTCTTCCAGCCCAATCACTACGCGCACCGCCTCCTGCTTCGCATCCACGTAAGCCGATAATAGTTCTACAACCCGCTGCTTTTCTTCCAGGGTCTTCAACAGTTCGCGGAGCCGGGCGCGGTCCTGTTCATTTTCCACAAGATTCGACGTGCCTTCAACATAGATGCTTTGTGAAGGCTCATCGGAGGCCAGCGCTCCTTGCCGATACAACATTTCGACAGATTTCATCAGCCGGTCGTACTCGCTGCGCTCCTGTTCGACGCGGCGGGCGATCTCGCCTCGTATCTTTTCCATGGTCCAGCCGCGGAAGTTGTCATTGATGTAGCGCGCCGCCAGGTCTAAATCGGCCTGGGGGACGTCATGCTCCATGCGCAGCACGCGGTCGCGCACCACCCCGGATTTGGTCACCACGACTGCCAGTACCTTCTGTTCAGCCAGTCGGGAGAAATATACGTGCTCCAGGGCATGGTTCAGCCCGCTCGAAGCCATGGCCACGCCCACCCCGCTCGACATCAGGGAAAGCACGTGCGAGGTGCGCTCCATAAACTCCTGCACATCGGTAATTCCGTGGAAAAAATCCTGGATCTTGTCTTCTTCTTCATGTGAAAGCCGCGCCTTGCCACTGATTTGCTCCACGTAATAGCGGTAGGCTTCGGCCGTTGGGATGCGTCCCGCCGAGGTATGCGGCTGCTCCAGGAACCCGGCATCCGTAAGGTCGGCCATGACGTTGCGGATGGTGGCCGCGCTCAGGCCCTCCCGGCTCTCGCGCGCAAGGATGCGCGAGCCCACGGGTTCCCCGGTTGCTATAAAGGTCTCCACGATGGCGGTTAGAATTTCCCGCCCACGCGGCCCGATTTGTAACGGCTGCGCCACAGGATCAATTATCCCTTAACCATTTTAGATGCAAAAGTTTAGATGAATTGCGTAGAGCGCTACAGGCTATTCTAACAAGTTTTGGCTGCAACGTTTAGCGGATTCGGTTCGGCCCAGTTGGTTTGGCGGCCACTGATCCGTAAGCCAGCAAATCTCCAGATGACTCCAGCCAGATTGGCGCTTAAGTACGCCGTCAAAATTGCAAAAGCCAGCCTGTAAATTCCCCTCGAACCGGTTGGAATCACCCTCTGATGACTGCCGAATGCGGACTAGAAACGAAATACGATTCCGCCCCCCGCGAACAGATTCTGGTGGTGGTCGAGCTTCGCTCCGAAATTGAATCTTGGCTGTCCGGTCCAGAACTCGCGGACCTCGGCGCGAAATCCCAAGTGCGGGAGAGGTGTCCTGATGTCTACGCCGCCGCCAATTTGAAATGCGCCGGTTGTATTGCTTGTGCTGGAGGTATCGCTTGCCCCCAGCACTCCATTCTGGGTACGTGAGCTGAAATGCGCCATCCCTCCCCCAGCACTGATAAAGGGCGCAATAGGCGCATCGGGCAGCAGCTTCACCTTCAACGAGGGGGTAACAAAGATCGAAGAGAAGTCGAGCGGGGATGCCAGCAGGGATGCTGGCGGAAACAGCGTGGCGAAGTTAAGTGGCGGCAGATGCACCTCGCGGTCGGGAACACCCAGGACCGGCAGTTCCACGTACAAGGATGCGGCATGAGCATCCAGAACTCGGCGCGCATAAGTTCCTTCGAAGCCAGCCTTTGTCACGATGCGCGCAGAGAATCGGGCCGACGCACAGTTAGAATTCGTAATGAAACAACTGCCTACTCCGCTCGCGAACGAGGTTGCGGTGGTGTCTGGTGAAAATGTTCCACCTGCGACGAAGCCAACTTCATTTTTTTGAGCAAAGACGCAACTGGTAAGCATTAGCGCTAAAAATAAGACGACGATTAATCTTTCCAGCATCGAACGTTCTCCTTGGACATCGTTTGAGACGACTTTGGACCGTTAAAGCGCAGTACTGCGCGCAATAAGCACAGTTAAAGTTGAAAGGCTGCTGTTAAAATGCCAGGCTCATAATTGCGGTTAACCTCCGGGCTTGGCAGAGGCAGACGGCTCGGTTTTTTTCTGCTGGAGACTGCCGGGCCGGGCTTCCAATGACTTCAGTGGACAAGGCTGCATCGGGTTTTGGGGCTGCGGGCTGATAACAACTGTAGATGATTCGAATGCCTTGAATGGGCGTGGTTTTATTATGTTGGGAACAAGCACGGGGGCTGCTGTTATTGCCTGCACTTGCAATCCAGAGATTGGCCGATCGGTGTTGTCGGACTGATAGGTCAGCGTAATATCCGAAGATTTGTGTGATGTGGCACCCGAAGCAGTCATGGTAGAAGTCCAAACTGGTGCAGGTGCAGGGGCTGTGGTTTGGACGGTTGCCAGGGCAGGAGTCGGTGCATCGGGCACGTCTTGCGGAGTTACGGAAGCAGCAGCGTTGGTGGCTCCGCAGCTTGCTGCAGCCGCTTGCTCGGAAGCGGGAATTTGCTCCGGAGCCGCGACCGATAGCTGGCCCGGTTCGACTGGCTTCAGATCGGGTA
>DASREY010000053.1:0-12611 GCA_035651775.1 Terriglobales bacterium
TTCCCCCCACCCGCTATTCCCGGTATTGGCGCTTCGGGCGGCGCCACTTTTGTTCTTGAAGACCGCGCTGCAAGAGGGCTGCAATTCCTTAGAGAGAACCAGGAAAAGTTCATGGCAGCAGTGAAAAAGCGTCCTGAGTTCAGTTTCATATCCACCACCGCTTTGCCGGCAGTGCCGCAACTTGCCGTCAAGGTTGATCGTGACAAAGTACTGAAACAGGGAGTGCAGCTTAGCGATGTTTACCAGACACTGCAAGCCTTCATGGGCGGAGCATTCATCAACTTCTTTAATCGTTTTGGGCGCACCTGGCAGGTCTATGTTCAGGCCGAGGGCGATTATCGAACGCAGGCGGAAAACGTGGGCCGCTTCTATGTGCGCAACAGCGCCGGCCAGATGGTCCCACTTTCCGCTGTTACTTCGATCACGCCGCAACTTGGCCCTGAATTTACCATGCACTACAACATGTATCCCTGTGTTCAGATCAACGGCATCACAAAACCCGGTTACAGCTCTCAGCAAGCTATGAAAGCGCTTGAGGAAGTCTATGCCCAAACCATGCCTCCCGGAATGGGTTTCGACTATATGAGCATGTCGTTTCAGGAGCAGAAGGCGGCCCAGGGTGTGCCGGCCTCCGTGATTTTTGGGTTCTCCGTGCTGTTTGTCTTCCTTATCCTTGCGGCGCTGTATGAAAGCTGGAGTCTGCCCTTCAGCGTGCTGCTGAGCACACCTGTCGCCGTGTTTGGCGCATTTAGTGTTCTGTACTTGCGCCGGATCATCGGCCTCGGGGTCTTTCATGAGTACTCGAGCCTGGGCCTGGAAGATAACGTCTATGCGCAGATTGGCCTAGTCATGTTGATCGGACTTGCCGCCAAGAACGCGATTTTGATCGTCGAGTTCTCAAAAGCGGAATTTGAAAAAGGCAGACCGCTAACCGACGCTGCGCTGGAAGGCGCCAAATTGCGCCTTCGCCCTATTCTGATGACCTCTCTGGCGTTCATTCTGGGTTGCATACCGCTGTGGACGGCGAGCGGTTCGGGAGCGGTATCTCGCCAAGTAATGGGCACCGCAGTCATCGGCGGCATGGCAGCCGCCAGCGCCATCGCAATTTTTATTATTCCCGCGCTGTTCTATCTGATTGAAAAGATGGGTGGGGCAAAGCACGAGCCACCGAAGATATCTTTGGTCGCCGCATCCGAGCCCGAGCCGCGAACAGGGAGTCTCGGTGATGACTAGTTCCATTCAGCCTTTCAGGAGGACTCACTTTGCGCGCAGCTCAGCTGCAGCCTGTTGTTCTGCATTTTTCATTGCCTTCGACAAATGCATACGAATATGCGGGCTGAAACTTTGCAGCCCGATGATCTTGTTCGTCCTGTTGATCGGTTGTGCAGTTGGTCCGAATTATCGCCGCCCAAAAATAAATGCTCCACCCCAGTTTCGCGGCGCGGCGGTAGCGGCACAGCAAGCATCTATTGCCGATCTGCCCTGGTGGGAGGTGTTTAAAGATCCGCAGCTGATCAGCCTCATTCATACGGCATTGGCAAATAATTACGATCTGCGCGTTGCCGCCACCCGCATCGAGCAATCGCGTCAGCTTGAGGCACAGGCCCGCGCTGAGTACTTCCCCTTTCTAGACTACGAGGTCAGGGCAGGCCGCGGCAAGAATGAATTCGGCGCGACTATTCCGAATGGGAATGGAGGCAAAGAACAGGGGTCCTTCATCGGTGTGGCCACCGCCGCCTGGGAGGCGGACATTTGGGGCCGCATCCGGCGCAGCAATGAGTCCGCTCGTGCCCAGTATCTGGCCACAGAAGAGGCGCGGCGCGGCATTATGCTTTCTTTGGTAAGTGACGTCGCGCAAGCCTATTTCGAGCTGCTGGGGTTAGATCTTCAATTGGAAATCTCCAGGCGGACAACGGACTCGTTCTCGCAAACGTTGAACCTTTTCAATCAACGATTGGCGGGCGGAGTTGCGTCCAAGCTCGATACCTCACGCGCCGAAGCTGCCCAGGCAACCGCCGCCGCGACCATTCCCGAACTGGAACGCCTGATCGCACTCAAAGAAAATCAAATCAGCGTTCTGGTTGGCAACAATCCCAATCCGATCGTGCACGCAGCCAAACTTCTCGATCAAGTCATACCTCCTGACATCCCCGTGGGCCTGCCCTCCGCATTATTGGAGCGGCGTCCCGACATACTTGCTGCCGAGCAGCAAGTGCGCTCCGCCAATGCTCAGGTAGGCGTGGCCACCGCCAACTTTTTCCCTAGAATCGGCCTCACCGCCCTTTATGGCCATGCAAGCGCTCCGCTCTCCCAGCTCTCCTCCGGTCAAACGCTTGCCTGGAGCGTTGCCGGCAACATGATGGGACCGCTCTTTCATGGCGGCGCTCTCATAGCGGCGAGACGCGAGACTGTTGCATTTTGGGAAGAGACGAAGCTGCAATATCAGCAGACCGCCTTGCTTGCCTTCCAGGATGTTTCGAATGCCCTTGTCTCCCGCGAGAAGTATGAGGCCATTCGTACCGAACAGGCCCGCTCGGTGGAAGCGTACCAGGAATCTGTCAAAGTTTCGCTCCAGCGCTATCTCGCAGGCAAAGCAAGCTACTTTGAAGTTCTTGAGGCGCAGCAGCAGTTGTTTCCGGCAGAGAATGCTCTGGCCACGACAGAGCTCAATCGCCGCATCGTCATCGTGCAACTGTATAAGGCCCTCGGCGGTGGCTGGAATCTGAACAACCCTGACTGGGCCGGCCCGAAACCTTAGTCGCAGTTTCTTTACCACCGAGGCGCAGAACTACTGAGCATTGAGATTGCTGAGAAAGATAAAAGCTCACTTTTGCTGACCATGATCAGTTTCCACGCGCCAGTGACCACACGACCTCTCGGATAAATTGAATAAAGGCAAAAGATCCAAGAACCTTTTGCCTTTATCCTCCAGCCACATGCTTACTTGTCTTGTCTAGATGGGCTGCGCTTTGTCTGGGTTCGATCCTGGTTGAGGTTGGCTGGAGGTGTGGTCGAGTTGGAAGCCGGCGGATTATTCTGCGAATCACCCGAAGTTCTGGCATAGGCGGCCTGGTTGGCAACATCCGATGCCGGCATGGTTTGTTCGTTTGTAATCACTCCGGTCGCAGGCGCAGTTGGAGGCTCACCTGCAGCAATGCGCAGCCGAGCAATATCATCATTGGTGAAAACGCGTGGATGATCTTTAGCCAGTCTGAAGCGCGCTTCACGAGCAGCATCAGCCACGCCCTCTTGATTTGTGGACACGCTCCACACCGAGCCGGTCGCAGTGAAGTTACCGATTCCCAGGGTCTGGGCGGTCGTGGACGGAGAGGGTTCTTCCTGATTTGATGCCGGGGCAGGGGCCGGCAGAGCCGGAGGCCATTGTGCAATAGGCGTCATCGGCACTCCGGAGATCGGTTGGCTTTGTGCTGCAGCCGCTTGCCCCGTGAAGAAAAGCCCCACAAACAAAAATGTGAGCACGAGAAAGGACCGACTCAAGACAATTACCTGTCGCATATTGAACTACCTCGTAGCTTCCGGCCGCCCGCAGTATGCAAACTAGCTGCCGGAAATGCCCTTGTTGACCAGCACTTTCACTTCAACCCGGCGGTTCTCGGCGCGCCCGGCTTTCGTCTCGTTCGGTGCTGAGGGTCCATATTCACCCATGGCTCCCGGAGCCACGATATGGCGCATAGGCACTTTGCCTTGCTGAAATAGAAAACCGACCACCGCCTTTGCGCGGTCCTCGCTCAATTTTGTATTCATCGCAGCGCTGCCGGTGGAATCTGCGAAACCTGTCACCTCGACAATGTATCCGGTCAGGCCGGTGGCATTTTGCGCCAGTTTTTTCAGTTGCTGCTGGTCCTGGGCCGAGATGGTGGAGCTGCCGACATTGAATTTCACCGTTGCCTGGTCCTTAACGTCATAATCGCTCAATGCGGTAAAGCGCTCGGTGTTTTCCTTGATGTCTTCCATGTTCTGTTGAATCTTCTGTTTGTGGACTGCGAGTTCCTGTTGGTTAGCCTGAACACCTTGTTTATTGACTTCAATGGCCTGCACGTTGGTGGCAACTTGTTGTGCAGTAGGATTCATGCCTGCCTGGATCATCTCGGCCGTTTCCAGATCGTCGCCATCAACCGTAATCATATCGGCAACCAGACGTCCCTGATTGTCCGAGGTTCCATCGACAGACACCTTAAGTCCTGGCACCAGCACAACGTCTGAGAGATAGTCTTTATCCAGACCAAACAGTCCCCTGTCATCTTTCGTTTTCGTATTGTCGGTAAGGACCACCGTTGCGGTTCCCTCCGCACCTTTCACGCTCAACGTGTCTCCATTCCGGGAATTGATCATGCCTTTGACATTGGTTTTATCGCCGCTTGCGCTATAGGCCGTTACCGGTGCCAGTAGAAACCACGCCAGCAAATTCACCATAACTATTCTGCGCTGCATAAGTACCTCTCTTCTCAATTATTGAATTCAGGTCGAGTTGGTTGAACAAATCAGCAAGCATCTAGACTCCGGCAATGGCTTTGTTCTGCAGGACACGTACAACAACGCGACGATTTTGCGCCTGTTCTTTCTCCGTCTTGTTGTTGCCGACCTGGTGGCTCTCTCCCATCGCGCCCGGAGCCAGCATTCTGGTCAGGGGAATATTGCCCTGCTGAACCAGAATGTTCGTTACCGCACTGGCCCGGTCCTCACTGAGCTGTTGATTGAGCGCTGTGCTGCCACTTGGCGAGGCATAGCCTTTTACCTCGATCATGTAACCGTTGACGTTCTTGGCTTTTTCTGCCAGCGCCAGCAACTGAGGAGCGTATTGCGGATCAACTTTGACCTTGCCGCTGGCGAAATATACGGTGACCTCGTCAAGAATGTAGTAGTCGTCAAGTTGGCCAAAGCGCGCGATGGCAGCATCAATGGCCGCCTTGTTGGTTGTGATCTGCTGTTGGTGCTGTTGCAAGGTTTCGTTTTGCGCTTTCAGCTCAGCATTCTGTTTTTCCAGCTCTGTCTGCGTCTCATGCAAACCAGCCTGGATTTGTTCCGCATGTTTCAGGTCGTTGCCTTTGAAAGAGACGGAGTCAGCCACCAGTTGGTTCTGGTTGTCCAGATTTCCTTCTACTTTCACCGCAAGACCCGGAATGAGCGCCGCCATCGACATCTCCTTCCTTCGGGCCTTCAACATGCCTTGCACCTGACCTACTTGCGTATTGTCAGTCAGCAGGACGACAAGCTTTGGGGCGTCTTTCGTTTGCACAATCATGGTATTGCCGTTGCGCGCTTTGATAAGACCTTCGACCTTCACAGAGTCGGCAACAGCAATTGTGCTCAATAACAGGAGAACGACAGAACGCACAGCTACGAACCGTTTGATTCTAGATACATTGAGCTGGACCATGGCTTTATTTCCTTTTCACGAGCTGCCAGATGGTTCTTTTTCGCTACACGCAAAAAAATGCCAGATGTCACACCGAACTGAAACTGTCATTATTGCCAGTGGAACCAGGAAACCAACCATTGGATTCATGATTCTGGTTGCTGGCGAAATGATCATGCGCGAGGCGGGGCCAGGATAGAATCTTCCGCTATTGTTCCAGCACCGGTTTCCAGGAAGGGTCGGGATTGAAGCGTTCCATTTTGATAAACTCGTTAAGGCTGGCCGGTCCGAGGTCCTTCTCATAGACAACGCCATCATGGCTGACCATAAAGCTTTTCACTCCGGTTTCGCCGTACTCGGCCGGCGCAGCGATCAGGGCAAAGCCTCCGATCATCACTCCTGTGAGCACAAAATCCATTTGACCAAGCGGCGCTGCCGGGCCCTGACCTTTCAGGATTTTGAAAAAATAACCATGGTACGGCTGCGCATCAGCCGAATAGCCCTGTTCGATTGCATGCGCAATCTTTTCCCCAATTGGACCACCCCAACTACCGTCCGGGTTCTGCCAGGCCAGGCCATCTTGTTTGCCGGGAGTACTGATAATGCGCTGCGCGTACTGATTTACGTTGTAACCCTCGCGCGGCTCGAGCGCGTATTCGTGCTGTGCTTCTACGTAGCCGCGGCAGATATCAATGGCGTCCAGTTCATTGCTGCCGATGCGCCGGTTGAAAAGCTCTTGCCGGCCGGCTTTCGCATCGAATGACCATTTCGTTCCGACCTTCACAAGCGGCACAGGAAACGGCCAGTCTTCTTTACCCACCAGGAGGAACGCCCGATTTCCCACTTTCGGCTCCATAGAAATACTTTTCTTTTCGCGTGCCTCAGCGGCGAAGTCCAGAGCCCGCTGCCGGTCCAGCGGATATTCGCCTGAAAGCACAATATCGTCGCCGTCGGGACCAAAAACTTGTTCGAGAGAGTCCACATCAAACTTCTCGGCCGCACTGATCAGCGCATCGGCGGCCTGCTGTGGAGCATCAAAAGTTTTGGCGCCTCGAGCGGCAGAAGGCCGGGCTTTGGAGGAAGCTGAGGCTTTTTTAACTGTAGATTGTTGTGCAGCAAGGAGCCCAGGTGCGAGCAGCAGCACGCACGCGGCTGCACGCACGAAACTGGGAATCCGGCAAGACTTTCGATTTGCAGAGATTGATTTCATATCATCGTCCTGGAGATTGGCTTCGGCAATCTGGACCGCTCATCTGCGTCGCCCGCCACCGCCACGAAAACCGCCTCCACCTCGGAATCCTCCTCCTCCGCGAGATCCCATGCTCGAAGCGCCACGGCTGCTATTGGCGCGCGCGCTTGCCCCATTGAATCCGCTGGAACCTCGAGATCCTCCTCCGAAGGCATCGCGGTTTCCGCCACCGCCGCGCGAGAGATCGCGGCTTCCGATGCGGTCGGCGCCGCCGCCGCTCAATGCGCTGCTCGCAGGACGATTGCCGAGACCACCGCCGCCTGCACGAGCGCTGGCCAGATTGCCACCCTGCCGGCCAACTTGCCGGCGAGCACCGGCCTGGCGATTGGCCAATGAGTCTCCGCGGGCACTACCGCCGAACCTGTTTGCTGTAGCTCTGTCCCGATATGGGGCTCCGCCACGATGTTGTGGATTGTGACGCCAAGTACCATTTCCTCGATTGCCCACGTTGCGATTAATATTTGAGTTGCGATTGAAATTGTTGTAGTTGTTGATATTGATGTTATTGTTGCCCCAGCCGCATCCCCATCCCCACCCGCCGCTCCAGAATGCGCCCATCGCAACACCAACGCCGAACGAAATCGCGAGCCCGGCAGCGTAATAGCCCGCCGGGTAGTATGGATAGTAGATGGGTGGGTAAGGATAGATTGGTGGGCCATACACCACGACCGGATCATACGATGGTACATACACAACTTGCGGATTGGCCTGCTCGACTACGATCACACTCTTGTTCTCGATGACCTTGGTTTCCACTTTCTGCTGTTCGGTCGTCTTCAAATTGCCTTTGTTCTGCGCCTTCTTGCGCATGCGCTGCACGGCATCCATTACGTCGCTCTGTTGCGCCAGGAACGCGTTTCCCAAATCGGTAGTCCACTGGATATCGCCTGCCATGCGCTTCACCACATCAGGCAGCGCGGCCAGGGCCTGAACACTCGGGTCCCACGGTTGCTTCGCGACAGCATCGGCAAGCGCCTTGTCTTTCAACCCGGAATTTTTCGCAAGCCACTGCTGGAGCTGGATGATTTCCAGAGGATAGGTTGAAGCCGCCAGGGTCTGCGCCAGCAGCGAATCTGGATAAAGAGCAATCGGCGCCACCAGAGAATCGAGTTGCTCAGGTGGAATCTGAGCAGCTTGATTTTGACCCTGGCTCTGATTCTGGTTCTGCCCAGAACCAGTCGACTGCAAGTAAGCGAAGCTGTCGCTTTGGAGGGCGAGGATGCAGACCATCGTCAGCAGACACCGGAGGATTGTCCGTAAGCGCTTTCGCTTTGCGTTCATCGCCTTTGCCCTTGGTCGCGCTTATCGAAGCCGAGACCATGAATACACGTACCCAGTATCTGCCGAAGATGGCATCAACTCGACTAATCAGCAGCAATTCGAGTAGGTTGTTCGGCCTGCTTTGAGGCTTCAAATGCATGCCGGTAACCGCGCGCAATGGATCGGACTCCGCGTCCGATTTCCTCGTATACCTCGTCGGGAAGGTTGGCCAGCGAGACGCGCAGCGACCAGTCGGGCGCATCGAAGCCGCCGCCGTTCAGCAACACGATTCCGTGGTCCTCGGCCAGGCGGAAGGCGAGATCAAGCGGATGAACGTTCTTCTTCAGGTATTCGACGGCTTCTTCTCCTATGTTTTTACGCGCCCAAAACTCAAAATCAATCAAGCCATAGTAAGCGTCGTAGTACGGGTTCGGGCTGAGTTGCAATCCTAGACCATCGATCAGCGCCCAAGCGCGCCGGTGGACGATCTCCTGGCATGCTTTCTGATACATTTTGGCGGCATCCATCAACTCGACCAGCGAGAACAGGCTCATCATGACCTGCTGCGGCAGCGAGAGCCCGGCCGTGTGGTTCAGGGCCACGTCGCGGCTGTCGGCCACGATGCGGTCAATGAACTTGATTTTGCGCGGTTCGAGCGTGAGTGCGCCGTAGCGCTTGTCGAGCGCTTTCAGGTCATCTTCAGGCAGCTTCGCGATCATCTTGTCGAACAGATTCTCTTCATGGATCGCGATGATGCCCAGCCGCCAGCCGGTCGCGCCGAAATACTTCGAATAGGAATACACGCCGATGGTATTGTGCGGCAGCTCACCGAGCAACGAGCGAAACTCCGGAACAAATGTTCCATACACGTCGTCGGTCAAGAGCATGAGGTCTCGACGCTTCGTCTTGACCAGGTTCGCGATCTTGGCGATGGTTTCTTCGCTGAGCGCAACACCCGTGGGATTACCCGGATTCACGAGGAAAAATGCTTTGATCTTTGGATCTTCCAGCTTTTTGAGCTCCATGTCCGTGAACTGGAAGCGATTCTCCTGGGGAGCATGAATATTGACCACGTTCAGGGCGTAGTCTTCCAGATGCGGCATCTCGATGTAGGGAGTGAAGATCGGCGTGCCCAGCGCAATGGTGTCGCCAGGGCGCAGCAGACGATTGGCTTTCAGCGACTTGAAGATGTAGCACATCGCAGCAGTTCCGCCTTCGACGGCATAGAGATCGAACTTGCCGCTGGGCCGCGGCTCGCCACACATCGCCCACATCAGATACTCGTGGGCAATCTTCTCGTTGTGAACCAGCATGCGGTCGGGAACCGGATAATTATCGCCAATGATCGAATCCACAAGTTCATGGACAAAGGCGTCTGGTTCGAACTTGAACGTCTTCACCGCAAATGGAACCAACTCCGAAAGAAAGGACGCACCTGGCATATCGGAATGCTCCGCGAGCCACCCTTCGAGACGGTTGGCGATGCCCTGTGCCTGCGGCATTCCGCCGATCCCTGCCGGATGATCCATCACGCGTTTGCTCTCGGTAATCGCAAATTGGCCGAGCAGAAAATACCCTTCTCGCGGGGTAGTCGCGATCCAGTTAGGATTGCCGCGCCCCGCATTGAGAAAAGCCGACTGTGTTGTTCGCGAAGTCTTTTTTGCCAGCTTGATCAGTTCGTCTTTAATCTCAAACGGGCTCAGGGTCTCAAAATTGTGGAGTTCCAGAAATTCCATATTTTCCTTTCATTGGCCTCTTGATAACAACAGGATTAGGATCATGCCCCAGATTGTGAGCAAGGTATTGCCTACGGCGTAAGTCACTGTATAACCCAGCGCGGGGACTTGGCTCTTGCCCAGATCGCAAACCAGACCGAGCGAAGCTGTCGTCGTGCGCGCGCCGGAAACGATACCGAATAAAAGCGCATCGTGGAAACGGAAGAGAAATTTTCCGATGAGCATGCCAAGAATAAGAGGCACGGTCGTTGCCAGGGCTCCCCACAGGAACAAGCCAATGCCCTGGGTTCGCAGGCCATTGACGAAGCCCGGTCCCGCCGAGATCCCTACGATGGCAATAAAGATGTTCAGACCGACGGAATTCATGAACCAGACCGTCGAGGTCGGGATGCGGCCGAAGGTAGGATGCGTGGAGCGCAACCACCCGCAAACGAGTCCCGAGATAAGTGCACCGCCGGCTGTAGAGAGGGTCAGTGGCACACCGGCTACTTTCCACACCAGCGAGCCGATGAGCGCGCCGATAGTGATTCCCGCGCCGATGAAGGCTACGTCGGCGACATCGGTCGCCCGGTCCGGAACGCCCAGCATCTTGATTGCGACGCTCACGTCCTGCGTGCGACCCACCAGAGTAACGATGTCACCTCGGAAGATTTTCGTATTTGGCAGAATAGGAATCGAAGTTGCAACCGCTCCTCGCAAAATTTTCCGCAGAAAGACGCCGCGGGCGCCGGGCCGCATGGCGAGTTCAGCCAGAGTCTTGCCGTTTACTTCCTTGCTGGTTACGTAAACGTCGACGCCCTCGACGGGAACATTCAGCAATTCGGGATCGTCAACTTCGATCGAGCCACTGGGATTCGTGAACGCCTCACGGCCACCGGCAACCGCCAGCCTGGCGCGTTCGCCAATGATGCTCACCAGGGCTTCGCGAGCACCCGCAACGGCCACAACGTCGCCCTCACGCAAGATCGTGTCTGCGGTTGCCTCCTCGATGACTCCATTGCGGCGTATGCGTTGAACAAAGACGCGGGATTGCGGAAGCAGCGCCTCTGCTTCCACTGCTCGCAAGCCGCTGACCAAGCCTCCGGGCTGCACGCGAAAGGCCCGCAGTTCCCAGCGGTGCCAGGCAGAACCGGCCCCGCCGAGCTCTTTTTTTCCTCCATGCTTCTCTTCGTACTCTTTGCACGCGGCCTGCAGATTGATGCGAAACAGCGCTGGACCGACCAGTGCGATCACGATCGCCGATCCGACAGTGCCGAACATGTATGTCACGGCGTACGCAATCGGCATTGAATCGATCAGGCGCTTGGCTTGATCGGCAGGCAGGCCCAGCCGATTGATCGCATCTGTCGAGAGGCCCATCGCGGCAGAAATGGTCTGCGACCCTGAGTAAAACCCCGCTGAATAACCGAGATCGTAGCCGGCGATTTTGGCAAACAAAACTACAGCCACAAGACACAACACGCATTGGACGGCAGCAAAAATCGCCTGCGGCAGACCGTCTTTGGCAACACCCCGGACGAACTGCGGCCCAACGCCATAGCCGACCGCGAAGAGGAACATCAGAAAAACAAACGCCTTAAGTGGAGGCGAGATCGTGATCCCGAGCTGCCCGATCACGACGCCCGACAGCAGCGTAGCCGTAACCGAACCAAGACCAATGCCACGGAAAGTGAACTTGCCGAAGAAGTACCCTAAGGCCAGGGTGAGAAAGATAGCTATCTCCGGGTACTGACGCAAAGTCGCAGCGAACCATGTTGCTATGCCCACGGCTTACCCCCTTGTTATGGACAGGTAACGCCTGGCTAAGCGAATGAAAAACAGCAGACGCTACAGAAAGGAAGATAGGATCGAAGAGAGAGTTCGTCTGCTGTCAAATCTGACAGACGGAATTCCTCAGAACATGGACACCATGTTTTGAAGAGCTGGCTTACTCTCGTTCATTTGCCTCTGAACGTAAATGGAGACACCCAAATCCATTCCAACAACCAAAAGAATCCAGGCGTTCCAGAGTTAGAAAGACAAAGATGGGATCGGCAGAGTGACAAGTCCCCAATTCTTTCACTGGAAATTCACATGTGCAGAACAGGTTCTACAAGGGCGAGTCGGTCAAATTTGGTGTCAAAACCGGGCGATTTCTCCGGTTTCTTCCGGCTCAGCCGATTTTTTGACCTTGAACCGTCAATAACTTACGTATTTTCCGCTTCCATGGCGTGGAAGAGATCGCACGAGTTTCTAAATCTCGACGTGCTTAAAATTACCGCCTCTTCCCTTTCTGTTTGCATATCGGTCTAACGTTCCATTCACGCGCCCAAAACGGTATTCCTGAATTTCCACCGATTCCCCAGTTTGACCAACAACTGGCGCCTGGACGTTATGGGAACGCGCGTGACACCCGTCACAGCCACATGAGTCGAGACTGCGTTAAAAGTAAGCTTTAAGGAGGCGCCTATGAGCGATACAAGCAAACTCACTCGGTGGATTCTGATGGGAGCCATCGGCCTCGGAGCCGGAGCCATAACCGCCTATCTGACAGATCCAAGGCAAGGTCCAGCGCGCCGTGCCAGGCTGGTCAAAAGCTCTGGGCGTCTGTGGGAGCGGGCTGCGGGCCACGCCAAGAAATCACTGCTCGACACCCAACATCACCTTACCGGAATATCGGCACGCTTCCACTCCAGCCTGAGGGCGGACGAACCTTCCGGACAGGTGCTCGAAGCCCGCGTTCGCTCACGCATAGGCCGGGTACTCTCTCATCCCCGCAAGTTGCATGTGCTATGCGACCACGGATTGGTAACTCTCTGGGGAACGGTCCCACAAAATGAGATCTATCAGCTTTTGCGCGCAGTGAAGGCGGTTCCAGGTGTCAAAGAGATCCAGGAGCATCTGGAAACATGTGGATCGGAAGAAATCTCCAAACGACATCTGGACTCATTCAGTGAAGCCAGAGAGGCAGGCAAACTAGGCTGGAGTCCATCCAAGCGCATGCTCGTTG
>DASREY010000054.1:0-13039 GCA_035651775.1 Terriglobales bacterium
ATCGGTTTCCTATACGGCAGGGCAGCCATGAAGAAACACATTGGGGAAACTGCCGGAATCTCTGTATTGGTCTTTGTCACCATAATGCTGCTCGTGTATGGGACTCAGTTTGCTGTGGAAGTTGCAAGGGTCGGTTATCACGACCACGAAGACGTAGTGAATCAGATAAATAGCTTGCACGAGTATGCGAACAATAAGCAGATTTTTGATGAACAATTGAGAGAGGCTAACCAGAAGGCAACGTTTTGGCAGAATGAATTTGAAAGCCTGTCGCACGGTGACATTCACCCGGACAGATTTCTTAATGCCGAACAAACCAACAAACTATTTACGGAACTGGATCAAGCGGTAAAAAATGAGCGCCTCGCTAAAAAACCAGACAGGGATTTTCTCACCGTAAAAATTGGAAGCGTACAAGACAGAGAGGCGATTCATCTCGCCAACCAAATACTAGAAGTGTTTCGAGAAGCTCATTGGAAGGTGATTCCAATACGCAAACTAGGCAAACAATATGACACTCCTACCTATTACATGGGGGGGGCAAATGGCAACCGGAGTATGGGTTATGAGTAGCAAAAATTATCAAAACAGGGGAACCTGGATAGGTTGGATGTTGAAAGACGCTGGCGTTGAGACAATGGGAAACCCATTTTCCCTTCTAGAAGATAAGGATACGGTTATATGGGTTGGGTACAAACAGCTACCATAGTAGTTAGGTTTTGAATGCCTAAAGAATACGAAGGTAAGAAAGCCCGTGAGAGCTTTGAAGAAACCATGAAGGTACTATTCAAGGCTCCCAAGGATGCAGTTGCAACAAAGAAAAAAGCCGCAAAAAGCGGGCTAAGAAGCGAACTAAGAAAGCCAACGGACGCGGTTTTTCCCGCGATTCTGGCGGCGAGGCTTAAAGCGTCCCCATATCAGGGCTGCTCCGCTTGGCGTCCAACCAACTGCTCATAGGTGAGACGTTTGTTTGCCAGTTAAAAGCGGTCACATTGGGTAAGCGAAAAGTAAGCGGCTAAAATGGCGCCAATGAGGATTACTCTCTTAATTTTGTCTGGAGTGCTGCTCGGTTCCACCGGCGGAGCGCAAAGCCAGCCTGCTCCGGTCTCCGCGCTGCCGCAGGTGAACAGCACCAAACAGGTTGTTGTAGCGCCGGCTGCCTTGAACGTCCGGGGCCCCAATACTAACGAGAGTGCCGCCAACAGCACGCTGCCCGATGATGCCCTCAAGCCCGAAAAGACGTATAGGAAATTCGTGGACCTGGTCCAGGTGATCTTTACGGTCACAGATAAGCACGGCGAATTTGTAAAAGACCTGAAGCAGGAGCAATTCAAGGTTCTGGATAACAACCTGCCTCCCAAAGAAATTGTAGGTTTTGAGTCACAGACCGATCTGCCTTTGCGCGTAGGGCTGCTATTTGACGCCAGCAATTCCATTCGCGAGCGATTCCTGTTCGAGCAACAGGCGACCGAGCAGTTCTTGCGGAAGGCCATCCGGCCGCAATCTGACAAAGCCTTCGTCCTGGCATTTGATGAGGTCTCAGAGGTGACCCAGGACTTCACCAACGACCTGGACAAGCTCGGCGCCGGCATCCGGATCATTCGCCCGGGGGGTGGCACCGCCGTGTGGGACGCCGTTTACTACGCCTGCCGGGATAAGATGATGAAAGAAGAGAACAGCACGCCGGTGCGGAGGGCAATCATTCTGTTGTCTGACGGCGATGACAACCAGAGTCGGGTACTGCGGCAAGAAGCGATTGAAATGGCGCAGCGCGCTGAAGTAACCGTTTACACCATCAGCACCAGCCTGAGCAAAGTCCATGATAGCGGCGACCATAATCTTCAGGCCCTGGCTGACGCCACCGGGGGCCGCGCATTCTATCCTTATAAGCTTTCCGATATTTCTGACGATCTCAATGAGATTCAGGGCGAACTCCGCAATCAGTATTCAATTTCCTATAAACCCGGCGATTTCTCGCCTGATGGTCAGTTCCACTCTATCCAAATCACACCTGAGAATACGAAATTGAGGGTCAGGGTAAGTAAAGGCTATTTCGCGCCGAAGAGATAGAAATCAGGAGATGGCATTCGGCCCGGAACAGCCCGTGGCACGATCCCTATCGGCCAGAACAACAATGTGGCAAGCCCACGCATCAACTCTGTTGTTGTCGTTCTGCGAGGCCGCATGGACAGGCTGCCCGCACTGCCGCCAAGCGAAAACGCCGGCAATACTTTCGACGAGGTAGACAGATATGTTCTCTATGCCATACAGAATTCCACTCAAGGCTTCCCTGTTTTTCCTGCTGTTCAGCAGTTTGGCGCTCCGGGCACAGACCGTTCTCACCGCCGATGGCCAGACTGACACCTATACACTGATCAACAGCACCTTCGGAGGAAGCTCCGAAGAGGTTCCGGATTGCAGCCATCCTGACTTCGGCCCGCACATCACCCAGGAATGGGACAACGACTTCAACAAGCCGGTGTTTTTCTTTTATATCCATGTCACGCCCGACAATGATCGCTGCGTCAATTTCGACAGGCAGCGCAATGAAATCAAGGCCGCTACCTCGGCCCCCGATTCCCTCAGGGGATTTTTCGGCGATACGGTCATGTATCGCTGGGCATTCAAGCTCGACAATGGCTTTCAGCCCTCGCCGAGTTTTACACACATCCACCAGATCAAAGCGGTTGATGGAGATAATGGCGCGCCGATTATCACCATCACTCCGCGTTCGGGAAGTTCAAATGACATTCTGCAAATCATTAACGTAAATTCGTCGGGCCAAACCACAGTTCTTACCAGCACCGATCTGACCCCGTTTGAAGGCGAGTGGATCGATGCGCAGGAAACCGTGACCTACGATTTCAATGGGAGCTATTCGCTCACCCTGACCCGAATCAGCGACGGCGCCCAACTGCTCTCCTTCAGCAGCGATAGCATCGATGTCTGGCGAAACGGCACCACCTGGGTAAGGCCCAAATGGGGCATCTATCGGAGCTTGAACCATCCGGATTTCCTGCGTGACGAGGTGGTGCATTTTGATCAACTCTGCATCAGCAAAAACAGTGACTGTCCTGCTCCAGGACCGGCTCAATAGCGGCGTCATCAGCAAACAAAAGGGCCTTCTCCGCGGAGAAGGCCCTTTTTGTTTTTGTTAGCTGGTCGAGTTACCAGGTCAGGCGTATGGCAAACTGAATTTCCCGCGGCTCATGGGCAGACTTGATCTTGCCGAAATCGGGATTCACGGTCACGCCATCGGTGCTATAGGTGCTGATGGGGTTGAAGTAGTTGGCGCGGTCAAACAGGTTATAGAACTCGGTGCGGAAGGTGAGCATTCTGCTTTCCCCACCGAGATGGAAACTTTTCTGAATCGCGAAGTTCATGTTCACGTAGTCGGGCCCGGTAAAAGCATTGCGGCTTGAGTTGCCGGTGCAGGCCGTGCCCGGCAAGGGCTGGAAGACATTGCCCTGGAAGCCGGGGGTTCCTGTCGCGTTCGGGTAAGGCCCGGCGCAAAGCGCCGACTGCGAGGCAAGCTGAAGATTGGCGGCACTGATAGCGCCATTGGGATTATTGCTTACATGCACCGGCCCAAGCACGTTCACACGCTGGTTCAGCTCGCCTGCGATAGGCCCGGCAAAGATGGTAAACGGCTGGCCGGACTGCGCCGTAAAGACGCCGCTGAGTTGCCAGTCATCGAGCCAGGCAGGCGCGCCCATGTTTTTGCTAAGCGAAGGCACGTCCCAGGTGTAGTCGACCACTCCGCGGTGGCTGGAGTTGAAATCGGAACGCCCACGGTCGTTGCGCAGAAAATTGCCCGAGCTCTGGGGGAGCAGGTAAGAAGTCACCAACGGCTGCCCTGCCCCGGTGGTTGTGACCGCGCTGGGGTTGAAGTTGATGGTGGGGATGGTCAACGGAACGCGCTCGCCGCCGATAGTGCAAAACACTCCAAAGAAAACGCACTGCGCCGTCGGATTGTCTGAACCGAACACCCCGTAGCCGATGGAAAGATTTGACAAGCTGAGCGGCAGCGTATTGAAGGTGCTGCTGGAAGCATTGTCGATCGCCTTGGAGAACACGTAGGTGCCGTTCAAGTGCAGGCCGTGCCACTCTGCCGCGCGTACCCGGAAGTACCCGGAGTGATAGCTGGAGCTGCCCTCGTTGGTCATGGTGAAGACCGGGAAGAAAGTAAGGTTCCCGGCGGCGCCATTGAACAGGTTGAACTCATTCCCGAAATTCTGGTTGTAGATAACCGGCAGCTTGCGAGTCAGGTCGCCGATGTAGCCGATTTCCGTGGTCAGCTTATTGCTGATCTGCTGCTGAATGGAAGCGCTCATCTGCATTGAGTAAGGCGTTGCCGTGTGGCGAGTATCGCGCGCATAAATGGCAAATGGCTCGGCGGCACTGGCATAAAAACTGTTGGGGTTTACGCCATCGCGGGAAAGCGAGTTCAGCACGGCGGGGTTAACCACCGCGCTTCCCACTCCGCAGGTCGTAAAGTTGTTCGCCGGACAGAATTTTTTTCCTCGGATATCGCGCACCACGCCAAACAACGCATTGCCGCTGGCAAAGGTAACCGGGCGGTTGTACATCAGTTGGGCGGTGTAGCTGGCTGGAAGCTGATCGTAGAACATGCCTCCCCCCATACGGACGACGGTGCGGCCTGTGCCAAATACATCCCAGGCCAGGCCGACGCGAGGCGCAAAGTTGTTTTTGTCCGCCCGGGTAATCTGATTGAACACGCCGCTTGAGCTGCTGTTGCACGTCCATGCCCGGTTAATGTTCGGGGCGGTGGTCACTCCGGCCGAAAGTGCGTCATAGGAAGGCAACGAAGTGCAGGGCTGCCCCCAGGGATCAAGAACATTGGAGTGATTTTCCTGCACCATGCCGTTCGCGATGGGGTCAAAGTTCCAAAGCTGGTTGTGAGCATCTTCGGGACTTCCGAAATATTCGTAGCGCACGCCCAGGTTCAGGGTCACGCGCGAGTGGATGTGCCAAGCATCCTGCAGGAATCCACCAAAGGCCCAGGAATGCAGGCGCGTGGCGAAGGCAGTCTGTTGCTGCTGGTAGAAATCGAAGCTGGGAGCGGCAAAAGCGTTGGTTGCTCCGCGATTAATGGCGCATTCCTGATTACAACCTTCGCTGTCACTGGTGAACTCGCCAATATTTGAGGAATACATGAAGCCGCGGGCAAATGAGGCGTCGGTATATTCGTTGTCCAGGTGGCGAATCTCGGCGCCGAATTTGATCGAGTGCTTGCCGTGTGTCCATGAGGTGTTATCGGCAAAGAACATCGTTGTATCGCGGCGATGTGTAGGTGCGCCCAACGGTGCGCCCAGGCGCGCAAAGGGGAACAGGTAATCCAGCGTGGGAAACTGTTCGGCGGCAAAAAAGGCAGCGTTGGCGCCGGTAAAGAAATCGGCCCAACTGGCGATTGCCCCAGCCTTACCCGGAGTCGCCCCGCTATATTGCGGGTCAATTCCATTTAACAAAACCGTGGGCAGGCCTGCGCCGGGCAAGCCCAGGGTGCGGGCGTCGAGATTGTGGTCTTGCGCAGTCTCATTGACGCGGAAGCGGTTAAAGCCTACACGCGCTTCGGTGATCCAGCTTGGCGTAAAAGTATGGGTGTAGGAAAGGTTCAGGTTTTGATTCAAGACATCGCGAAAAGCGCCGTTGCCGGCATAGGCTGCGCTTGAGGGCAGCGAGTCATCGTGAAGCTCGTTGAGAAACTGCATGGCATAACGCGCCGACCAGCTTGTTTTATCCGATTGAATATAGTCGGTACGGCCCAGTGCATTGTGTACGTGAGTGTAGTTGGGCGCCTGTCCGCGGAAGAATTCCAGCGCTCCGGGGACTCCCACCACGTTCGATGCTGGAAACAACCCCAGAATTTTCTGGTCGAGCACGTAGCTGGGATTGGTAGCGGCGAAATTCACTGCTCCAAACGGCGCATACGTGCGGTCAAAGGTGGAAGGTACGCGCTCAAAAACCGGATTAGGGTTCTTAATCAAGGTGCCTTCATAACTGGCAAAACCAAACCATTTATCTTTGCGGAAGGGCCCGCCGAGGTTCAGCCCGAACTGCTTAGAGTCAAAAGGAATCTTATGGCTGTCGTTCGCCTTCAAAATGCTCGCGGGATCGAAAAACGTGTTCTTGCCGAACAGTCCGGGTGTGGCGGCGCAGGGGGCGAGACCGGGACCGGCTGCCGTGCTGATTGAATTGGTGCAGAACTTGCTGTTCGCCGCGCTGGCCACATAATCGTTGTAGGTCAGGGGCGCAAAGCCGGTGAAGGTTGAATTAACCGGACCGGCATAGGCGGCCGCCTTGTCAAACGTAGTGCCGTTATATACCGAGAGCGGACTGCTGGAATTGAGCGCATCGTTGTTGAAGTAGCCGAACGCGTTGCCATGAAAGCCATTGCCGCCGCGTTTGGTAACCACGTTAACCGTGCCGCCGAGATTGCGTCCGTATTCGGCATTGGCGGTCCCGGAGATGACGCGGAACTCCTGCACTGCGTCATTCACTTGAAAGGGGACAGCCTGGTTGCTGCTGGAGGCTACGTTGTCGGCGCCATCCAGCAGGAAGCTGTTGCTGGAGGGGCGGTTGCCGGAAATGCTGAAGGAAGCTCCCGCCAGGCTGGAGCCCTGTTCCACATCATGGGTATTGGCAGGGATTAACCCCAAGCCTAGAAAATTTCTATTCACGGCCACAGGCAGCGAACGCAGTTGATCTCCGGTGATGACACCGCTGATGGTGGTGCTGACAGTCTCATTGGTGACGGAGGGCGCTTCCAGCTTCGTTTCCACCGGCTGGTTGGTTGCAACCGGCTGCTCTTTCAACGGAGGCAGGATGACACGCTCATCGCCTACGTTGACCGTAATGCCCGAGCGCACGTCAATCTTCTTGCCTGTCTGGTTGGCGCTCAGCTTGTAGTTTTCAGCGGGAGGCACTTCTGCAAAGGTGTAGGAACCGTCGGAACCGGTGGTGGCGTTACGAGTAAAGCCGATCGCCGGATTTTCCAGGGTTACATCAACGCCTGAAAGTGGGTTGCCGGCGGCGTCATAGACGGTGCCGTATACAACCGCGTTCTGAGTTGCGGCAAAAGCCATGGGCGAAGCCAGCAGGAGCAGCATGGCAAGTCCCCAAAGCAAAAATTTAGAATTCCAGTACATAGCGCCCCCTAGATAGTCGTCTCCGTCGTATTTAGTGCTGCGGAGTTGGTTTTCGTGTCATGTCCCATAACCTTGCCTCAGGACACACATCGCTCCAATACGAATCAAGGCCCGTGGCGCCAGTAAACAAAGTTTGGGAGATAAAGCTGATTTGGGAGCTAGTAATATCACTTTGTATGCAAAATGGCTATCAATAAATTTGCCCCCTACCTTAAAAAGTAAAGTGGCAACTCCGGGCCTGCTGTGTTATTTTTATGTCCATCACCTCCCAATTTGACTATTGGATACCTTTGGCCGGAAAAGACCATGAAAGATACACTTGACTCCTCCGCTGCCGTAGCGCGTGCCCAGGAAAAGAAGTCCCCGGAGCCCGCCGTACCCGCAAGCGAGGCCTCTAATGTTGCAGAGCAAGAGGGCTTTACCAATCGCAAACTCATTCGTCCGTCTTTGCCCAGCCGCGCCGAAAGACCGGCGCCACGGCCTCCAAGGAATAACGAATCCTCCGAACGCAACCCGGGAATGCCGGAACGGGGAGAACGGTCTTTGCCTTCGGTCAAGAAATCTGCCCCGCCGGAACAGACGCACGCGGAAAATTTCTACTATCAAAAGCAGATCCAGACCAAGACCCCAATGGTGATCGTGCTCAATGATGGAGAAGAGATTCGCGGCATCATCGAGTGGTACGACAGAAACTGTCTCAAGATCAACCGGACCGGCTCGCTTCCCAACCTGCTGATCTACAAACCCAGCATTAAATATCTTTTTAAGGAATCGGAAAGCAAACGGTAAAGAGAGTACTCCGTTGTCAATACTTGGTTTGGAGCGGGCGTTTGTGATCGCTTCAGCTACAGCTTAGGCAACACGATGCCCTTCTGCCCCTGATATTTTCCTTTGCGGTCGGCGTAGCTGGTCTCGCAGACTTCGTCGGATTGGAAAAACAATATCTGGCACAGGCCCTCGTTGGCGTAAATCTTGGCGGGCAACGGAGTGGTATTGGATATTTCCAGTGTGACAAAACCCTCCCATTCCGGCTCAAATGGAGTTACGTTGACGATGATGCCGCAGCGGGCATAGGTGGATTTGCCCACACACACGGTCAGAACATCGCGGGGGATTTTGAAGTACTCAATGGAGCGGGCCAGGGCAAAAGAGTTTGGAGGGATGATGGCGCACTCGGAGGTGATGTTGACAAACGATTTCTCGTCGAATTTTTTGGGGTCAATAATGGAAGAGTTCACATTCGTAAAAATTTTGAACTCGTCGGCTACCCGTAGATCGTATCCGTAAGAAGACACTCCATAGGAAATCACTCCCTCCTTCACCTGCTTTTCGGAGAAGGGATTGATCATGTCATGCTCCATTGCCATTCTGCGGATCCACTTGTCACATTTGATTGCCATCGCCTTTGTGCCCTCGCCTCTGCCCGCAAGGCCGTCAATGCCCGCCTTGCGAAAGAACCATGATTTTTTTAGTACGAAGTGAATTATCTTAACAGAGAGGCTAGCTTGGCTTCTCTCAGACTTTTTTCGACTTTTTTCTTTGATCCTGGCCTACGAGGGCTTGGCTGGTTTTGTGAAATGATTTGACAATTGCGGCCATGCTTTTTACTATCCGCAGTTCAGGGTAATTCCCGTACATCCGGAGCCGCTCGTGATCAAGCTCGATATTATTAACGAAGTTGTCACTAAAACCGGCATCACCAAGACCAAAGCCGAGCAGGCTGTGGAAACCGTCTTTGAAAGCATGAAACGCGCGCTGGCCCGCGGCGACCGCATTGAACTGCGGGGCTTCGGGGTGTTCAATGTGCGTCCGCGTAAGACCGGTATTGGCCGCAACCCCAAGACCGGCGCCGAGGTCAGCATACCGCCCGGCAAGGCGGTGCGCTTCAAGCCAGGCAAGGAGCTACAATCGATCGACTAGATGCTGCCCCTGGCACAGTGGACGCCAGGCCCGGCCAGCCAGGCAGAACGGTGCAGGCCAGATTCGTTCCCCATACGCCCCACCCCGCATCTATCAATCATCCTGGTTTTATGGCGTCCTCTGATCCATTGCAGATTGGCTCACCCAATGGAAACCGGCTTTCAAACCATATAGACGAACCCGCCGATGAGGGCCCTGCGGCAAAGCTGCACTATTGGCGGGCAGCAGGACTGTTGTTGGCGACCATTTTTACCACCCTGCTGACGGGAGCGCAGCTACAGAGCGACTTCATCAACAACCAACCCATGTTTTCCTTTTCACAGGGCATTCTGCCTTTGTCATGGATTTGGGAGCAGCCTTCTCGCCTCTTACTGGGTGTGCCTTTCTCGGCCACGCTGATGCTCATCCTGCTCTCCCATGAGATGGGGCACTTCGTAGCCTGCCGGCGCTACAGCGTGCAAGCCACGCTGCCCTATTTCATCCCAGCGCCAACTTTGATTGGAACCATGGGAGCATTCATTCGTATCCGCTCTCCCTTTCCCTCGCGCGCTGCGTTATTTGATATTGGCATTGCCGGCCCTATTGCCGGTTTTTTGCTTGCGGTCCCGGCCTTGGTTGCAGGTTTGGGAATGTCGAAGGTTGATCCTGCCCTGGTGAAAGCGACGGGATTTCCGCTGGGGTATCCTGCGATTTTCTATCTGATCCGCATGGGCGAGGGAATTCATTCGCCTTTGAGTTCGATTTACCTTCATCCCGTAGCTGTGGCGGCGTGGGTGGGAATGTTCGCTACCGCGCTGAACTTGCTCCCAGGCGGCCAGCTCGATGGAGGACACATTTTCTACGCGGTCTGGCCGCGCGCGCACTACTATGTCACCCGCATTCTCACGATTGCCCTGCTGGTGATGGGCCTTTGGTTGTGGGCAGGCTGGTTGCTGTGGTTTGGTATGTTGCTGGTCTTTGGTGGATACCACCCCTCCGTTCCCAAATACCCTGGCCTGAGCCGTGAACGCAAATGGCTGGCCGTCTTCGCCCTGTTGATGTTTGCCCTGACCTTCATGCCCGCGCCTCTTCCCAACAAGATTGACTGGCACAAAGTCCGGCAAGGGGTAGATGCGGTGCGAGGATGGTTGCGCTAGCGATAGCAGTTCTCAGTTCTTGGTTCTCAGTTCTCAGCAAAGAAACCCAGGTTAATTTCCGGATGGAAACATTGTTAAAGCAAACTAACCGCATCCACATCCACGATCAAGTTGCTTCGTGGGATCTTGCGCTCCACCGCGTGCTTCAGCATTGCCCGCAGGGTTCCGTTCAGCCGCTCCCGGCTTTCGGACTTGAGCACGAAGTGGTAGCGGTAGTCGCGCTTCAGGCGCACGATGGGCGCTGCCGCCGGACCCATGACACGCAGCCCTTTGCTCTTGTTTTTCTCAAACCATTGTCCTAACTGTCCGGAGTATTGCATGGCGCGCTCCAACTGATCGCTGCGCACCACCAGGTTGGCAACCGTGGTGAAGGGCGGATAGTTCATCCATTTACGGAAGCGCAGCTCTTTTTCGCAGAAAGCGTCGTAGTCGTGTTTGGCAGCATACTGAATGGCGTAGTGATCGGGAAAATAGGTTTGCAGAATCACCTTGCCCGGCAGAGTGCCTCGTCCTGCTCGTCCGGCCACCTGGGTCAGCAACTGGAAAGTGCGCTCGGCGGCCCGGAAGTCAGGAAAGCCCAGGGCGAAGTCAGCCCCTACAACGCCGACCAGGGTCACGCCGTGGACATCGTGTCCTTTGGCGATCATCTGCGTGCCCACGAGCAGATCGAGTTCGCCGGCGTCAAAGGCGCTGAGGACGCGCTCGAAGTCCTCGCGCCGGCGGACTGTATCGCGGTCCAGCCGGCCGATGCGCGCCCGGGGAAACTCCTGGTGCAGCCGCTCTTCCAGTTTTTCCGACCCTGTTCCCAAAAAGAAAATGTGTTCGCTGTTGCACTTGGGACAAAGCCTGGGCACCCCCTGGCGGTATCCGCAGTAGTGGCAGATGAGCGTGTTGGCGCGCTTGTGATGCGTAAGTGCAATGGCGCAGTTGCGGCACTGCACAGTTTCACCGCAAGCGCGGCAGAGGACAACAGGGGAGTATCCGCGGCGATTCAGCAGGATCATGGCCTGCTCGTTCCGCTCCAGGCGCTCGCGCACCTCCTGCGCAAGCTGGCGGGAAAAGATTCTGTCTTCGCCGGTCTGGTTGAATTCGGCGCGCATATCCACAATTTCGACTTCCGGCAGCGGACGTTGCTCCACCCGCTGCCGCAGCTCGATCAGCTCATATCTTCCCTGTTGCGTGTTGTGATAGGACTCGAGCGATGGCGTCGCCGAAGCCAGCACTACGGCCGCCCCGGCCAGCTTGCCGCGCATGACGGCAACATCGCGTCCGTGATAGCGGGGGGTCTCCTCCTGTTTGTAAGAGGAATCATGCTCCTCATCCACCACGATCAGCGCCAGGTCGCGGACAGGAGCGAAGACCGCCGAGCGCGTACCCACAACAATGCGGGCATCGCCTGCACGAATGCGCCGCCATTGTTCGGCGCGCTCGTCGGGCGACAGCGCCGAATGCAGAATGGCAACTTCGTCTCCGAAAAGATTATGCAGGTTGGCGGCAGCCGCCGGGGTGAGGCCGATCTCTGGAACCAGCAAGATCGCCGAGCGGCCTTCGGCCAAAACCGACTGCATGGCCGAAAGATACACGGCTGTTTTCCCCGAGCCGGTTACACCATGCAGCAGAGCGACCTTAAATTTTCGCGCGGCTGTGCTCTGAAGAATTTTTTCTCGAGCGAGGCGCTGCTCCAGGTTCAATTCAAAATCGCGCGAAGACTTAGTTTTGAGTCCGGAAACATGAAAAACAACCGGTTCTTCGATAATTTCAACTCCGCCATGCTTCACCAGAGTCTGCAAGGCGCCGCGCGAGCTGCCCTGACGCCATAGCTCTTCCAGCGGCATGCGGCCACTTTTCTGCTGCAAGGCTTCTATGATTTTTTTCTGCTGTGCGGTAGCTTTGGGCGACGCCTCTGGCTTCAGTACCGCAATCTTTTGTAAACGACGGCTATCGCGTATTGAAGAAGCATCTTCGCGGGTAATCCATTTTTTACGCAGCAGGCTGGTGAGGGCGCTTGGTGGTGTGCGAAGGGCAGCGCGCAACGAACTCTGGCTCGAGCTCTCGCGGTTGGCAAGATAATCGAGCACGCGCATCTCTTCCACCTGCTCTTCATGAGTTTTCTTCGAGCGCAAAGAGGAGCCAACAGTCGCCGATTGAAACAGTACTTCCCTGCCCAGATCGGTAATGCGATAGAAATGGGCCCGCTTGACATCGGCAGCCAGCGGCAGCATGCCGCGCAACACCTCGCCAATGGGGGCGAGATAATACTGGGATATCCACTCGCCCAGCCGAAGCAAGTCATCGCCCAGCATCGGCTGATGATCGAGCACATCAATGACTACCTTGGTTTCAACACTTGGCGGCGTGTCGTGAAGCTTGGTAACAACCCCGGCAAGCCTTTCGTTGCGAAAGGGCACCAGCACCCTTCCGCCCACAACCGGTTCGATGCCATTGCTTCCGATGCGATAGGTGAACACGCCTTCCAGCGGCAGGGGAACCGCGACATCGCAAAATTTAGCACTCAGCATTCAGCACTCAGCATTCAGCCAAAACCTTACCCGCGGATTTCACGGATTGCGCGGATTTAAAAGCAGTTTATCAATGAACCGGAAACCTGACTGCTGTGAGTAGAATTTGGGCTGTAGAAAGAGTGTAGCCCGGGCGTTGTTCGCAATGCCTCTGCGTTCCTCAGCGTCCTCTGCGGTTTTCTTCACTGGCAACCGGCAACTGGATGCTGGCAACTGCTTCTATTTCGATTTTGGCATGGTCAGGCCCATGTCTTTCATGACCATCTGTAAATCTTTCCATGCCTCTTTCTTCTGG
>DASREY010000055.1:0-7336 GCA_035651775.1 Terriglobales bacterium
CCCGTAGGCGAAAAGCCCGACGCTATGGCTTTCACCCCCAGCCAGCAATATCTTCTCGTGGTTGACTCCGGTTCGGGCGACGTTTCTGTAATTCGCTATGACGAGAAGGCGAAACCTCCCCTGAAGCCTTATATCCTGTTCACCATGGTTCCGGTAGGGCTCGATCCACGCCAGATTGTGGTCAAGGCGTTCATGCAAACCGAAATAGCAAAGTAAAAGTCAGAACCAAGTACGAAGTCAGAAGGGAGAAGTACGAAGTAAGGAAGAGTTCTCACTTCGTATTTCCTACTTCTTACTTCTGACTTCCTACTTCCTACTTCTGACTTCCCACGGGGCTGCAAAATTGATCAAAGGCCCGGGTGAGGTCGGCGGCGATGGCAGCGGCTTCGCGGTTTTCGATCTGGTTGCGCTGCAAGAAATAGACGAGCTTGCCGTCGCGCAAGAGTGCGATGGAAGGGGAGGATGAAGGATATCCGGTGAAGTAGGAGCGGGCCTGCTGCGTGGCGTCTGCGTCCTGTCCCGCAAAAACGCTGTAGAGTTTTTCCGGCAACGTGCCGTGTTGCAGCGCGATCCGAACCGCAGGACGCATACGGCCGGCAGCGCATCCGCACACGGAATTCACTACCACCATCGCCGTGCCCTGGCCGGTAAGCGCGGCATCAACCTCCGCAGGAGTGCGCAGCTCTTTAATTCCAGCTCGGGTCAGCTCCTCTCGCATAGGAATCAGCATGAGTTCGGGATACATCGGCATCTTGTGGTCCTCCAGAAAATTAGATTTGATCTTAATTGTAAGGGATGGAAGCGGCAAGTACGAAGTCAGAAGTATGAAGTCAGAGGGAAGAAGTAGCAACTTTAGTCATACTCTGACTTCCTACTTCTCATTTCGCCCTTCATACTTCCCAGAGTTGTTCTGGTAATCTTGACTTTCGTGAAGATTCAGGAACATGTTCCCCTGGCGCCCTTGACCACCTTTCAGGTTGGCGGCCCGGCGCGCTACTTCATTGAAGCGCAAAACGAAGAGGATGTGAGCGCGGCGGTCGCGTTTGCGCGAGAGCGCGGATTGCAACTGTTTGTGCTCGGGGGCGGCAGTAACCTCGTGGTCTCGGATTCAGGTTGGGATGGCGTGGTGTTAAAAATTGCTCTTCGCGGGATTACCCAATCGAGCAAAGAGGGCAAAATCATCTTCGAAGCGGGCGCAGGCGAAGATTGGGACAGCTTTGTTGCGCACACTGTCAACCTGAACTGCGGGGGGATCGAGTGCATGAGCGGGATTCCCGGCACCGCGGGCGGGACTCCGGTACAAAACGTGGGAGCTTACGGACAGGAAGTCGCGGAGACGATCACTCGCGTTCGCGTTCTCGACCTGGAGCAGAACAGCATTTGCGAACTTGAAAATCGCGACTCCGGCTTTGCCTACCGCGCCAGCATCTTTAACTCTTCCGCGCGCGGGCGTTATATTGTCCTGCGCGTTTCTTATGCGCTCACTCCGGGCGCTGCTCCGCGCATTGCATACGCCGACTTGAAAACATTTTTCGGCACGAAGTCCCCAACTTTGCAGGAGACGCGCGAAGCTGTGCGTCACATCCGCCGCACGAAAGCCATGCTGCTGGTCGAAGGCGATGCAGATTGCCGCAGTGCCGGAAGCTTTTTCAAGAATCCAATCGTCACGTCGGAACAATATGACGAGGTCTGTCGGCAATCAGCAGCTCATGGAGAACGCGTGCCGCAATTCCCTGCTTCGGATGGAAACGTGAAAATCTCCGCCGCCTGGCTGGTGGAGCACGCTGGATTCAACAAAGGGTTTGTGCGTGGAGCAGTGGGAATCTCAAGCAAACACGCGCTGGCAATCGTGAATCGCGGAGGCGCGCGCGCCGCAGACATTGTTGCTTTAAAAAATGAGATCCAGCAGCGCGTGCGGGAGAATTTTGGAATCGAGTTGCAGCCTGAGCCGGTGTTTGTGGGAAGATTTTAATCGAAACTGGACAGATTGCGGAGAAGCTCTTCCGGCTTCCCTTGCTTCAGCACACGACCGTTCTCGAGATAAATCACATTTTCTCCCAGCCTCATTGCCTCCGCCGGGCTGTGGGTCACGTACAGGATAGGAATACGCCGTCGCTCGTTCCACACCTCCAAGTCTTCCAGGATCTTCAGCTTAGTGCTCACATCGAGCGCGCTCAAGGGTTCATCGAGAAGAAGGATGCGCGGCTCGGTGACCAGGGTGCGGGCGAGGGCCACGCGCTGGCGTTCGCCTCCAGAGATTTCATCGGCCTTGCGCTCACCCAGAGACTCGCAGTGAAATAGGTGCAGGATTTCTGCGCGGCGTTGCTGCCGCTGCTCACGACCAAGATGGCTAAGACCATATTCCACATTGGCGTTGACGGTCAGATGTGGAAATAACGCAAGGTTCTGGAAGACGTATCCGATCCGGCGCTGGGCGGGAGTGATATTTATTCCCTTTTCGGAATCGAAGAATATCGCTTCTTCCGCTCCTGAGAAAAGAGCCACACGCCCGCTATCGGGAGGAAGCAAACCTGAAATACAATCGAGCAGCGTGCTCTTGCCGGCGCCGGAGCGGCCAAACAGGATAGTGATTCCAGCTTGTGCTACGGAGCTTATGTCCAAATAAAATCCTGCGGCTCCGTTCTTGCTCTTTGCGAATTGCTTTGTGATCTGGAGAAGAAGCCGGTCAACCCCCTTGGCCTTCTCCGGCAGTATCGAAACCCGGTTCATTGCACCGTCCCAACGGCAAAAGCGCGCCGGTTGACCGCATAAACCAGCGACAGAACGACAAAGCTGAAGATCAGCAGGAAAAGCGCGTTCTGGTTGGCGCTGGCGTAATCCAGGGCTTGCACGTTGTCATAGATAGCGATGGAGATGGTGCGGGTCACGCCGGGAATATTGCCGCCCACCATCAGCACCACGCCGAACTCTCCCAGAGTATGGGCGAAGCTGAGCACAACTGCAGTAATGAGATGCCTCAGCGAGAGCGGCAGGATAACGCGCAGAAAAGTCCTCATCGGTGAAGCTCCCAACAGCGCGGATGCTGCAATCAATTTGCGGTCGACAGCGGCGAAGCCTGCCACCAAGGGCTGAACAGCAAAAGGCAGGCTATATAAAACCGATGCCACCACGAGGCCGGAAAAACTAAAAGGAAGAGTCACTCCGAAGACGCGATTGAGCCACGAGCCCACCATTCCACTGCGCCCCAGCAACAACAGAAAATAAAAACCCAGGACAGTCGGAGGCAGCACCAGCGGCATGGCGACGAGAGATTCAACCAGGAATTTCCAGCGCCGGCGCGAGAAGGCGATCCAGTAAGCCAGCGGCAGGCCAATGATTACGAGAACCGCGGAAACTGTCACGGCCAATCGCAGTGTCAAGATGATTGCCTGCCAGTTCATTCGCTCAGTCACTCACCACACTTTGTTGAACCAACCTCAAATCCGTATCGTGCGAGGATTTTTTGACCGGGGCCGCATGCGAAAAACTCCACGAATCGTTCCGCCATCTCTGGCGAAGCGCTTTGCTTCAGGACAATGACCCCCTGTGGCAGGCTCTCTGCAATCTCTGGCGGAATCTTCCAGAAGCGACCCTGCTTTTGAAGATCGGCGGCCTGCGCCAGCGACAGTGAGATCATGCCCACATCTGCATTGCCCGAGGTCACAAACTGCGCCGTCTGAGAGACGTTCTCACCCAGCACCAGCTTCTCTTTCACCTGATCGTATAGTTTGGCCTTTTGCAATGCCGCAACTGCGGCACGCCCGTAAGGCGCATGCTCGGGGTTAGCCATCGCGATCTTCCTGATGCTGGGGTCAAGGAGCGTCTTGATTCCGTCACGCTCGAAATTCAATTTCGATTCGTTGCGAACCCAGAGCACCAGGCGCCCGGAAGCATACTGGCGCAGAGTCTGCGGCAAGGCATGGCCGGAAGTGGCGAGTTTCCGTGGATATTCCATATCTGCGGAGCAAAAAACGTCAAACGGCGCGCCGCTCTGGATTTGCGCGAACAGATTGCCCGATGAACCGAAGGAGGGCAACACCTTGCTCCCGGTCTGGACCTCAAAGGCCTTTGCAACCTCGGGCAGGGCAAAATTCAGGTCGGCGGCCGCGGCGATGTGAAGCTCCTGGGTTTTTGCCAGAGGCAAAATCAGGACGGTAAGCGCAAAGCAGAACAGGAATTTTCTCAATGACATGGTTTTATACTGTAAGAATCATGACTTCAGTGGATTTAATCAACGCCGCCGCTGTCTGTCCTACTTCCAGGCCCATTTCGCGGACGGCATCAGCGGTAATGATGGAGGTAATCTGCTGCCCGCCAATAGAGAGCTTCACCTGGGCGAGCAATCCTTCTTTGCGGATTTCGACAACGCGACCCACAAGCTGGTTGCGTCCGCTGATGCGGCGAAAGCCGCGCCGCCGTTCAGCGCCGACTTTTTCTCCGCGGCGGTGCAAATAGCGATCCAGTTCACGCCGCGGGACCCGGTGATGCCCGCCCGGCGTGCGCACGCTGCGCAGCTTGCCGTGATAGATCCATTGCTTGAGAGTGGAATAGCTCACTCCCAGGATTTGTGCTGCCTCGCGCGCATGAAGAAGCTCGGCCATATTGTCCTTCTCTGTAATTGTTTAAGATGAATCCAGTCGATTTAATACGTTATTTTAGCTCGTTTTCAGCGGAAACGACAGCTTCCCATGCAGCGCCCTGCGAGGAGCAACCCGTCTGAAGAGCTCGCGCTTCTCAACAAATAGTCTGCCCATGTTTAAATATTTTGCGCCAGTGTAAAGAAGTGTAAAAGACCATCGGCCCACATCAGTTAAATTTTGTTATCTCGCTATACTGGTGGAGACTTTTTTAGGAGTAGACGTGTCTAATCAAGTAGGAAATGAAAACCGTGAAACTGACTGACATAAAACTTAGCGGCAAGCGTTGGCTGATTCTCATCGCGGTTGTCCTGGTCGTTGTGATATTGGCGGCTTTTGTTTTCAACCGCGGAGACAGCGTCCAGTATTTTACCGCTCCGGTTGAACGGGGAGACATCCGCCAGGTGGTCGAAGCCACCGGCACGATTAATGCCGTCACCAGCGTGCAGGTCGGCTCGCAGGTGTCAGGCACGATTGCCTCTCTTTTTGCTGATTTCAACTCGCGGGTGAAGAAGGGCCAGGTTATCGCCAAGCTCGATCCTTCTATCTATCAGGGCGCTCTGCTGCAAGCGCAAGCTGACCTGCAGAATGCGCGCGCTACTGTGGCCTCGGCCAAGGCGAATGCCGTTAAAGCCCACGCCACGGCTCAGCAGGCGCAAAGCCAATATGACCGCTCAAAACAACTGGCCGCCCAGGGGATAATCAGCGAACAGCAGCTCGAAGTTGACAAGGCCAATGCCGAGAGCGCAAACGCGGCAGCTCAGGCGGCAGATGCTGATATAGGCCAGGCCGAGGCGCAAGTAGCCCAGAAGCAGGCGGCCGTCAAAGTGGCGCAAACCAATGTTGATCACACCATCATCACCTCTCCCATTGATGGGACGGTGGTGAGCCGCAACGTGGACGTAGGCCAGACCGTAGCCGCGTCGTTGCAAGCACCCACGCTTTTCGTGATTGCACAGGACCTGACCAAGATGCAGGTTTATGCCAAGACCGATGAATCTGACGTGGGCCAAATCAAAGCCGGCCAGCGCGTCACCTTCAAAGTGGATGCTTTCCCGCAAGATCAGTTTGACGGACACGTCTCCGAAGTCCGCATGAACGCCACCACCGTGCAAAACGTAGTAACCTACGACACCATCGTTGATTTCGATAATCCCGATCTCAAGCTGTTCCCCGGGATGACGGCTTACGTCACCATTCCCGTGGCTTCGGCACGCGGTGTCTTAAAAGTCGCCAATAGTGCGCTCCGCTATAAGCCGGACCTGAGTGCGGATCAAATCCAGAAGCTATATGCGCAATACGGCATTCAAAACAGCCGTAGTGGCGGTGCAGGCCATGGCAGCCACGCAGGCGGCGCACAGTCGCAGGCAGGCGCTGCTGGCGGAAATACCTCCGTTGGAAATAACGCCGCAGCAGGCGGTAATAACGGCCAGCGCGGACAAAGTAAACCTGCCCAGGCGAACGATGTGGTGGTGGTTTGGGAGTTGCGCCCTGATAAGACCCTGGAGCCGGTGCAAATTCAGACCGGCATCACCGATCACACTTCGACCGTGGTTGCCCAGGTCTTGCATGGCGACCTGCAGGAAAACGCGCAATTGATTACCGGCGCGGCCTCCAAGAGCAAAAGTAGTGGCGGCACTTCTTCTCCGCTGGGAGGCACGCCGCGTCCGGGAGGACGTTAGTGGATGAGGGCAAAACCATGGCAACCATGACAAGCACACCACCACCGGTCACGATCTCTGAGAGACAAACGGAGATTCCCATCCGCGTGGAAGACGTCCACAAATATTACGAATTGGGAGATACCAAGGTGCATGCCCTGCGTGGCATCAGCGTTGAGATCGCCCACGGAGAGTTTGTGGCCGTCATGGGCGCCAGCGGCAGCGGCAAATCCACGTTCATGAATATTCTGGGCTGTCTCGATAGTCCCAGCGCGGGTAAATACTCTCTGGAAGGAACGGATGTTTCTCTGTTGAACAAGCGCGAACTGGCGGCCATCCGTAATCGCAAAATCGGCTTCGTGTTTCAGGGGTTCAACCTGCTTTCGCGCACCACGGCGCTGGAAAACGCCGAGCTTCCCGCAATCTACGCCCGGCTCTCGGAACAAGAGCGCGTAAAAAGAGCAAAGGAAGCCCTGGCGATGGTAGGCCTGGCAGACCGCGCCGAGCATTTTCCTTCCCAGCTCTCAGGCGGCCAGCAACAGCGCGTGGCCATTGCCCGGGCGCTGGTGAACCGTCCGGCAATTTTGCTGGCCGATGAGCCCACCGGCAACCTCGACAGCCGCACCTCGGTCGAGGTCATGGAAATATTTCAGAAGCTCAACGAGGAGCGCGGGCTCACCATCGTGCTGGTAACCCACGAACCGGATATCGCGCAGTTCGCCAAGCGCTCCCTTGTCTTTCGCGACGGCAAGATCCGCAAAGATGAAGCTATCCAAGACCGGCAGATCGCCAGCGAGGTTCTGCGGACAATGCCTGTGGTGGAGGATTAGAAAATGACTTTCATTAATATTTTGACGCCTTTCGACTGCGCTCAGGGCAGGTTGACGCAGCCGTTACGAAAAAGCTCAATTTCTTGTCATCCCGACACGGAGTGGAGAAATCCCGATTGTGTCGAGAATGTATGCTGGGCTGCCCATGAATCTTTAAAGCTCATAGGGATTCCTCCCCTCGGCTTCGCTCGGGGCAGGCTAAGAACGC
>DASREY010000056.1:0-7002 GCA_035651775.1 Terriglobales bacterium
CCGCACCGCCTACGCGCCCTTTACGCCCAATAATTCCGAACAACGCTTGCACCCTCTGTATTACCGCGGCTGCTGGCACAGAGTTAGCCGGTGCTTCTTCTTCCGGTACCGTCATTATCGTCCCGATCGAAAGGAGTTTACGCCCCAAGGGGCTTCATCCTCCACGCGGCGTTGCTGCATCAGGGTTTCCCCCATTGTGCAAAATTCCCCACTGCTGCCTCCCGTAGGAGTCTGGACCGTGTTTCAGTTCCAGTGTGGCCGTGCGCCCTCTCAGGCCGGCTACTGATCATCGCCTTGGTGGGCCGTTACCCCGCCAACTAGCTAATCAGCCGCGACTCCCTCTTCAAGCGAATTACTCCTTTGATCCCAGTGTGCTTCAACTCCAGGATGTTAT
Source organism: Terriglobales bacterium (assembly GCA_035651775.1). GTDB lineage: Bacteria > Acidobacteriota > Terriglobia > Terriglobales > Acidobacteriaceae > QIAW01. The sequence goes on from DASREY010000056.1 coordinate 395, forward strand.
GCGGTATTAGCCCCGGTTTCCCGGAGTTATCCCCCACTCGAAGGTAGGTTAGTCACGTGTTACTCACCCGGTCGCCACTGTACTCATGGATTGCTCCACTTTCTCGTTCGACTTGCATGTGTTAGGCACGCCGCCAGCGTTGATTCTGAGCCAGGATCAAACTCTCGTGTTTGAAACCTGTTTGCCTCCCCGACGGGTGGTCAGGGAAGACGAACCCAACCGGACAAAACGAAGCTTGCGCTCCGCGGAATTCCGGCGGGTTTTCATACTTGTGAGATCACTCGGACTTTACCCGAGCGTTTCATCTCACGACTGGCACGTTCAACCTTTTGTCAAAGACCGAACCGCAGTCCGCCTGAGCGGTGCGTTTCAGTCGATTCCTCAGGCCTCTAGAAGAAGCCTGTGTCCTCGAAACTTGCTGTCTCTCTACAGCCTCATCGGCGTCAAGAGACGAACCTTTCAAACATACCGCGAGCCGCTGGATAATGTCAACCGCGCTCCAAGCGAATACGTCTGCTTCCGCGCAACTACGCGGAAAATAAAATCTGTAAAGACCTAAATTGAGGTCCTGCGAGATGGAAGCCTCTGGTTGGAGACTTGCTTTACGCTTAACCCTTCAGAGAACCCTGGTCCCATTAGGACCGTCTCTGAATTCACGCTCCTGGAGTCCGGATTCAACCGGCGGAGCGATTTTTGGTGGCTTCTATACCAGATGATCGGGGAACCGTTAGAGATTCAAAACTTCTAATTCCAGCCCGACTGCTCTTCCCTGCCACTTCCTAATGTCGAGTTCATTTATACCAAGTTAACAAAGTTTACGCAAGCCCCCTGGAATACTTTTTATAACAAAGTTGGTTTGCACCATCGGAGTTGCACTGGAACCCAACGGAACCCGTCTCCTCCTGAGAAATGCTATTGCACCTTCCCGCCCGGTTTTGCTTCCAGTCTGTCGCGAACATTGCGATAAAACAGAAGCAGGTCATCTGCAGCGCCGTTGGTCAGGCGCTTGTGAATCTTCATGGCGGGAAAAACCTTGGCCCCATTCACATTCAGGGTCACAATAAGAAAATCTCCAGCCGGATATTTCTCGATCGTCCACTCGCCTCCGAAGCGGCGGCGGACCACTTCGCCCAGGTACCCGCCCCATATGCGCGACATCTCATCCACATTTTGCTGGTCCAGTTGCGGAGGGGCGGCCGAATCAATCATATTCCCATTCTGCAACTCGTCATGCAACTGCCCCAGCAGCTGCTCCACCTGCTCCAGGCTCTGTTCCGTGTAATCGAGTTCGACGTTGAATTGGCGCGCCATGCGGACCGCCTCTTCCGCATAGCTCTGCATCATCGTGCCAATATCGCCAGCATCTTGTGAAGGCTGCATCGCCTCATTGTAGCCGATTGTGCATGTTCCTCTTCTTCGTGCTGACTGCACGGCGTCATTTGTGCAGTAACGGCAGGCCGTTTTTCCTTGCAGCTTGGAGCTGAGAGCTTGGAGCTGTTCTTACTCTTCTTCTTCCACCTCTTCGCCGCGCGCGGCTTTGGCGGCTGTGACAATTTTTTCCTGGATGGCGGAAGGCACAACATCGTAATGCTTCATCTCCATGACAAACGAGCCCCGGCCCTGGGTCATGGAAGTCAGGTCGGCGCCATAGGTGAGCATCTCGGCCATGGGGACCTCGGCCTTCACAATGGTGTTGCCGCCCTTGTTGTCCATGCCCTGAATGCGCCCGCGGCGGGAGTTGAGGTCGCCCATAATGCTGCCGGCGAATTCATCGGGAATGGTAATCTCCACCTGCATGATCGGCTCCAGCAGCGTGGGTTTGGCCTGCTCCATGGCCTTCTTGAAGGCGATGCGGCCCGCCATCTTGAAGCTCAATTCGTTGGAATCCACGTCGTGATAGGAGCCGTCATAGAGAATGACGCGAAAATCCACCACGGGAAATCCCGCCAGATAGCCGCGCTGCGCCGCTTCTACAATCCCTTTCTCCACCGCCGGGATATAGTTTTTCGGGATTGCCCCGCCGAAAATATCGTTGACGAACTCGAAGTTGCTGCCGCGAGGCAACGGCTCCATCTTGATTTTGCAATCGCCGTACTGGCCGTGGCCTCCGGTCTGTTTCTTATGGCGGCCCTGCACGTCAGCCCTGCCGCGAATGGTTTCCCGATATGGAACTTTGGGCGCCTTGAGCACTACCTCGGTGTGGTAACGCTTCTTGAGTTTTGCCACCACAATTTCAATATGCTGCTGCCCGGTGCCCGCGATCAGGAATTCTTTAGTCTGGGCATCGCGATAGAAACGCAGCATAGGGTCTTCTTCGATCAATTTATGAATGCCGTTGGAGAGCTTGTCTTCATCGGCGCGCGTCTTGGGCTCGATGGCAAAGGTGATGGCCGGCTCGGGCAGCGCAATGGTTGGATAGTAAATCGGGCTGGCCTTCTCGCCCAGCGTATCGCCGGTGAGAGTTTCTTTCAGCTTGGCCACCGCACCAATGTCTCCGGCGTGCAGTTCCGTAATCGCCACCGGCGTCTTGCCTTGCATGATGGAAAGATGTGAGAGTTTTTCCGGGTTATTGTGGGTGTAATTTTGCACTGTGGCCTCATTCTTGACCACCCCGGAAAAGACCTTGAAATATGTGATCCTGCCGGCAAAGGGATCGTTTGCGGTCTTGAAAACAAACAACGAACTGGGCTCGGTATCTACCGCGTGACGCACCGCCGGGTTTCCATTATTGGGAGTAGGAATGGATTTCATCTCGCGGTGTTCAGCCGCTGTGGGGGCGTAGACCTCGAGAAAATCGAGCAGGTGATCGGTGCCAATGTTGCCCAGCCCGGAGGCGAACAGCAGCGGGAAGAGGCGATCGTCACGGATGGCCTCATGGATCGCCGGAATCAGATGCTCTTCGCCAATGGTTCCTTTCTCGAAGAATTCTTCCATCAGCTCGTCTTTGCCTTCGGCCACAAGTTCCACCAGCGTTTCGTGGGCAGCCTTGGCGGCTTCAGCCATATCAGCCGGAATGGGGACCTCTTTCCCTTTGCCGCTGCCGCCCATTTCGTAGCTGTAGGCTTTCATGGTGACCAGGTCAACGACTCCGCTCAGGTTCTTCTCGCTGCCGATGGGAAGCTGCACCGGGATGACCTGCCGTCCAAAGGCTTTCTGCAAATCCTGGATGACGCGCTCCGGATCGGCGTGATCGCGGTCCATGCGCGTCGCCACCAGGATGCGAGGCATGTCCATCTCCTGGGCAAAACTCCACACCCGTTCGGTCACAATTCCAACCGGATGCGCGCCATCAATCACCACCAGCGCCGCTTCCGCGGGAACCAGCGCGGCGCGCGCATCATGAATAAACATGTTGAAGCCGGGCGTATCGAGAAAATTAATTTTAGTCTTCCCCCACTCGGCGTAGGCCACACCGGTGGAGATGGTCATGGCACGCGCGACCTCTTCTTCATCGTGATCGGTGATAGTGTCTCCCTGGTCTACGCGGCCCAGTTTGGGAGTAGCGCCTGCAGTGTAGAGCATGGCTGAAACCAGGGAAGTTTTACCGGTATGGGCATGACCGATAACTGCAATATTGCGGATGTTCGTGCCTTCGTAGATCTTCACCTGAACAACTCCTTACAACAGCTTAGATGTCCAACCCTGACGTTGGATGGCAAGCGGGAAAACCTGCGCACAAATTGAGGGCAACGATGCTAGCACAGCCGGGAATCGCCACTCAACCTGATTAGGATAACGCCAGACCGCCCTTACCATCCTCCCCCTGCCGCGCCGGGGGTCCCTCTATCGTGCGGGGAATCTTGCCCACGCGCCTAGGGAGTATGCCGAGGATAAAGGCGCCCCAGGCTCATTCCAACCCAACCCGCTTATTTGAATGGGGAAAAAAGGCATATCCCGCTTGTTCCTAGTACAATATCCGAGTCCTGCTATGCGCCGTATCTCAGGCATGTTCGTTGCGCTGTTGCTGTGTGTGAGCATGCTCACGCCTGTGGCCGGTGCACTGCTTTTTACAACCCCGGCCTGCTGCATGAAAAATGTGCAGCACATTGCGACCATGGCCGCCAGCGGCATGCCGCACTCTCATTGCCAAGACAGTGTTGACGCCGGGTACGTGCCTGCCTCGTCCGCGGGCATGTACGCGATAGCGCAAAGTCCTTGTCATGGTTGCTGCTGCTGTCTGGGGCCGACAATTTCGGCTACAAATAAAGTTCGTCCCAATGCCTCATTCGTAGCGCCGGCGCCTGCCGAGTCGCATCCTTTCCTGAGCGAGTTTTATCCCGCGAAAAGTTCAAGCTCGGAATTTCGTCGGAACCCCGGGCGCGCTCCACCCTCCTCTGAACCTGTGCAGTAGACCCCATTCCCTACTACAAATTCATGAGGAGGTAGTATGACCGGAAGGCACAGTGTCTTTTCCAGGCTCGTTCTTTTTGCTATCGGAGTTTCTGTTTTCAGCACACTAGCTCATGCCTCTATTTTTGGAGATGTGCGCGGAATCGTGCACGACCCCCAGCATCGCCCCATTGCCAATGCCCTGGTGACCATAAAAGCTGCCGGTTCCGACTGGCAGCAAACCATTCATACCGATAACTCTGGCGCTTTTCTTCTGCAGGCGGTGCCTCTGGGCGAGTACACGGTCAAAGTTACCGGCGAAGGCTTTGCCCCGCAGGAACAGCGTGTCATCGTCAACTCGGGCACGATGACCGACGTTCATTTTCAACTCAGCGTGGCAAGCACCAGCGAAACGGTAGATGTTACCGACATCGCGGGCGTGGTGAATCCGCAATCTTCCTCGAGCGAAACCCTCATTGGCCGCAACGAGATCGCAAGCAATCCCGGCGCGGACCGCACCAACAGCCTGCAGATGATCACCAATTTTGTTCCCGGCTCTTACATGGTGCATGACCTGCTTCATATCCGCGGCGGACACCAGGTGAGCTGGCTGATTGATGGCGTGCCTGTTCCCAATACCAACATCGCCAGCAATGTTGCCCCACAGTTCGACCCCAAAGACATTGATACGCTCGAGATCGAACGCGGCGGCTACTCCGCCGAATTGGGCGACCGCACCTATGGGATCTTCAACGTAGTCCCGCGCTCCGGATTTGAGCGCAACAATGAAGGCGAGCTGTTGCTGAATTACGGCAGCTTCAACTCCACCAACGACCAGATCAGCTTCGGCAGCCACTCCCAGCGTTTTGCGTATTACGCGAGCTTGAACGGGACCCGCTCCGAACTGGGGCTCGATACGCCTATTCCGCATATCATCCATGATAAGGAAGATGGCGGTGGAGCTTTTGTTTCGCTGATCTTTAATCCCGATCCTGCGGACCAGTTGCGGCTGGTAACTTCGGGACGGGTTGACCACTACCAGATTCCCAATGACTTCGATGTGGAAGCCTCCGGAATCCGCGATGTGCAAAACGAGCACGATGCGTTCGGCAGCGCCTCCTGGCTGCATACTTTCTCCAACGGCATTCTGCTTACCTTTTCGCCGTTCTTTCACGCCAACCGCGCAGCTTACATCGGCGGAGTCAACGATCAACCCGTGACTCCCAACCAGAGCACCAACTCGATTTACGCCGGCGGCCAGGTAACAGTGGAGGTCGCCAGGGGCAACAACAACCTGCGCGCCGGATTCATCGGCTTCGGGCAGCGCGACAAGGAGTTTTTCGGCGTGGTAGCCAATGACGGCAGCGGAGAATTTCTCAGTCAACTCGCCCAACCTTCCGCCGACACCGAGGCCGTGTTCCTGGAAGACCAATGGAAGGCGGCCTCATGGTTGACGCTGAACGGCGGCGTCCGCCTGTCGCGTTTTTCTGGCGGCGTGAGTGAACACTCCACTGACCCGCGTATCGGCGCGGCCATCCAGGTTCCCCGCATTCATTGGGTGTTGCACGGCTTCTACGGACGTTATTATCAAGCGCCTCCGCTCAATACTTTTTCGGGAAATCAATTGTGCCCGGTAAATTTATCCATCAACTTGCAATGCCTTTCATTGCTGGACCTGGCCAACCAGTCAGGCTTTGGATTTCTGCCCCTGCCCGGCGAGCGTGACGAGCAATACGAAGCCGGCCTGAGCATCCCGGTGCAAAAGTGGGCGCTGGACTTTACCGCTTTTCGCAACCACGCCAAAAATTTCCTGGACCACGATGTGATTGGCAACTCCGGCATCTTTTTCCCGCTCACACTCGACCGGGCGCGCATCCGCGGCTGGGAGAGCACTGTGCGCTCGCCCCGGCTGTTTGAGCGGGCGCAATTGCACCTGGCCTACTCCCATCAATTCGCCGAAGGCAAAGGGGCCAGGACAGGCGGCCTGACCGATTTTTCGCCTCCGCAAGATCTGTTCTTTCTCGACCATGACCAGCGCGACACCTTGAGCGTGGGATATGACGTCAGATTGCCCTGGCGCAGCTACTCTTCCGGCAATTTCAATTACGGAAAAGGATTCCTGAATGGAAACGGCCCCGGACATCTACATCCGCATGCCACCTTTGACTTTGCCCTGGGAAGGTCGTTGGGGGAGAGATGGTCAGCGCAGTTCAGCGCGCTCAACGTAAGCAACAACCGCTACCTGTTAGATACCAGCAATACATTTGGCGGGACCCATT
>DASREY010000057.1:0-2978 GCA_035651775.1 Terriglobales bacterium
CATATGCGGCGGCGCGTACGCCGCAGGGCGAGCCTGTGGTTGTGGCTGGAATTGATATGGAGCGCGCCCGCAAGCTGAATAGCTGGTGGTCAGTCACGGCATGGCCATCAGCCCCGAATTCAGTTCTGATAGGCTCGCGTGCTCAAGCCGCACTCTCACCCGACGGGCGATCGATCGATCTGATCTTTGACGGCCGGCCGCTGCGCGCTTCCATTGCGGGAACACTGCATACGGGCGGACCTGAAGACAGCCGTGTGTACCTATCGCAATCTGATTTCAGCGCATGGGCTCAACTCCCGCCCTCGGTCATCGAGATAACCGTAGCCGGCGACCCGCAGGATATACAAGAATTTATCGGCAAGCTCGCAGCACAGTTTCCTGCTGCAGAGGTTCAACCGGTGCGTAAGATTGTGGAAGCCGAGGCTCGTGTGTTCGATAAGACGCGTTCTGCCCTGCTGGCCTCAGTGGCGCTTATCATTGTGACCTCGTTTTTGTGTGTCTTGGCGACCCTGACTTCTTCGGTCTTTGACCGGCGGAAAGATTTCGCTGTCATGAAAGCTCTGGGGGCAACCCAAGCAATGGCGGGTTTGCTATTCGCTGGAGAATCGGCCACGCTGGGCGCCGTCGGAGCGTTGCTGGGTTACGTGGCCGGCATCGGAATCGCCGCGCTGATTGGCAGAATCAATTTTCATGCCGGGGTCGAGCCGCGCTGGGCGGTTTTCCCCGCGATATTTGCAGGCAGCATTGCATTGACTCTCGTCACGGCCATCGTACCTATTACAATGCTGAATCGCATCCAGCCCGCGGTGATTTTGAAAGGCGAGTAAGCAAATGGCAATCGAGATCAAGAACGTCAGCAAGCTCTATCCCTCCAAAGCGGACGGGGAGGGCGATCTCCGCGCCCTTGATGGCGTCTCTCTGCGCGTGAGCATAGGAGAGTGGCTGGCGATCATGGGGCCTTCGGGTTCGGGCAAATCGAGCCTGGTGAATCTTATTGGATGTCTCGACCGGCCTACCTCCGGCGAGATCTGGATTGGCGGAGAAAACCTGGCGCAATTTTCCCGCGCGCAGCTTGACCGTTTTCGCGCCGAGAAAATCGGTTTTATCTTCCAGCAGTTTCACCTCATCCCTTACCTTACGGCCCTGGAAAACGTGATGCTGGCGCAATACTTCCACAGCATGACCGACGAGGCCGAGGCCCTGGCTGCGCTGGAAAGAGTCGGACTGCGCGGGCGGGCACAGCATCTGCCGGCACAGCTTTCCGGCGGCGAACAGCAACGCGTGTGCATTGCGCGGGCGCTGATCAACGATCCACAGATTATCCTTGCCGATGAGCCCACCGGCAACCTTGATGCGCAGAACGAAGCCATTGTCCTGCACCTGCTGCGGCAGTTTCACGGCCAGGGCCGCACCATCGTAATGGTCACCCACGACCCGGCTGTTGCCCGGCTGGCAGACCGCAAGGTCGAACTGCACCACGGACGCATCGCCGAGCAGGAAACATTCAAGTTCTCAGATGAAGAGCAGTTCGACGAAGTGTTAGAAGAAGTCTGGACGCTGAAAGAAAACGGAGTACCCGCCAGGGTCGGCAGCATGCACGTCTCTGGTCCTCTGCCTGTCGGCATCGCGGTTGAGAAGATGAAAGAGATGGGATTGCTGCAGGTGCTCGCCGGCACACAATCTGAAAATGGCCACAAAGAAGTGCGTAACCGTTGCCACGAAGCAATTCAATTGGAGGGCGCCGAAATCACTGAAGGAGAGAATTTTAGGGTAGACTTCACCCCGCGCGGTGAGCAACGAGCGGCGAACATCATACGGCGGCATCGGCTGGCGGAGCGACTGTTCATGGAAACTCTACACATTGAGAACGAAGCCGAAGTCGAACAGCAGGCATGCAAATTCGAGCACATTCTTTCGTTTGAGGCCACTGATAAGATCTGCACCTTCCTGGGTCATCCCAAGACCTGTCCCCATGGCAGCCCGATCCCTCCCGGCTGTTGCTGCACCCAGGCTAGAGTGGCAAATTTACAGAAGTGATTCACGCTTAGTTCCCTAGCCTGAGTATTCATGTGCCAGTAAGCATATGTTGTCAGGGCACAACTTCAGACGTAACGGAAAACTCAACTAATTTCTTGTCATTCCGACACGAAGTGGAGGAATCCCTATTGTGTCGAAGACTTATGGTGTGCCACCCATACGCCCTTAAAACTCATAGGAAAATGACAATGCAACCCTCGGGCGCTCACAATGAATAATGCAGGCTAGGTGATTCCTCAAGCCCAAGACTTATGCAAAAAATACAAAGAGGAGCCGAAGCTCCTCTTTATATCCACAGAAGGTCCGATGATTCGGACTAAAATTTAATACAACCTGAAATTTACTTCCACATTCAATTGCACTGCGACCGGCACGCCGTCTTTCTTCGCGGGGTCAAATTTCCATTGCTTTACCGCTTCAACGGCCTTCTGGTCGAGGCCCATACCCAGGCTGCGGGAAATCTTGATGTCTTTGGTTCTGCCATCAGGACCGACGATCAACCACAGGACCACGACACCCTGGTATTTCGCTTTGCGCGCTTCTTCGGTGTACTCAGGGTCAGGCTGGAAGAGAATTCGTGGAGCGGAGACGCCGCCGCCGACGCGATAAATGCCGCCGCCAAAATTCCCGCCGCTACCCGGTCCAACGCCGGCGCCAATGCCCGAGCCGACGCCGCCACCGGATCCTGAACCGATTCCCGCGCCTGATCCGATGCCATTCGAGGCTGGACCGGCAACAGGTGCGGTAGGTACGCCGAGGTTGGGCATCTTAACATCGGCGATTTTCACATTAGGCGCAACCACAATCGAGGGTTCAACCGGCAGCATGGGATGATCGTTGCGCACCACTACAGCCGGAGGCGTGATTTGATCCTGGGTTTGCTTCGGCAACTTACCCTTAGGGGCCTGCAGTTTGTCGCGGTCGCCGCCGCCGCCACCGCC
>DASREY010000058.1:0-19301 GCA_035651775.1 Terriglobales bacterium
GATGGACGCGGATCAACGCAGATCAAGAACGCTAATTCCCCACAGGGACACAGAGAAAACCGTGCGTTAAAGCCGGGGCGCTTGCGCCGCCATCGCCGCCGTTACGGAAAGTGGTTTGAGGCGGGCCAGAAACTCCGGGTGCGCTCCCTTGAACTTGGCGCAGTCGTCACCGATGTAGGTGGGCCGCAGGACGTAGGAGGATGAAATGACAACCAGCCCCGCTATGAACATCACAATGCCGAGAAAAAACGCAATGAGCGGCGCACCCTCGGATTGCACATACGTACCGAATGCGATAGCTACCGGAATGCAGGCCAGCAGAAGAATCGCGCCGATCCAAAGCCGGCTCTTGCGTTTCGATTCGTGCAGCTCGCAAATAGGCACCAGAAGCTGCACTTTCTTCCGCACGATCAGGACCACGATTGCATAGATCAGGAGGCCAATGATAATGAGGAGATACAACAGGGGGTTATGCCAGTAAAACGTCCTCTTTAACCACGGCTCCTTGGGAACGCCTCCGCACTTCACGCAGCTTGCCGGCAAGGTGGCATTGCGCGGAACCACAAGGATGTCTCCCTCAGCATATGCATCGCGATACATAGGCGAAACCGAAGGCACGTAGCTACCTACTGACACTGGCTGCGATACGAAACTAGCATTATCGAAGCGGCAATTGGGACAAACCTTGTTATTGGGATATAACTCGCTGCCGCATTTCACGCAGAACATTGAAGTTCCCTCCGTGTCTCTGTGTCTCCGTGGTGAAAACTTCCGATAAGGCTTCTACTCCTGAACGCTTACGACTTGCAGCACTTCCTCCACCGACGTATCGCCATTCAATAGCAGGAGGGCCGAGTATTTCTTTAGATCCAGCATGCCTTGGGCGAGGGCGATCTTGTGGATGTCTTCTGTAATCGCGCCTTTAGCGACCAGTTGGCGCAGTTCGGCGTTCATCTTCATGACTTCATAAATGCCGATGCGGCCTTTGACGCCTTTGCCGTTGCACTCGCCGCAGCCGCGTCCTTTCCACAGCACCGATCTGGGCTTCAGGCCCATATACTCGCAGGTCTGGTCGTCGGCTTCATACTGCTCGCGGCAGACTTTGCACAACCGGCGGGCCAGGCGTTGCGCCATCACTCCGATGGTGGAAGAAGAGATGAGGAAAGGCTCGACATCCATTTCAGTCAGGCGGGTAAATGCGCCGGCGGCGCTGTTCGTGTGCAGGGTGGTGAAGACCAGGTGTCCGGTGAGGGCGGCTTCGACGGCGATGTGGGCGGTTTCTTTATCGCGGGTTTCGCCGACCAGGATCACGTCCGGATCTTGCCTGAGAAAAGCGCGCAGCACGCGGGCGAAATCAAGGCTGATGTCTTTATTCACCTGAATCTGGTTCACCCCGGCAAGATCATATTCGATGGGGTCTTCGGCGGTGGAGATATTGATGCCGGGATCGTTGATCTCGGCCAGCGCCGAATAAAGCGTGGTGGTCTTGCCTGAGCCGGTGGGCCCGGTGACGTACATGATGCCGTAGGGCTGGTTGATAAGTTCGCGCACCAGTCTAAGCGTGGGCTCGTGGCTGATGACTTTATCGAGTCCGAGCGCGGTATTCGATTTATCGAGAATGCGCATGCAGACTTTCTCGCCCCACTTGCCGGGCACGGTGGAGACGCGAAAGTCGATGGGCTTGCCTTCCATGTTGACGCTGATGCGGCCATCCTGCGGCAGGCGCTTTTCCGAAATATCGAGCTTGCTCAAAATCTTCAGCCGCGAGATCAAGCCGAGCTGCACTTTTTTCGGCAGGTTCTGCACTGTCTGCAGTACGCCGTCAATGCGATAGCGGATCACCACGTTAGCTTCCATGGGTTCAATGTGGATATCGCTCGCGCCCTTCTTGATGGCCAGCCCCAGAATCGAATTTCCCAGGCGAATGATGGGCGCATCCTCAGAGGCGTTCATCAGCTCCTGCTTACTGTCACCCATGGATACGCCCGCGTCTTCGGTCAACTGCAAATCGCGGATCAGCTCCGACTGCAAAAGGTCGACCATCTCAGCCGAAGACTTGACGATGGTCTGCATCTTATCGCCGGTCGATGCCGGCTTATCTTTGGGCATGAGCTCGGTGTAGGTGGTGCTCATGAACTTGCGGTAGTCGTCTTCGGTGGTCACCACCGGCTCAATCATCACTCCCTTGATAATGCGGCGCACGTCGTCAAGCGCAAGAATGTTATTGGGATTCACCATGGCCAGGGTAAGGCGGTTGTTGGCGAAGGCCACGGGAATCATCTTGTGCTGCTGCATCATGCTCTGCGGAAGCAGCGCCAGCACGCGAGCATCGAAATTCATTTTGCTCAGATTGATGTATTCAATTCCCACCTGCTGGCTGGCTTGCTCCACCCGCTCGGCAAGAATGGTGGTGAGCGCCAGGCCAATTTTGGGATATTGCAGCAGAAGCTCCTGGAAATCTTTCTGCTCCAGCACCGCGCAGGTGGTCGGCTGGGTGCAGGTCACGGTAGCGGTGCGCGGTTTGCCGCTCAGCAGCGACATTTCGCCGAAGTTCTGTCCCGGCCCCATTTCGCTGAGCAGGAAATCAATGTTGGTGTTGGGATCTTTTTTGCGAATTTCAACCTGGCCGGTGATGATAAAGAACATGGAATTGCCGGGCGCACCCTCGCGAACGATGGTAGTGCTGGGGGGAAAGTCGCGGCGGCGCATGCGCTTCACCACATGCTGGCAATCGTCAAAAGAGAGTCCGCTGAACAGCTTGACGCGTTGCAAAAAGTGTCCGGTTTCAGGCGCTTTGGCGGGCGCAGCCGCCGTTGCTGAAGCGGGACCAAGCGGAGGCCGGGACATGGCTGGGGGTGGGGCCGGCGCTGCTGTCGATGCAATAACAGGAGCTCTAAAGAAGCCCGTAACCGTTGGAACCGGGGGCAAAGTTGAATCTGGCGCGGCGGCAGAGGCCGAGGAAGCAGCAGGCTTGTTATTGCCTTGACCCGCCGCAGTAGAAGAGGGGCTGCTGGGGTCTGGAGATTGCCGCTTGGGTGTTACAGGGATTGCCATTGTCGTACGTCTCCTCCGGGTTTTTTCAAGCCTGGGACGTTTCCTACAGTACGTCCCGGCGAACATTCCCGGTTTTCCAAGTACCTGGGGGAGGGGCTGAGTATATACCAAAATGACAACAGTAAACAGTTGGTTGTAAGTTGCCGGGTAAACCGGTAAGTCCTAGCCCGGTCGGCCGGAGGACCACAAACTGACCCAGGCTTAAAAGCGGGTATCGGGGGTAGGTTTTTGTTATAGTTAACTTCTCCCCCGCGGTAGGCGGTTTCCATCACTTGTCCCCGAACACCGCTGAGTAAAGGGTAGTTGCGCAAAAGTCTGATGACCACTGCGACTGCAAACCTGCCAGCCTCGCCGCGTACCCCTGTGCGCGGTCTGCCGCTATTGGTGACCTTTGAACAGGACGACGCCGCGAATAAAGCGCTCGCTGGGGTAGTGCACTATCGGCGCACATACTTCAGCAACCTGGGACAATATTCCGCCGAATTAGACCGTGTGCTCCTTACCTCTTCCGAACAGCTGCTGCAAGAGCATGGACGCGACCTGCATGCTCCAAACATCCGCCTGCTTGCGCTCAGTACAAGCCGCTTCAAAGATTCCCGCCTTGATGGACTCGTGTATGCCTACATGATTCCAGGCACGCCGGTTGCTCTGATTGAGCGCATGGTTGATAACGCCCTCGACCACATTCACCTGGTGGCCAGCCGCCAGGAGGTCAACGCGCGGCTGGCTTTCGCCACCCGCGAGATCCACGAACTGAATGAGATTGGGGCGGCGCTGAGCGCCGAACATGACACCGGCAAATTGCTGGAGATGATCCTGAGCAAGTGCCGCGAGATCACATCGAGCGATGCCGGCTCCCTCTATGTTCTGGAAGAAGACGAGCAGGAAAGCAAGAAGCTGCAATTGAGGAGCGTGGGCAACGAACCGGTAGTTCGCGATGCGGAGCGGCGCATGCACATGCGCTTTAAGCTGGCGCAGAACGATTCGGTCTCACTGCCCTTTCGCGAAGTTACGATGGAGATCAACGAGAAATCCATCTCCGGTTACGTGGCGCTCACTGGATTACCGGTCAATATTGAAGACGCCTACCATCTGTCGGGCGACGTCCCTTACGCCATTAACCGCAAGTTTGACGAAGATTCCGGATACCGCACCAAGTCGCTTCTCGCCGTGCCCATGAAAAACCAGAAGGGCGACGTAGTGGGCGTGGTGCAACTCATCAATGCCAAGCGCGACGCGCGGGCCCGGCTTCTTTCGATTGCAACGGTGACCGAGCAGGTGATCCCCTTCACGGCGCGCCAGCAGGAAATTGTGGCATCGCTGGCCAGCCAGGCCGCCGTGGCCTATGAGAACAGCCAGCTTTACCAAGCCATTCAGCAGCTCTTTGAAGGTTTTGTGCGGGCTTCGGTCGTGGCCATTGAATCGCGCGACCCCACCACATCCGGACACTCATTCCGCGTCGCCAATCTGACCGTGGCCCTGGCCGAAGCCGTAGACCGCGCCGACAGCGGGCCTTACGGACCGATCCACTTTTCGCGCAGCGAGATGAAAGAAATCCGCTATGCCTCGCTGCTGCACGACTTTGGCAAGGTTGGCGTGCGCGAAGAGGTGCTGGTCAAGGCCAAAAAACTGTATCCTGCACAGCTCGATGTCATCCGGCAGCGCTTTCAGTTCGTAAAGCGCAGCATGGAGACCGAGGGCTTGCGCTCGCGCCTCGATTATGTGCTGGAAAAAGGGCGCGAAGAATATCTACAGAAGCTGCCGCAGTTCGACCAGGAACTAGCAGCGCAACTCGTCGAGATGGACAAGTGGTTCCAGATTATCCTGGGCGCCAACGAGCCGACCATTCTCGCCGATGGCAGCTTTGAGGTGTTGAACGAAATTGCGGCGCGCCATTACAAAGATTATGAGAACGCCGAGTGTCCCTTGCTTGATCCGCAAGAAGTGAAGATGCTCTCCATCCGCAAGGGCTCGCTGGACGACGAAGAGCGGCTGCAGATCGAATCGCACGTGGTGCACACGTTTAACTTCTTGCAACAGATCCCATGGACGAAAGAAATCCGCAGTGTCCCTGAAATTGCCCGCCGCCACCACGAAAAACTGAACGGCAAGGGATATCCCTATAAACTCAGCGCACCTGAAATTCCGGTGCAAACCCGTATTATGACGATATCCGACATCTACGACGCGCTCTGCGCCGTGGATCGTCCTTATAAGAAGGCCGTCAACCTCGACAAGGCATTGGAAATCCTGGGCTTTGCCGTTAAAGACGGGGAAATTGACGCCGGACTGTTCCAGTTGTTCAAAGAAGCCAAGGTCTTTGAGCGCTGGAAGGTTGAACCGTTTCCGTATTGATAAAGAAACCTAGTGACACTCGCGTGGTATCTCTGCGCCACTGCGGCCGACTAAAAAATCCAGATCAGCGCCTTGGTCAGCCTGAAGAACATGTTGATGATACAGCTGGTAGTATCCGCGTTCAAAAGGCGGTTGCGGCGGCTTCCAGGCGGAGCGGCGGCGAGCAAGTTCCGGTTCGGGAACATCCAGATGCAGGCGGCGGGCGACGACATCCAATTCGATCATATCGCCATTATTCACCAGAGCCAGCGCGCCCCCGGCGGCTGCCTCGGGAGAAACGTGTAACACCACGGTGCCATAGGCAGTGCCGCTCATGCGCGCATCGGAAATACGGATCATGTCGGTAACGCCTTGCTTCAGGATCTTGGGAGGCAGGGGCATATTCCCGGTTTCGGGCATTCCCGGATAGCCGCGCGGCCCGCAATTTTTGAGCACCATAACGCAGCTTGGGTCGATGTCGAGCGAATCATCGTTGATGCGCGAGTGGAAGTCCTCTATGTTTTCGAAGACAACGGCGCGTCCGCGATGCTTCATCAGCGCGGGCGTGGCCGCCGAAGGTTTGATCACTGCGCCATTCGGAGAGAGATTGCCGCGCACAATCGCAAGACCGCCATTCGCCTTGAAAGGGTCGCTCAACGGTTTAATCACATCGCGGTTGTAACAGGGAGCATCGGCAACATTCTCGGCCATGCTTTTTCCGTTCACAGTCAGCGCGTCGCCATGGATAAGATTACCCAACTCGCGGATGACCGCTGGAAGGCCGCCGGCATAATAAAAATCCTCCATCAGGTACTTGCCGGATGGCATGATATTTACCAGGCAGGGAACGTCGCGTCCCAGCGTGTCCCAATCCTCCAAGGTGAGCTTCACGCCCACCCGCCCCGCAATGGCGAGCAGATGAATGACGGCGTTGGTTGAGCCGCCAACGGCGCCCACCGCGCGTATTGCATTTTCAAAAGCTTTGCGCGTCAGAATCTTCGACATGCGCAAATCTTCATTCACCATGGCCACGATGCGCCGGCCAGCGAGGTGGGCGAGCGCGTAACGGCGCGAATCAACCGCGGGAATGGCCGCGTTCGACGGCAGTCCTATCCCCAGCGCCTCAACCATGCATGCCATCGTCGAGGCGGTGCCCATCGTCATGCAATGCCCGGCAGAGCGGCTCATGCAGGCTTCGGCATCCATGAATTCGCACATGGTCATGGCGCCGGAGCGAACGTCTTCACTGAACTTCCACACATCAGTTCCCGACCCGATGTCGCGCCCGCGGAACTTGCCGTTCAGCATGGGACCTCCGGAAAGCATCAGTGCCGGAAGATCGCAGCTGGCGGCGCCCATCAGGAGCGCGGGCGTGGTCTTGTCGCAGCCGGCAAGCAGCACCACGCCATCCACCGGGTTGGCACGGATGGATTCCTCAACATCCATGCTGACCAGGTTGCGAAACAGCATTGTCGTCGGCCGCATGAGGGTTTCACCCAGCGACATCACAGGGAACTCCACAGGAAAGCCACCCGCTTCATAGACTCCGCGCTTTACATGGTCGGCAATCCTGCGGAAGTGCGCGTTGCACGGGGTCAACTCCGACCAGGTATTGCAGATCCCAATCACCGGACGCCCATCAAACAAATGATCGGGCAGCCCCTGGTTCTTCATCCAACTGCGATGAATGAAGCCGTCTCTATCGGCTGGGGCAAACCACGCCATGCTGCGAAATTTCATAGACCCTCTTTTCCGAAAATATCAATCGTAAAATCTTTAATCAGCGCTTTTTTGGCGCTTTGCGATCTGCAAAGTTCTGGCAATTCAGAACACTCATGGTCAAAAGATTACACCACCTACTATACGGAAAAGACTACCGGCAGAATCATGAACAAGGCATTTCGAGCCTCCAAGGGCAACACTCTTTCCTGCGTGCGGGAAATCGGCTGGCACGCGACGGTTTTATTTTGATAGGAACTGAAAAGAACCTTTTCCTGTCCTTATTTCCCGCAGCTCTGCAAGGTCCGGATACGAGGCCGAAGCCAGTAGTGTCTTGATTGGCGGTTGTGACTTCGTCCGAACCGCCTGGACGAACATCTCGAGGGCCATGGCAGTAACCGGCCGGTTGATTACCGAAGCCGTGAGCAAGCCCTTGCGCACCCATTCTTGCCCGACTCCGGGGCAGCAATCTACTCCGGTGAACATCAGGTTCGTCCACCGATTTCTCTGGATGCCGGTGAGTTCATCAAATGCCTGTCGCGCGCCCATGGCCATAGCGTCATTTTGCGCAGATACCAGACTCGCCGGAGCGGTGTCGGATGTGCTCAGTCTGAGCCACGATTTAATGGCGTTAAGTCCGCTCTCCTGGCTCCAGTTGCCTGGTAGTGTTCTCACCTCAATGTTAGAGGGTTTGGCCGACAGCATACCATTCAGCCGCTGCTGTCCAATAGAATACTGCGGTCCAAGAATGTACAAGATCCGGCCACCTTCGGGAAGCAATGCGCCGAATTGCTGCCCTTGAATCCGCCCGATCTCCTCCTGATCCATACCAATACTAAAAGCCGGCACGCTGCTGCAGGTCCGGCGCAGGTCGGCGATGTAATCGTCCTCACGGTTCAGCAACACCCACCCAATACCCTTTGCGACGGCTTGGCGGGCCACTTGCACCATGTTTGTCCCTACGGGCGAACACAGAATTCCATCCAGCGCGGAATCGTTCGAGCGAGATTGAATCGCCTTCAGCAGTTGATCGCCTTGCGTAATCGCATCATTGGCTGCATAAACGATTTCTATCTCTGAATCGAAATACCGGGCGGCCTCCTGGGCGGTGGCCGCAAGCAATTTTTGATAGGGGCTTTCCTGCATCGAAAGCGAAATGAGAAATTTGAGTTTCTTCATCGCCGACTCATCCCTCATCATATCCTCTGCTTTATCAGAATCAAGAAACTACTGAGACTTATTTAGATACCTGTATCATTTTGGGAATTTCCTGATTCTGGCATTTGGGCAGAGAGTTGCTTTTTGGACATTGAAAACGGCGCCTATTGTAAGCCATGTGAGCATGCTTGCACACCTTAATTGGTGCGATTTTCACACTGAACGCTCCCCCTGGAATGGACTCTTTATGAGGGTCGAATCAAGCCTAGAAAGGGTCCCTTGGTTTCATCCGTTCCAAACCTTATGATCCTGACGTGCCCCTACAGCATAAAGACCCAAGCTAAGAGCTTCTTTTGCAGCATTTGCAAATCAGGCTCCTCTGGCCGAAATCCTTGTCAGGATTGGACTTTTCGCGTTTATAATGACTCCCACTTTGACGGCTTAAGCGGTCTCCCCCTTTGCTGGTATATTCGCCGTAGCAATAGAAGTGTGCCGATCCAATGCAATTTTTTAAACCGGATGCGAAAAGTGTGCATTCCACCGGTAGTACACAGTCGGCAACAGGAACTGAAAAGACCATGCAGATCAAATTCTGGGGGGTGCGCGGCTCAACGCCCACGCCTCAGCCGGAAAACCTACGCTATGGCGGGAATACATCCTGCGTCGAGGTGCGCATTGGCGGCCACCTTTATATCTTCGACTGTGGCACGGGGTTCAGGATCCTGGGAAAACAACTGGTGCAGGAATTCAATGGAAAGCCGTTCCATGCCCACATCTTTCTTTCGCATTTCCACTGGGACCACATTCAGGGCATTCCATTTTTCTGGCCGCTCTATAACAATAAAGATAACCAGTTCTTCTTTCACTCATCCAACCGCGCCCACAAGCTGCAACATGCGCTGGAAGACCAGATGTCGGACCCTTATTTTCCTGTCAATATGAACGAAATGAAGGCGCGCCGGAATTTTTACGACATTGAAGAAGGCAGGCTGTCGTTTGACAATTGTGTGATCCAATCCAAGTGGCTGAACCATCCGCAGGGCTGCCTGGGGTTTCGCGTGGAAACCGAAGACAAAGTGATTGTCTACGCCACCGACAACGAGCCTGGGCATCCCGTGTTCGACAAAAATGTGCGCAAGCTGGCCGAAGGCGCCGATGTGCTCATCTATGACGCGCAGTATCTGCCCGAAGAATACAAAGCACAAAAGATGGGCTGGGGACACAGCCACTGGCGCGAAGGCGTCAACATCGCCATGGAGAGCGGCGCCAAGGAGCTCGTGCTCTTTCACCATGATCCTGACCACAATGACGCCTGCATTGACAAGATTGTCAGTGAGGCCCGCAATCATTATCCTAAGGTGCGGGCCGCGGCCGAAGGTATGGAAATCAAGTTGTAGTTCCACAACCGGAGTTCGCCATCATACCCATGAAACCTGGTCTGCTTAAAAGATTTGCTCTTGCGCTTTGCCTGATGCAGATAATTTCAGCCGCCGGGCAGGGGGAAACGCTTCGTGACCGCATTCGTGAACGAAGAGAGGCCCGCAAAGCCGCGCAACAAAGCGACTCCAGCTTTCCATCCAAGGGAAGCCTTGCTACCGCGGAAAAGAAGACAATCAAGTTTGATGGTATTGACCGCTATTATCTGGTTCAGCCGGTCCACGAGTCGGGTTCGCATCCGGTGGTGGTACTTCTGCATGGCGGCACCCAAACTGCCGAAGCGGTCTGGACTCAGACCAGTCTTCCCACTATTGGAGACCGCGACAAGTTCATCGTCGTCGCTCCCAATGCCATTGGCAAGCACTGGAATGATGGCCGGGGAGCCACCATTGGCGGCGGTCCTCCTTCAAGTGCAAACGATGTAGGCTTTCTCAAGCAGGTCATCTCTGACGTGGTTGCAAACTACAATGGCGACGCGACCGCCATCTTCATGATTGGCGCCTCTAACGGCGGTTTCATGACCATGCACTTTGTTTGCGAAACTGGAGACTTGCTGCGGGCAGCAGGGAATGTCATTTCCACTCTTCCGGCGGACCAGCAGCAAGCGTGCCCGGCAAAAAAACCTCTTCCCTGGATCTCGATGAATGGCACGGCAGACCCCATTGTTCCCTTCCAGGGAGAAGCTGCAGGCACGGTCAAAAACGGACAGGCGCAGCCTGCGCTTCTCTCCGCCGATGCCACGTTCGCCTTCTGGGCTGACCGCGATCACTGCAGCGGGCAGGTACAGACGATCAAGATTCCGCATCGCAACTCCCAAGATCAGACCTCGGCCGAACTACGCACACGGGCGAATTGCACAGACGGGTCAACTTCCGTTTATTACGTTTTACAAGGCGCCGGACACACATGGGCCAACGCCCACTCCGGCACACTGATCCAACACGTTGTGGGCCTCTCAAATCAGGATGTGGATGCGGGTGAAGCCATCTGGAATCATTTCCGCAGCACGCTCGCGCATTGAAACACGCAGCTGATCCCAGAGCTCAAAGGGAACGGGCTCTTTACTCTCAGCCGTTCCAGATCATAGAACCAGAAAAGCTCCAGCCTTCGCAAAGAAGGCCAAAGGCTGGGCGCCCGGTGGGCCAGGGTGCCTGCCGTGCGCGGGTCTCGCCTTGAGCCAGCTCTCAACTTGTGTTTTCATAAGTGATGCGGCGCTGCACGGAAGTCTGCGTGCGGTAAACCTCAACCTTCAACCTGCATTCTGAAGGAGAAAAATCATGAGTAAAGTCTCGCCTGTTCCTAAAGGGTACAACTCCATTACACCCTATCTGATCATCAAGGGCGCTGCCCAAGCCATCGATTATTACAAAAAAGTTTTCGGCGCGACCGAAGTCTTTCGCATGGACCAGCCCGATGGCAAAGTGGGTCATGCCGAGCTGCAGATCGGCGACTCACGAATTATGCTGGCCGACGAAAATCCGAAAATGGGCCAAGGGTACACCAGTGCCGCCAGTATTGGGTCAAGCCCGGTGAGTCTGTATTTGTACATCCCCGATGTCGATCGCGTGGTCGAGCGAGCCGTCGCTGAGGGTGCAAAAACCATAAAGCCGGTCCAGGACCAGTTCTATGGAGATCGCTCCGGTTTCATCCAGGATCCATTCGGGCATTTCTGGGGCATTGCAACTCACGTCGAGGATGTAGCGCCGCAAGAAATGGCGGAACGCGCGAAGAAGGCGATGCAGGCGGCATAATCTGATCCACGAGAGCGGCGGGATTCCGCCGCTCTTCACTTACTCAGACGACAAAAAAGGCGGCAGAAGGCTCTCGATAAATCCCCACTCGCGCTGGGTGCAAATGGGGCGCCCTCAGAAAAAGCGCACAGCCAGGGGATGGCTGTGCCACACGTGCCGCACGATTCTGGGTATTCGAAACTTGAAACTTCAAACTCAAAATTTGAAACTCAAACGATCTTCAGGAATTTGTGTAATCCGCCTTGCGTAACCCTCATTGAACTCTCTATACTGGATTTTTGGCGTCTCGCATTCTGATACGTTCATGAAAGCGTTCGTTTTGGACTGCCCAGTTGCACGCTGGAGAAAAATCTCTCAATGAGTACCTCGTCTCGTATCGAAAACACCATCTCACTTCCCATCGAACAAGAATTAAACCCCTGGCAATCGCAGGCAGCGCGATTCGATTACGCCGCGCAGAAGCTCAACCTGGATGAAGGGCTGTGGAAGATCTTGCGCTATCCTAACCGCGAAATCATCGTCCACATCCCTGTTGCCATGGATAACGGCCGCCTGGAGGTCTTCACTGGATACCGGGTGCAGCACTCCATCGCGCGCGGGCCCGCCAAGGGCGGCATCCGCTATTCGCCCGATGTGACGCTCGATGAAGTCCGCGCCCTGGCCAGCTGGATGACATGGAAGTGCGCCGTGGTCAATATTCCCTTCGGCGGGGCCAAGGGCGGGGTGATTTGCGATCCGAAAAAACTTTCCATGGGCGAGCTGGAAAGAATCACGCGCCGCTATACCTCCGAGCTGATTGAATTTATCGGGCCGGAAAAAGATGTTCCCGCGCCCGACATGAATACCAACGAGCAGACAATGGCATGGATGATGGATACCTACTCCATGCACATGCGGCAGACCGTGACCGCGGTCGTGACCGGCAAGCCGGTGAACATGGGCGGCTCACGCGGAAGGCGCGAAGCCACAGGACGCGGCGTGATGATCGTATGCGACGAGGCGCTGAAAAAATTGAATATGAGCCGTGAAGGCTGCCGCGTCATCGTGCAGGGATTCGGCAACGTCGGCTCTAACGCCGCGCAGTTGATGTATGAAGATGGCTACAAGATCATCGGGATCATCGAAATCAACGGCTCGCTCTACAATCGCCACGGCATCAACATTGACGAACTGGTGGAATACAAGAAAAAAAACAGCACCATTGTCGGCTTTCCCGGCGCCGAACCCGCCGATGGAGCAGGACTTCTGACCACGGAATGCGACATCCTGGCTCCGTGCGCGACGGAAAATGTGATCACCAGCAAAAATGCGGACAAGATCAAATGCAAGATCCTGTGCGAAGGCGCCAACGGGCCCACGACAGCGGTTGCCGATGAGATTCTGGCTGAGAAAAAAGTATTTGTCATTCCCGACATTCTGGCCAACGCCGGCGGAGTGACGACCTCCTATTTCGAATGGGTGCAGGACCGCCAGGGTTACTTCTGGAAGGAATCTGTGGTCAACGAACAGCTTGAGAGCATTATGAAAGAGTCGTTTGAAGACGTTGTCCGCTATGCGGAAGCCCATAATGTCAATAACCGCATTGCCGCTTACATGCTGGCCATAGATCGCGTGGCGTTCACCATCAAGCAGCGCGGCATTTATGCCTGAGTTGTCGGGCGCCGGCGCTACTTCCTGCGACGCCGGCGCTGCCTCTTATAGGGTGTATACTCAAAGCAATTTTCCCACTGGGCCTTAGCCTTGTGGCGGTAGTACCGTGAATCTTCCTAACTCCATAACGCTCTCGCGCATTGCCAGCATTCCTATCCTGATCTGGATTCTTTCAACCAACTACTTCAGCAGCGACAACGGACACAAAGAGCTGGCCGCCGCCGCCCTGTTTATCCTGGCTTCGATTACCGACGGCGTTGATGGCTACCTGGCCCGCCGCAGGTCGCAGATCACCTCCATGGGAATGCTGCTCGACCCGCTGGCCGACAAACTGATGGTCACGGCGGCTTTTGTGACCCTGGTGCAGTTCAACCCTCGTATTGTGCCCGCCTGGGTGGCGGTCATCATCATAGGCCGAGAGTTTCTAGTCAGCGGGCTGCGTTCCATTGCCGCCTCGGAAGGGTTTACCATCGAGGCCAGCGATTTGGGTAAATTCAAAATGGTAGTGCAGATTGTTTCAGTGGTGGCCGCAATTCTTGATCACCACTGGCATTGGTGGGACCTGCATCGGATTTACCTGCCCTTCGATCTTCCCATTCATTTCATCGCGCAACTTTCCATCTGGTTCATGCTGACGGTCTCACTGGTTTCCGCGGTAGATTACTTCGTCGGTTTCTGGAAGAAGATTGACCGGCGCGTGGAACGTCGCCGCCGGCGTCCGTTCATTTTGCGGCGGCGCAAAGGCGCCCCCGTGGGAACGGCCGCCCAGCCCATGGATTCTTCGCCGCGGGGCTGAAGTTGCCGGTAGGCGGTTGTCAGTTTACTGATCAGAAGCGTTTTCATATTGGGACACAGAGCGATTCCATAAAATTGGCGTTCCGCGCGCACCGTGGCTGCCCAAAAATAAATCATCAACACTTGCGATCTTCTTTATACTTTGTGCCCTTTATGGTTAAGCTTTCTCTTTCAGCGACAACTTGGCTCCCTTTTGCAGGTAGCCTTTGCGCTGGAACCAATCTTCCAGGGCAGCTTTAAGCTGATCGAGGGGAACGCGGGCCCCAACTTCCAGCAGGCCATCGGCGGTGGGCAGGGTGTCGTCAAAAATCTGGTCGTTGGTGAAATCGCGCATGGAAAAATTATCGAGCCACTTGATGGGGCAGGGCTGTGGCCCGTTGGGGCTCTCGTATTCGACACGGATTTTGCGGGCAAACATTCGTTGAGACCGTTATTTCCCAACCTGTGAGTTAGCAGGAGCGGGCAAATCCATGGCATGGACCAGGACCAGTTCCCACTCTTCTCCATTTTTTTTGAAGATGTCGGCGAAGGCGCTGTCCGAGCTGACTAGGGTTCCGCTGTCGTTGCGCATCTTCGTGTTGCGCACCCCGGTTACTACAGCAACATCGCCTAGAATTCTTATCCGCATTTCATTGGCCCCCAACCACTCAATCGTATCGGGAAGCCCGCGGACGTGCTTCAGGAATTGCGCGCGCGTCATTTCCGGTTGGCCGGGAACGACGTAGACAAAATCATCGGCCAGTATGCCATTGAGCTTATCCACATCTTTCTCACGGACCGCGGCGAAGAACTGTTTTTCCAGGTCAACCAGCACGGCATCGTCAGGGCGAACAGCGCCCTGTGGCGCAGACGGTTGGGGCGCTTTTTTGGGGTGGTGCGTCTGCGCCCATGACGAAGATGCAGGCAAAGACAACATGATGCCCAGGACAAACAAGACGCAGGCAAGTTTGTTATTCATGAAACCTCTCAACTGCCAGTTAGATTCACAGGAGTGCAGCCACGAAAAAATATCAGCTAGATACGGTTTGGACAGCCACAGGCCTGCAGGTGCTATGCGGCCCGTTCGCGCATGACGGCATCCAGATGGTCGAGCGTTTCCTGTACGGTGAGGGTGTACATTTCGCGTCCGCTTTCGAGGCCGGATTCAATCGCGGTCTTGAGAAAGTGGCCGGCAATCAGAATGGCAAGCGGATCGGTAATTACCTTGCCGGTGCGGCGATTGTATTCCGCCCAGGCCGGGTGCGGCAGAGCAATCCAGATGGGGCGGCCGTTGGCGAGAAACTTGACGTCCACAGCGTCGGCGTGACGGGTGGCAATGGCCATGATAATGGCCTGGTACATGCAATGGATGGGCTCGCCCGTCCAGCGATCTTCAACTCTAAAGTCTGAGTACATGGCTGCATAGAAATATATCAGGGAAGAGGGACCGGAGAACAGAGCGAGACGCGTACGGGTTAGAATCAAATGCGATGGCGCTCACTACGGCAAAAAAGAAGAAGCAAAACGCAGGCTCCCCACAACCTCGGGTCCTGGTGACGGAAAACCTTGCACAACAACCCTGGCTGCTGCACGGATGGAGCACGCGGCAAGGCGGAAGTTCCGACATGTATGGCAAAGGTTCGCTGAACCTGGGGTTCACTGCACAAGACAAGAAAGAAACCGTATTGCAGAACCGCCGAAGTTTCCTTGAAGCGCTGGGAGCGCAAAAAAATAAAAAATTGTTTCCCTTCGTCACGCTGCGGCAAATCCACTCTTCTTATATTCATCGAGTGGACCGTCCTTTTTCTGAGCCACCCGCGGGCGACGGAATGATCACCAATAAACGCGGACTCGTGCTCGGCATCCAGACTGCCGATTGCCTGCCCATCCTGCTTGCAGACCCGGTCAACAAGGCAGTGGGAGCTTTCCACGCGGGCTGGCGCGGCACCCTGGCGCGCATCGTAGAAAAGGGCGTGGGCGCCATGCGCATGCACTTTGGCAGCGATCCGGCGCGGCTGCTGGCTGCGATTGGTCCGGGCATTGGCGGATGCTGTTACAACGTGGGCGCCGAGGTGCAGGCTGAATTTGAAAGCCAGTTCGACTATGCCAATGAATTGTTCCACTCGGTGTTCGAGTCGAACCCGGTACGCGAAAAGTATCCTTTGTTATTCATGAGCGCGCGTGCGCCCGGACACAGCGATCTGGGGCCGCAACTCCACCTGGACCTGGTGAAGGCAAACTGGATGCAGCTAGTGGGGGCTGGCCTGAAGGAAAAAAATATCAGTGCTGCAAAGTTGTGCACGGCGTGCAATGTGAAGTTGTTATTCTCTTACCGTGCCGAACAGGGTAAAACAGGGCGCATGATGGCGGCCATCGGAATCAGACCTTAGGTTCCACCTGGGGTTCAGCCCGAACCTCGGCCTGGGTCTGGTTGACTACATCTTTCAATTCCTTGCTGGGCTTGAAAAACGGGATCTTCTTGGCCGGGACGTCAACACGATCGCCGGTTTTGGGGTTGCGTCCCACGCGAGGCTTGCGTTGGCGGGTACGGAAGCTGCCAAAGCCTCGGATCTCAATCTTGTCGCCACTACGAAGGGAGTGGACGATGCTGTCGAAAATCGTATCCACCACGACCTCGCTGTCTTTGCGGGTGAGTTCCACCATTTTGGAGACTTCTTCGATCAAATCCGCTTTGGTCATAGACTAGCAATCTACCTGATAACAAGGGTTTTGTCACTGGGACAGAGGGACCTGTTTAGAAATTTGGCAACAGCGGGTGGTCCGGCCCCAAGGCTGGCATTCACTTCCATAAATAGTAAAAACCTGGGTGATTATCCAGAACCTTGGCCTGATCGGGAACAAAATTGGAGACGTCGCCAAAGATTACATCCAGCAGGGTGCGGCGCTGCTTCTCTGGGTGAACCAACTCCGGTTCTCCCTTAATACCCACGGATTTTGCGGTTTCATCGACGGCAGTTTCAAAATCACCCACCTTGTCAACCATGTGAAGCGCCAGGGCTTGTTGGCCGCTCCATACCCGGCCATCGGCAATGGCTTTCACGTCTTCGACCTTCATCTTGCGGCCTTCGGCCACGGCAGCGATAAACTGCCCATGCATGTCATCGCTGAGACTCTGGAAATAAGCCCGTTCTTCCGGCGTCATCTCGCGGGCAGGATTGCCGGCATCTTTCAGCGCGCCAGATTTGATGGTGATGTCTTTGAGCTTGGCCCAGCGCATCAGGTCCGCATAGTTCAGCCACTCGGAGATAACGCCGATGCTGCCCACAATGCTGCCCGGGTCCGCGTAAATCTGGTCTGTGCCGACCGCAACATAATATCCGCCGCTGGCGCCTAGCGTTTCCACCGAAGCAACAATCTTCTTTTTCTTCTCCACGCGGCGCACTTCCGAATAAATCTCCTGCGAGGCCGCTACCCCGCCGCCGGGTGTATTGATGTGGAGGATGATGGCTTTGATGGAATCGTCATCGGCAAACTCTTTAAGCTGTTTGACCACGGTTTGCGGCTCGATGATCACGCCTTCCAGGTCGACAACGGCAATCTTGTCGCCAAAACCGGAGACATGATCGCCATGCACCATCGCTACCATGAAGGCGACAATGGCGACGAAGAAAACAAAAAAAATGCCCGCGCCCAGAAGGACCCAAAGCCACGTGCGGGACTTGCCGGTATTAGTCATAGTCAGAAGGTTAGTGTAGCATTCCCGGCGCTTCCTTCGGAGGCGCCGGGCTCATGAGTACTTTTTCTACGTAAGCCTGATTTGCTTGATTCGCTTTCCTAAACGGATCGTAATCTCGTTGGGAATGGGGGTGGCGAATATAAGTGATTCCACGACCTCTCCATTTATTTTCACCGCTCTTTCCTTGATTTTGCGTTCGCCCTCAGATCGGGAGGAGGCAAGGCCCGATTCCTTCAAGAGTTTGTCCAGTCTTATGGGTTTTTGTACGTCATGAGCATCACCGGTGGCCAATAATCCATCACTCACTGCTATCTCTAATTTTTCGATATTTTCCGGGTTTTCATCGCGCTGAAACTGTTTTTCCCAATTTCCTGCGGCCTGGCGGGCGAGCTCGGCAGAGTGGAAATCAGCGACGATCTTCTCAGCCAGCTCTTTCTTGACCTTCATGGGATGCAGAGCGCCGGAAGCAGCCTTCTCCTTCATTTCTTCAATTTTCCGCATGGAAATGTCTGTCAGTAGCTCGTAATAGCGCCACATCAACTCGTCGGAGATGGACATTACCTTGCCATACATTTCCAGCGGAGGCTCTTTAATGCCGACGGCGTTGCCGAGCGATTTCGACATCTTCTGCACACCATCGAGGCCCTCGAGAATTGGCGTCATCAAGATAACCTGTGATGGCTGGCCGTGCTGCCGCTGCATCTCGCGTCCGGTAAGCAAATTAAACTTTTGATCTGTGCCGCCGAGTTCCACGTCGGCCTCCAGCGCAACTGAGTCGTAACCCATGGCCAGTGGGTACAACAGCTCGTGCATGGCGATGGGCTTCTCTTCCTGAAAGCGCGCATGAAAGTCTTCACGCTCGAGTAATTGCGAAATCGTGAACTTCTCCGCCAGCCGGATGAAATCGATGGCGCTGAATTTCGAGAACCAGCGGCTGTTGAAATCAATCACCGTCTTCTTCGCATCGAGGATTTTGAAGACTTGCTCCTTGTAGGTCTCGGCGTTGCGATCGATCTCTTCTCGCGTGAGCGGCTTGCGGGTTGCGCTGCGTCCGCTGGGATCGCCGATCAGGCCAGTGAAATCTCCGATCAGGAAGATAGCAGTGTGGCCCAGGTCCTGAAAATGCTTGAGCTTGCGGATGAGCACCGTATGGCCGAGATGAAGGTCAGGCGCCGTGGGATCAAAGCCTGCCTTCACTCGCAGCGGCTTGCCGGTCTTCTGCGCGTTCTCCAGCTTTTCGCGCAGTTCGGCCTCGCGGATGATTTCCGCTGCGCCTTTTTTGATGTAGGCAAGCTGCTCGTCTACAGGAGGAAAATTTGGCATGGCTTCGATTATAAAGTTATGCATGCCGTTCCGCGGCTAGCTTTGTGTTGCGCAACGGCCGCACTCTGCGTCCCACGATTTCGTACTTCCCTTCCAGCACAAGATTGATGGCTTCCGTATAAGCAATATGTTCTTGCTGCAGGATGCGCGCTGCCAGCGTATGCTCGTCATCGGAATCAAGCACCGGAACTGTTTTCTGCACGATGATGGCGCCGTGGTCGAGGTGTTCATCCACAAAATGCACGGTGCAGCCGGAAACCTTGACGCCATACTCGAGGGACTGGCGATGCGCCTCAAGCCCGGGAAAGGCGGGCAACAGCGAAGGGTGAATGTTCAAGATTTTTTGTGGGAATTGCTGTACGAACCAGGGCGAAAGCAGGCGCATGTAACCGGCGAGGCAAATC
>DASREY010000059.1:0-31863 GCA_035651775.1 Terriglobales bacterium
CGTGCACCCAGCGATACGGCAAGCAACTTCATTACGCAAGCGGCAAACAATGCGATGCCCAACATGGCGAAGGAAAAATCCCGGCTCAAATCCAGCTTGTATCCCACAATGGCAAAATAAATCGGGATGAAGACCGCAAACGAAAACTTGTGGATTGAATCCAGCGCTTCGGCAAAATGTTGCCGGTCGTTGGCCAGAGCGAAGCCGGCGAGAAACGCGGCAAACACCAGACTGACGTCAAAGACCGCGGCCAGGGCCGCGTAGGCAAACAATACCGCCACGATATAGGCAACGGGCGACATCGCGGCCAGAAAATTCCATCGTGTCCGGTTCAATCGCTTAAGCAGAGCGGGAGCAACAGTAAGTCCTAAAATGAAATAGACCAGCGCGGCAATCACGTGTTGCACAATCTGCTGCCGGGGCAAGACCGTCGCACCCGCCAGGGCAGTGGCAATCGCCAACACCGCCCACAGTCCGATGTCTTCAATGACGGCGACTCCCAACACCAGCCGCGCGAAGCGGGTGTGCAGGATCTGCAGATCGTGAAAGATGCGCGAGATCACCGGGATCGAAGTCACCGCCACAGCAATTCCCACCACCAGCAATAGAGAGGTGCGTTGGTGAGCAGCGCCCATCAGGCGCTCCAGGGGCAGCCATCGACCGGCAGCCAGGGCCAGGAGAAAAGGAAGGCCTGTGCCCACGATTGCCAGCCAGAATACGTCTTTCCTGTCTTCGCGCATGAACAGGCGCCGCATTTCACTTCCGGAGATAAACATCAGCAGCAGCAAGCCAAGCTGATAAATGAAGCTCATCACAGCGGCATGTTTGCCGGCTGCGGCTGGAACAAAATTTAGAACAGAAAAATGCGCGAGACCTGCCATATGACTGATGATCAAAGGTCCAAGCGCCACGCCGGCGAGAATTTCTCCAATGACCCGCGGCTGCCGAAGCCGCTCAAAGACATAGCCAAAAAGATGCGCACAGGAGATAAAGAGAAAGAGGAGAAATAAGAGAGAACCAACTTCTGCGTTCGACATCAAGGGCCCGGGTAAAAATGAAAATTAAATCGCGTTACGTAGGATGTGAGTTGCAGACCGTGAGATGGCAACCGGCCTAGGCAGGGGCCGGATTCATTGGCTGCGTTCCACTTGGATTCGGCATTTCTCCCGGCGCAGCCGGCCACAAGATCTCTCCCAGGCGTTGATAGCGCGAGCCGACGTAGTACAGGGCGTACGATTGGAAGAAGGTTGCCATCGGGACCGACAGCATTCCTGCAATAAAAAACCAGATGCCAAGCAAAATAATACTGCCAACCACAGCCAGTAAGATCCCGATGACCATGCCCGCTTTCCCCGTAGCCATGAGGCCAAAAACTACCACAAAGAAAATCACCGATGGAATGAGCAAAATAAACAAAAAGAACAACGAAATAAAAAACACAATCATTCCCAGCGCTATGGCCAGCACGATTTTCATTCCCAGGTAGCCAGCCACCGAAATTTTATCCCGCAAGAGAGTTGGCTTATAGATCTGCCAGGCTTGCCCGACCGAGACATCGTCTAAGGCCATAATGGGAATTAGAAAATCTCTAACGATCGTGGCAATGGTCCAGGCAACCAGCGCAAGCGCTAAAAACACCATCACCAGGAATGAGCTACTCAAGATCAGCAAGGCAACATGCTCGCCGGCATGGCTGAAGATTCCTGCCTGCCACAACCAAATCAGGGGCAATCCGATAAGAACGAACAGCGCAAGCAGCATCAGCAATTGATAGACAATCAGCCAGACGAAGTATCGCGTGCCCTGGTCCTTGCGGCGGCTCCAGTTTTGACGAATCCTGCATTCTCCGCTCAACGCCGAGTCGAAAAGAATAAAACGGAATACGCTATGCGCGTAAAGAAACAGAAAGATCAGCACTACCAGTACCAGGGCGCCCAGCGCGATCCACGGCAGCAACTCGCGGAGCACGCCCCAGTGCGGAGCAGAATCCAATAAAGTTCTGCTGGCGTGCCCCCCGCTGCTGTTTCCGCCGGGAGCGCCGAAATTAAAACTATAATTGCTGAATTCACCGGCAAAAAGCGCCACCACTGCCATTCGCCACCAGAAGGAAAAACGGAAAGGCTTAAACAACTGCTGCTTCGCACGTTGCATGGAGAGGCTGATGGAATCGATTGCTGAGAGCGGTCTGAGCGGCGCAGGCAACGTGATCTCTGAGAGAGAGTTACACCTTACTTTCAGGAAAGAAAAAAGTCAATGTGAAGATGCGGGCGGGTGCTGGGCGAATAGTTACATAACGCTGAGCGGTTGTGCTTATCTCACGACAATCGGCTTCGCTTCTTTGGCCAACACCCTTCCAATCTCTACCACAGGCACCTTGTTGCTCTGCAATGAACCCTTAAGCCTTGCCGCATCCGCAGCGGCAACCGAAATCAGCAACCCTCCTGCCGTTTGCGGATCATAAAACAGCATCTTGCGCTCTTCATCAATCTGCCCTGCATATTCCACCACGCACTCCGCAAACTCGCGGTTGGCCTTCAGGCCCCCCGGTATATGTCCGGCGCGCGCGCACTCCAAAGCGCCCGGGAGCAGCGGGATATCTGACGATATCAACTCCATGCTCACACCGCTGCCCAGCGCCATCTCGCGCCCATGGCCAATCAGGCCAAAGCCGGTAATGTCGGTCATGGCGCGGACCTGGAAATCTCCGCTCGTAATCACCTCGGTGGTGATTCGGTTCAGTGTAGTCATCGAAGCGACCGCAGCATCAATCCACGCCGGTTCGGCTTGCTGCTTTTTGATGGCTGTCGAGATAACCCCCGTGCCCAGGGCTTTCGTGAAAAGCAGCGTATCCCCAGGCCTGGCGCCGGAATTCGTCAACACGCGCCGCGGATGAATCGTGCCTGTCACCGCATAACCAAACTTGATCTCCGGATCGCGAATGCTGTGGCCGCCAATCACCGTGCAATTGGCCTCCATCATTTTCGATAGGCCGCCGGCGAGAATCTGTTCCAGAATTTCAAGCTCTCCCTTTTCGGGAAAGCACACCATGGCCAGCGCGCTCAACGGACGTCCGCCCATTGCGTAAACATCGCTCAGGGCATTCACCGCAGCGATCTGACCGAAGGTGTACGGATCATCCACCACCGGGGTAAAGAAATCGACCGTCTGCACCAGCGCGTTATCGGGTGCAATTTGATACACGCCGGCGTCGTCGGCTTTGTCAAAGCCAACCAGCACATTTGCGTCTTGTTGCCGGGCTAATTTCCCAAGCACCGCGTCCAGCGCCGCCGGACTCAGCTTGCTCGCTCAACCCGCAGCTTTTACCGATTCCGTCAGGCGGAACGGTTTTGTCTCTTGCATGTCTCGATTGTAAACGAGGAAGATTGAATAATCGGGTAACTGCGTAATTGGAAACTCAATGGCTCACGAAGAAATTACCCAATCATTGTGTTTCCACATTCATTACGGTCAGCTTGGGAATCTGTTGGTTCCAGTCGGAAGAAACGTGGCTCAAAGTGAGCCGGAACTCGCGCTGCTGCTGAGTTTTCAGCGGAGCAAGGCGCAGATCAATCGCCTGCGGATAGGGTCCGCCTTTGTCCAACACTTGCAGCGGCAGTTCATCCTGCTGCACGATCTCACCCATCGAGTTCTGGAAGATGGCCTCTACAGTTGCTTGATTCACGGTTTTGTCGCCAGTATTGACCATCTGGCCTTCTATATAGGTTACCGTTCCGCCCACAAAATTTTCCGCCTGGCTGAGTTTTACGTCCTGCAGTTGAATATGCGACGCATAGGCAGAGGGTGTACCGGTAGCCCGGCTTTGCGGCTTATGAGAAACCAGTATGAACAGCCCCACGGCCACCGTCAGAAACACAAAACCAATGCCGATTGCAGGCCAGGCAACGTTGCTCTCGCGGCCCTGTGGAGTTTTGAATACCGGCTCTTCTTGCGGTGTGGGTTGCTCGTCAGCCATTAGCGGAAATTGTACATAATCCATGCGTTTGCTGCTGCGTCCCGTTCGCGATCAAGTGACGGCTCCAGTTGAGGCGCACAGCGCTTTCCAGGCCAAACGCGCCGGGGATGAGGGGTCAAGGACCAAGGCTAAAAGCTTCTCTTTACCGTTGAAACCGGATCCAACCCGTGATAGCGTGCGGCCCATGGATGCCATCCAGAACGGCTTTATCGAACGGCAAATTCGCCGCGTCGACCGCAATCTCATTTTGGTCAACGGAATCCTGTTGGCCGGTCTCTTTGCGGTTGTGGCTTTGAACTATCGTTACGCCATCAACTTTGTTCGCGGCGCTAAAACGATCAGCACTGAAGACTTGCTGGCCATTCAAGATCCCGAGCGGCGGCCACAGTTTTTTGTACAGGTTACCGGTGATCGCCTGGCTCCAACCGGCTTTCAGCACGTCGAACAGCAGATTAATGAATCCACCAATAAAGTCGAATCTGAAAGCGTGAAGTACGACTATAAAGCGCTCAAGGTTGGCGAACGCTGGTTGTTGGTGAAGGCCCCGGGCTCGTCTGTCGCAACTGGGTTTTCCGGCGCGCTGGTCAAAGATTCTGAAGGCGCTGATGTCATTGGCCGGATCGAGCAGGCGGAGCCCGGCCTCAAGGGCGCCTTTCTGCCCTTCGTGCTCGATACCGTAGACTACCGCAGCGACGGCTACTGGGCGCTGGGAATCGGCATTCCCATACTTCTACTGGTTGGGTGGAACCTGACGAAATGGATCTCGCGCACCTCTGACCCTTCGTCTCATCCCATCCTTAAAAAACTTCGCGCTTATGGCGAGCCCGAAATGCTTCGCATCGAAATTGAAAATGAAATCACGCAGGCGCCTGCGGCCATTGGTCCCGCGGTAATCACGCGCTCCTGGCTCTTCACGCCGTTTGTCTTTGGACTCAAGATGGCCAGGCTGCCCGACGTGGTGTGGATCTACAAAAAAGTGACCAAGCATTCCTACAACTTCATCCCCACGGGAAAAACCTATTCCGCGCTCGTGTGGAGCCGCTCGGGAGAGAGTGTCGAAATCAGCATGAAAGAAAAGAAAATCGATGAGCTGCTGCAGGCCATTTCCACCCGTATTCCCTGGGTGGTCGCAGGATTCGACAACAACATTCAGGCGCTGTGGACCAACAATCGCCCTGCCCTGATCCAGGCCGTAGAAGAAAGAAAGGCCAAAATGGCGTCAGCTGCGTCATCCTCCGCCCATGCCTAGGAGAATTGAGTTACTGTGTCGCAGGGGATCGGGTCATTGAAGAAAGATTAAGTAATCGGGTAATTGTAGAATTTGTGGAGTCGAAACGATCGGCGCCTTAACGCGCCCCGGGAGCGAGTTCGAATATTATCGAATGCCCAAATCGCTAAATTACTCAATGACCCGATTACTCAATTCTCCAATGGCTCTTACTCTCCCGCCACGGTCATGCCTTCAATCCGCAGCGTAGGCGCAGCCACCGAGCCGCGAAATTCCAGGTCGCTTCCAATCTCAGCGATGTTGCTGAACATCTCTTTCAGGTTGCCGGCAACGGTGATCTCTTCGACGGGGAACGTCAACATGCCATCTTTAATCCACAAGCCGCTGGCGCCGCGCGAAAAATCTCCCGTCACCAGGTTTACGCCGAAGCCGAGAAACTCGGTAACGTAAAGGCCGTCTTTAATTTCACCAATGATGGCTTCGGGAGCCTTGCTGCCCGGCTGGAGAAAGAAATTTCCTCGCCCAATGCCCGGGGTTCCCGCCAATCCACGCGCCGCATTCCCGGTCGTTGCCAGGCCCAGCTTGCGTGCGGTGTAAGTGTTCAACAGATATGAATTCAACAGGCCTTTTTCAATCACCACGGTGCGCCGCGTGGGCACGCCCTCCGAATCGCATGGAGAGGTCCCAAAACCCCCTGGCATCGTGCCGTCATCCACAATCGTGACATTGTCACCAAAAACCTTTTCGTCCAGCTTGCCGGTGAGGAACGAGGCATGACGATAAATAGCGTCGCCGTTGACCGCATCGAAAATTTCGCCCAACAGCGCGCCTGCGGTCTGCTGGTCAAAAACAATCGGGACCTTGGCGGTAGAAACTTTGCGCGCTCCCAGCCGGCGCAACGCGCGCTGTGCCGCGGTCTTACCTACCGATTCCGGACCTTCCAGCTTCTTGAGCGTGCGCGCCACCGAATACCAGTAATCGCGCTGCATGGCTGTGCCCTCGCTATGCGCAATCGGAGAGGCCGCCACCGAGCAGTACGAGCGCCTGTACTCGTTTACGAATCCCAGGGAGTTGGCCAGCACTTTTCTGCCTGTTGCCGCATCAAAGCTGCCGCCCTCCGAGTTGGTAATGCGCTTATCGGAATCGAGCGCGGCGCGTTCGGCGCGGCGCGCATAATCAATGCGGTCTGCGGCGGAAAGCGAGTAAACGTCGTCATAATAAAGTTGAAGATCGCCACCGATGGCGCCAAGCTGCTCCGGTGCCGGCAAGCCGGCATGAGGATCTTCCGACGTTACCCGCGCCAGCGTCAGCGCCCCGCTGATCATCTGCTCAATGCCTTCACGCGATAGATCGCTGGTATGGGTTGAAGCCGCCCGCTGCCCCAAAAAGACCCGCAATCCTGCTGCCTTGGCCCCGGCCTCCTTGAGTGTTTCCACCTCGCCCAGCCGCACCAGCGTAGAAAATTCGCTGCCCTCGCTGATCACAGCTTCGGCAGCGCTGGCCCCGCGCTGCATCGCCTGCCGCACAACGTCGCTGGCAAGCTGCTTCAAATCGGTTTCGGTTTGTCTTCTGTCTTGCGTTTGTACTTCTGCCGTCTTCATATTTTTTAGTTTTTAAGTAGTTTTCACCACGGAGGCACAGAGACACGGAGGAAAATCAAATACATGAAATTTCATTCGCGAATCAACCTCAATAGATTTCTGGACCGTTTAAAAATGACGGGTTGGTATTGATTTTGAAATGATTTTCTCCGTGTCTCCGTGGTGAATGACGAGTTAAGAGCCGGTACCACCCACCGTCAGCCGGTCGACTTTGAGCGTCGGGATTCCTACTCCCACCGGCACACTCTGGCCGTCTTTGCCGCAGGTGCCGATGCCTTCATCCAGTTGCAGGTCATTGCCCACCATGGAGACTCTGGTCAACACATCGGGTCCATTGCCGATCAAAGTAGCGTTGCGCAGCGGAGCGGTGATCTGCCCGTCTTCAATCATGTAGGCTTCCGACGCTGAGAAGACGAACTTGCCGTTGGTGATGTCTACCTGTCCGCCGCCAAAGTTCACCGCATACACTCCGCGTTTAACGGATTTAATAATATCTTCCGGCGAATCCTGCCCTGCCAGCATGTAAGTGTTGGTCATGCGCGGCATGGGGATGTGCTCATAGCTTTCCCGCCGTCCATTGCCGGTATCGGCAATTCCCATCAGCCGCGCCGAGAGCTTGTCGCTGATAAAGTTTTTCAGGATTCCGTTCTCAATCAAGACAGTATTCTGGGTCGGCGAGCCTTCATCATCCACATTGATGGAGCCGCGCCGCGAAGGCATGGAGCCGTTGTCAACGATGGTGCATTTGTCGCTGGCCACCCTCTTGCCTTCCAGGCCTGCAAACGCCGATGTCTTTTTGCGGTTGAAGTCAGCTTCGAGGCCGTGTCCAATGGCTTCGTGCAGCAGGACCCCAGGCCATCCCGGCCCCAGCACAACTTCCATCTCGCCAGCGGGGGCATCGATTGCGCCAAGTTGCACAATCGCCTGGCGCGCAGCTTCGCTGGCAAAGTGCTCCGGAGTTTTTTCTGTCTGGAAATATTCCAGGGCCACGCGCCCGCCGCCGCCGGCCGATCCTCGCGCCGGAACATCGCCATCTTTAGCAATGCACATCACGTTCATGCGCGCCAGCGGCTGGAAGTCGGTGGCAAAGGTTCCGTCGGAACCTATAACAAGGATGCGCCGCAGCTCGTCCGCATAGCTTGCCCGCACCTGGAAAATGCGGGGATCATAGGCGCGCGCGGCCTTATCGGCCCGCATCACCAGCGCCAGCTTTGCGGCTACGTCGGCATCTACCGAGGGGGTATGCACCGGGTAAAGATTGGAATTTCTCTTTTCTTTCAGGTTGACCACCGGCTCTTTCGATGGTCCACTGGCAATCAGCGCAGCCGTGCGTGCCGCGTGCAGGATCTTCTCTGGCGCCAGGTCGTCGGTATAAGCATATCCGGTGCGCTCGCCGGCAATCACCCGCACGCCACACCCGGCAGAGATGCCCTGCGACGCCGACTTCACCATGGATTCATCCACGCTCAGCGAAGTCGAGGTCAGGTATTCGAAATACAGGTCGGCATAATCGCCTCCCGCGCTGAGCGCTGCGGCCAGGTATTGCTCCAGGTCGCGCTCGCTCAATCCGTAGTGATCAAAGAAGAATTTTTTTCTGTTGTTATCCATGTCTGCTCGCATTCGTAACGATATTGAGGATGTAAGGATTGGATGCCCCAGCCACTCCCGCGATTCCTTCCCGAAATTCAATTATTTCACGGATTCACGTCAAACATAAATTGCATCAATCCGGCGCTCGGAGAATCTTACCCCAACCGGAGATTCGCGCCCATGGAGATGAAGCTCTCTGAAGCAACGCAAATCCTGGAAAGGACGCCCAGCCTTCTCAGCCCTCTCCTTCTCGGCCTTCCTGAACGGTGGCTCTTCGCCACTGAGGGCCCCGATACCTGGAGCTGCTACGACGTTGTCGGCCATCTTATACACGGCGAAATCACCGACTGGCTCCCCAGAATTAAAATCATCCTGGAGCATGGCGAGAGCCGGCCTTTTGAAACTTTTGACCGCTTCGCACAGTTCAGGGAGGGCAGGACCCAGCCTATTGACGCTCTGCTAATTCGTTTCAAGGATCTCCGCCAGCAGAACCTGGCTGCGCTGCGAAGCATGAATTTAGGTCCTCAAGATTTCTCCCGCACCGGAACTCACCCCCAGCTTGGGGTCGTGACTCTGCAGCAACTGATCGCTACATGGGTTGTCCACGACCTGACCCACATTTCCCAGATCAGCCGCGTCCTGGCTAAACAATATGAGATTGAGGTGGGCCCGTGGAAAGCCTTCATGGGTGTACTCAACAGATAAAAGTCCTTCTCTCAAACCATCAACCCTTGTATATCATTGACGTTCCGTCGAGTTCCGAAGACTGACAATTAAGTACCGAGTATTGATGCAGCCCGAGTCCCTTATGCGCGATCTCGAAACCTTTCTGGCCGAGGCTCCATCTGCTGTCGTCTTCGAAGATGGAGAGCCGATCTTCGATCTCTCGGTTGCCCGCTACTCCGTCTCTGCCGATCACGGCAAATGCCTGCTGCATCTCTGGTCTGATGAGCGCAACACCGTTCGTCGCGTCCTCGGCGTTGAGATGAAAAAAGACGCGCTGCTGCTCTCGGTGCAGCGCTTTGGCCAGGCGAAACCATCGCGGCTGGAGATTTTACGTCATGGCGATCGGCGCACGCCGCAGGCCCGCACTGTGGTCCGCCGCCAGTATTGCAAGTTGCTGCAAAAGGTTCTGCAGAAACAATTTCCGGATTTGTCTTCTACTCCGCTTTCGTCGGCCATGGATCTGGAGCGCTCTTTCAGCCCTGTATATGCTCGCGGCCTGCTCCGCCGCGGACGCTCCGCCTTTGCAGTCTTCGGCGTCAATGCCCAGGAATTGCAGGCATCTGTTGACGGTGCGTTGACCTTTGCCTTGCTCTGGCTTGAGCACTGCCGCCGGAAAGAAGCTGTCCGCACCATGGTCGAAGGATTAAAACTGTTTCTGCCTGCCGGAACCAGCGCCGTTGTGCGCGAGCGCCTGGCCTGCCTGAATCACGATCTGGCCAAGTTCGAATTATATGAATTCGATGAACCCGAGCGAACCCTGC
Organism: Terriglobales bacterium; assembly: GCA_035651775.1. GTDB lineage: Bacteria > Acidobacteriota > Terriglobia > Terriglobales > Acidobacteriaceae > QIAW01. Next base: position 9,880 of record DASREY010000059.1, read on the forward strand.
AACTGCTCGACTGCCGCGACCGCGGCAACATCGCCACGCACCTGGTCAAATGCCTGAATCCAGCGGCCGTGAAGCAGCGGCTTCAGCCTGCCATTGAGCGGGTGCTGTCTTTTGTTCAGCATGCAGGAAAAGTGCAATTGGTAACGACATCGGCCAATGAAATTGCCTTTCGCCTGCACGGCCTGGAATTCGCCCGCGCCAAAGCCAAAGCAGGCAGCTACGAAATCACCTTCGGCGCCGGCCCGCATGAAACCGTTCTGAGCAACGAGACGGAAAAGCTGTTCGCTCATCTTCTACATCGGCTTCTGGAAACCCGCCTTGCCCACGCGGACCACAATCATGCTCTCTGGCGCATGGTCCCGGAGCGCTGGCTGGAATCGCTCATCGTAAAAAACGTCGCTGCGCTCGATTCGGACTTTGATTCCAATTTTGTCTACTCCCAGGTCCCTGCGTTCTCTGCCAGCGACCGCGCCATGATTGATGTGCTCACCTGCACCCGCGCAGGCCGCCTGGCGGTGCTGGAATTGAAGGCGGATGAAGATATTCACTTGCCGCTTCAAGGACTCGATTACTGGGCGCGCGTGCAGTGGCACCATCTGCGCAACGAGTTCACCGCCAACGGATACTTCGCCGGCAAAGACCTCTCCCCGCAACCGCCGCTGCTTCTGCTCATCGCTCCCGCACTGCGCATTCATCCCGCGACCGATGCTTTGCTGCGCTATTTGTCACCGGAAATCGAATATGCACTACTCGGCGTAGACGAGCGCTGGCGCGACGGCCTGCACGTGATCTTCCGCAAGCGCAGTGAAACCCAAAAGGAGCATTTGAAGTAGTCGCCCGTTTGGCCGGCCGTCTGGGGAGCGTCCACAGATTTTCGCAAGCCTTCAGGGCCCCTCCTTGCGCGCAGCGGGATCAAGGCCAGACCGGACCCAGGAAATCGGCATTCTTCGCAGCCAGCCTGAGATATAATCGCAGGCACCCCCTTAATGCACTAGCCGGGCGCGCAACTGCGAGCGCGCATTAGCCTTCGTTTTTCTCCCCCAAGGTTGCATAATTTTTTCTCTGTTTGGGTTTAAGGTAAAGGTGACCATCCTCGCTTTGAAGATTAGAAGGCAGCAAGTCCTTGTTTTTCTAGGGCTTCTCTGCTGTGTTTCCGTCGTACTGGCGCAAGGGCCGGTGCTTCTGACCGCTGACGGCCAGACCGATACCTATACGCTTATCAGCAACAAGCTGGGAGCCGGCCCTGAAACCCCAGATTGCAGCCATCTTGCCTTCGGTCCACATATTACGCAGGCATTTGACAGTACTCTGGGGAGGAATGTTTTTGTCTTCCATATCCACGTCACGCCCGATAATGACCGCTGCATGGCCTTCGACCGGCAACGGGTAGAGATCAAAACCGAAGGTCCATCGCCGGCTTACGTGAAAGCATTTCTCGGAGACACGGTCAACTATAGTTGGAAGTTCAAGCTTGACGCGGCGTTCCAACCCTCCAGCAGCTTTACGCACATTCGCCAGATCAAGGCTGGTGATGGCGACTCTGGCGCACCGATCATGACGATAACCCCGCGCAAGGGCAGCCCGAACATTCTGCAAATTATTCATATTGACTCGGCAGGCGTTACCACGGTCGTGGCCAGCACTCCTCTGGCGCCGTTCTTAGGCGCCTGGATCGAGGGATACGAGAAAATCACCTTCGGATCAAATGGAAGCTACTCGCTAACCCTGAAGCGAGTGAGTGACGGCGCTGTGCTTCTGACCTACAGCAACAGCAACATTGATCTGTGGAGGACAGGCACTACGTTTTGCCGACCCAAATGGGGAATCTACCGCAGTTTGAACAATCCCCAGGAACTTCGCGATGAAGACGTGCTCTACGGCGGCTACTGTCTGGCTAAAGGGAGCGATGATTGCAGCACAGATTTCACGATTACAGCTCTGCCTGCAACTCAAACCGCAATCGCAGGCAACAACGCCAGTTACACTGTGACCATCGCTCCTACGAATATCTTTGCCGGGAATGTTGCATTAAGCGTTACCGGATTGCCTCCAGGGGCGATCGCCAACTTCAACCCCAGTACGGTCAACGCCGGAGCGGGTTCTTCTACGCTCACCATTTCCAACCTTTCAGCAGCCGGCAGTTATCCTCTTACTATCACGGGTACGTACAGCAATCTGAATCACTCCGCAGCGGCTGCACTCGCAATACAAGCCAATACCTCGACCGCGGTTTCGTCTTCCGCTAACCCTTCCGTTACCGGCCAGTCAGTCACATTTACAGCCGCAGTTTCGGTTATGGTTCCCGCTTCGGGAACCCCCACCGGCTTCGTACGGTTTGAAGATGGGGGGAGCGCCCTGGGCGCGCCAGTGGCTCTAGTTGGTGGCACAGCGGCCTTCATTACATCATCGTTGACGCAAGGCACCCACAATATCACAGCCATTTACAATGGAGACGCCAACTTTCTGGGTAGTACGAGTCAGCCGCTCGCCCAAACTGTGAACCAGGCGCTCCAGGCCACCAGTACGGCGTTGATCTCAAATCCTAATCCTTCAACTGCAGCACAATCTGTGACCTTCACCGCCTCGGTGACGCCAGCCAGCGCTACCGGCACTGTGCAGTTCAAGGATGCAGCCAACACTCTTGGCGCACCCGTAGCAGTGAGCGGTGGCATAGCCTCGCTTTCTACCACATCATTGGCAATCGGCGCGCACAACATCACAGCCAGCTATAGTGGCGACAATAATTTCCTCCCAAGCGCTTCTCCCGTATTAACCCAAACAGTTACGACGGGCGGAGGTGGAACCCCAACTGCTACCCAGCTTGCCGCGCCCGCGAAGATCTATTTCCACCAGAACGCCCCCGCAATTTTCACAACCACCGTTACAGCTTCTGGTACTCCGACAGGAAGTGTGGTTCTTTTGTTGGACGGCAATCAACAGCTGGGCAATACCCTGCCACTCGCGGATGGCGCCGCGACGCTCATGCTGCCGATCAATATGCCGCCGTGGAACGCAGCATTGCTGCACCCCGGCATTCATAGCCTCAAGGCTATTTATCTCGGTGACAACAGCTTCAGCCCAAGCACTTCATCAGCGCAGACTATTAATATTTCGCCCCGGCCTAATCCGCGTTAGCCAAGTTAGGATGCTAAGGATTTGTATGCAACTATCTTCGCCATTCCGTGTTTAAACCTTAGCGGCAGCACTCCAGCGATAGATGTTCCACCTTTAGCAGTATGAGTGGCTTACAAAACTCCGAAAATTAACAGAGGGTCATGAAAAAGAGTTTCATTTATCTGTGCCTGGCGCTACTGTCCCCATTGCTGACAGGGGCTCCATCGCTTTTCGCCCAGGCGACCTCCGCATGGGTGTTTTTCGGCAATGATGGCCTGCTGCATTATCAGCTTGATGCCAATGGCAACCGCATCATGGATTACTCTTACGCCGGCTACAAAGGCGGCGGGATCAAATTGCCGGACGCAAACCTCGTGCCGGCCGTGCAAACCGTCAACCCCACCGGGGGAGATGACACTTCAATCATTCAGGCGGCCATTAATGTTGTTGCCCAACGAACGCCAGACGGCAACGGCTTTCGTGGGGCCGTGCTGCTAAATCCGGGCACATATAATGTAGCGGGCACAGTGGCCATCACTTCCAGCGGCATCGTGCTTCGTGGAAGCGGATCTGCCGGTCCCAATGCCAGCATCATCAACCTCACCGCGCCAGCGGCTAGTCCGAATACTTTTCTCGATATTCACGGCTCGGGGTCATATCAAACTGTGGGCAGTTCGGTTGCGATGACCGACTCTTATATTCCTTCGGGAGCAATGTCATTCAACGTGAGCGATGCCTCCGGTTTTCACGTTGGTGATAGCGTGCTCATCACCCGCCCAGTAACCGCTGCCTGGGTGCACTTCATGGGTATGGATACGCTGGTGCGCGACGGCCAGCCCGAAACCTGGCTGGCTCCAGGCTCAACCATCCGCACCGACCGCACCATCGCCGCCATTAACGGCAACCAGATCACGGTTGATGTGCCGCTGACCGATTCGTTCGATTCCACATATCTCAACCCGCCAGGCGGATCCATTGCCAGATACAGCTATCCAGGGCGCATCTCGCAGGTCGGCCTGGAGCACATGAAGATCATAGCGCCGGCACAGGACGTCGATATCAGCTTTCCGCAATACCAGGCGCTCACCATGGATGGCGTGATGGACGCCTGGATAAGCGACGTCTTCATTCAGGACACCGAAAACACTATTACCCTCACCACCTCAACCAAGCAGATCACCTTCGATAATGTGACCATCGCGCACAGCATTCCGTTTACTTTTTCGGCTGGGCCGGTGGATTTCGCCATCAGCGGCACGCAAGTATTGATCAACAAATGCGCGGTCACCACTAATCCCGGGGTTTGGGCTTACGCCACTCATTCACGCACCACCGGGCCAGTGGTGCTGCTCAACTCTAGCGCCGACGCTCGCGGCTTTTCGCCGCACCAGCGCTGGGCCACGGGCCTGCTGGCCGATAGTTGCCAGTTTCCCGGCGGAACCTCGAGCACTCCCGGCATCGCCTATTCCGATCGCGGTACCGATGGTTCGGGCCACGGCTGGGATGCCGGCTGGGCCGTGGCATGGAATGCCACCAGTCCGGACTTTCTGGTGCAGGCGCCGCCCGGAGTCGACAACTGGTGCATCGGCTGCATAGGAAAAGAAGTGAGCGCCATCCCTCCCGGCGGAACTACCGTGCTGCCCAACGGTATTTATGATTCTCTGGGCACGCACGTCACTCCTCCCAGCCTCTACATCGAGCAACTGCGTGAGCGCCGGGGAGATGCCGCGCTGGCCAACATTGGCTATGCGGATTTCAGCGTCGCAGCAATGCCTGGGACGCTATCCACCACCGCGGGCGGCTCGGCCAGCTTTACCGTGAACCTCACTCCACAGGATGTCTACACTGGCAAGGTAAAGTTGAGCGTGAGCGGATTGCCCGCGCAAGCCACGGCCGCGTTTACCCCCGCAACCGTGAACGGCGGCTCGGGTTCTTCGACGCTGAATATTACGAACGCATTTCCGGCGGGTACCTATCCATTGACCATCACGGGTGCGGCCACCAACCTGAACCACTCGGTTCCCGTGATCCTGATTGTCAGCAAAACTCAAACCGCTACAGCGCTCACTTCGAGCGCCAATCCTTCGGGCAGCACAACTCCGGTTACGTTTACCGCGACAGTAATGCCTGCCAACGCACCGGGCACGGTGCAGTTCCAGGATGGGAATGCTTCTTTGGGTTCACTGGTCGCGCTGAGTAATGGCACAGCGAGTCTGACTACTTCCGCATTGATTGTAGGAACCCACAACATTACCGCCGTGTATACACCCACCGACCCTAATTTCCTCGCAAGTGTGTCTCCCGCAATTACGCAGGTGGTTACGACTGCTGGAACCGGAACCTCAACGACTACGCAATTCACCAATCTGCCGGCGTTGATCTATTTTCATCGGAGAACACCAGCGGTTTTCACGGTACAAGTTACATCCAGCGGCAGCACGCCGCAGGGAAGTGTAATCCTGATGGATGGCAACACGCAGTTTGGGCCTCCGCTGATTCTGGTCAGTGGAACTGCCAGCTATACTTCCCCCTTGCGTCCTGGGATTCACAACATACAGGCGGTCTACGTGGGCGAAAACGATATGAACGGCAGCTTTGACGGCAGTTCCTCATCCATCCAAACGGTGAACTCTTCGCCGCGACCTAAGCCGCGCTAAACAGCCATTGCCTCTCGATTGGTCGGAAGCTATATAGCATAATAGGAGACGCGTGCCGGTAATTGTGGCAATTAAAACAATTAGTTGTCAAAACCGCTATATAGTTCTATACTTGCCGCCGCTGGTATTTCCCCCCTCTGGAGGTAATCCTATGAGACAGAGTTACTCAGCTCGTCCGTCCCTTTTCCTCAGCCTGCTTGCAGTTATCCTGGCACTTGTCACCTGCTACGTGCCCGCATTTGCCCAGAACAATAATGAAGATAAAGATGAAGGCCATGGCGCTCGTCGCGCCAAAGTCCTCGCCGGATACTTCGAAGAATGGAGCATCTACGGCGCGCACTATAACATTGCCGACCTGCAAAACAACGGCGTGGCCGACAAGCTCACGCATTTCTATTATGCCTTCGCCAATGTTGCTCCCACATCGGGCGCGCCCGACGCCATGTGCCACATCGCCGATTCATGGGCCGACTTTCAGACACCTTTTCTTCCTCCTGTAAACGGCATTGCCGACACCGCTCCGTTGTTCGGCAACTTTGCCGAGCTGGTGAAGCTCAAGCAGCTTCATCCTAATTTGAAGATCTTGATTTCTCTGGGTGGCGCTTCGGCTGCCAACACTGCCGGGTTCGCTTTTGCCGCCAGCACGCCGCAACTGCGGGCGCAACTGGCTTCATCGTGCATTGACATGTTCATCAAGGGCAACGTCGCGGCAGGCGTTTCCACCGGCAGCCTGTTTGACGGTATTGATGTCGATTGGGAATTCCCCGCCGCGGCCGACAAGCAGAACTTCACGTTGCTTTTGCAGGAATTTCGCAACCAGTTAGACGCGTTGGGAGCAGCCAACAAAACTCACTACCTGCTCACCATTGCCGCACCTGCCGGGGAGCAGAACTTTTCTAATATTGAATTGGCCAAAGTCGCCAAGCAACTCGATTTCTTCAATATAGAAGGTTACGACTATCACGGCACATGGGAGACGACCACCAATCACCACGCTCCGCTTTTCGGCTCCAGGCGGGTCCCCGATAATTTCTTCATTGAATTCACCATTGACGCTTATCTCGATGCCGGCGTGCCAGCGCGCAAGCTGCTATTGGGCTTGCCCTTTTATGGGCGTGGTTGGACAGGAGTTCCAAATGTGAACCACGGTCTTTATCAAACTTCCACCGGCGCAGCGCCCTCTCCCGCGGGGGACACATTGGCAACCGATGGCGTAGCGACATTCGCCACATTGCAGGCCCAGACCGGTTCCCAGAGTTTCTTTGATCCGCGAAGGTTCGCGCACTGGACCTACAACCCCACCACGCAAACATTCTGGTCATTTGATGACGAGCTGACAACGCGCCTGAAGATGCTGTACGTAAACTTTCGAGTCCCCGGCGGCCTGGGCGGAGCTTACTTCTGGGCTTTCAAGGATGACGATGCTAACGGCACTCTGGCGAAGACAATGGCGTCTGGGTTAGGACGTTAAAAGCTTTTCGGCCGCAGCGAATTCAGCCCTCCCCCAAGGCCGAATAACCGTAGAGACGCAGCTTGCTGCGTCTCTATTTTTTTCTTCACCTCCCAGATGCCCGTGGTGAATTTCATTCCTTTGTGTTCCTTTGTGCCCTTTGTGGTTAAACTACAGCAATGCGCAAGATTCCCGTTCTGATTTTTGTTGTTGCTGTTTCTGCCGCGCTGCTGTGCGCCGAGGAGTATACTCTTGGTCCCGATTCACAGCGCCAGCCCAACATCCCGAAGGGGACAGTTACCAAGTATTCCTGGACAGCCAGCAAGATCTATCCTGGGACCACGCGCGATTATTGGATTTACGTCCCGGCGCAATACAAAGCCGAAAAGCCCGCCTGTGTGATGATCTTCCAGGATGGCGAGCGCATGGCCGACGAAGCCGGCAGCTTTCGTGTTCCCATCGTCTTCGATAACCTGATTGCCAAGGGCGACATGCCGGTGACTATCGGAGTTTTTATCAATCCCGGAGTGTTGCCGGCGCTCTCGCCCACCCAGCGGGAGCGCTATAACCGCAGCTTTGAATATGACGCGCTCGGGGACCGCTATGCGCGTTTTCTCGTCGAAGAAATTCTGCCCGAGGTCGGCAAGCACTACAATCTCTCCAAAGATCCGAACGACTATGCCATCGCCGGATCGAGTTCCGGCGGCATTGCAGCGTTCAATGCGGCCTGGAACCGGCCAGATATTTTCCATCGGGTCATGAGCTTTATCGGCAGCTTTACCAATCTGCGTGGCGGGCAGGATCTGGCCACGCTCATTCGTAAGACTGAACCCAAGCCGCTGCGAGTCTTCCTGCAAGATGGCAGCGCCGACCAGAATAATTATGCCGGCAACTGGTTTCTGGGAAACCAGGAGATTTTCTCGGCACTCCAGTTCGCCGGATATGAAAGCAATTTTGTTATCGGCACTGAGGGCCATAATGGGAAGCATGGCGGGGCAATCCTGCCCGACGCGCTGCGCTGGCTATGGAAAGATTATCCCAAGCCCGTCTCCAAGCCAGTTCAGGTCAACGAGCGCGGTGTTTATAACATCCTCGAGCCGGGAAAGGAATGGGAGCAACTCGGTGAAGGTTTCGCTTTCACCGAAGGCCCAGCAGTGGATAAAGACGGCAATGTCTTTTTTACCGATACCAAGAATAACCGTATTCACAAGATTGATGTGAACGGCAAGATCACGGTCTGGAAAGAGGATAGCGGCGGAGCCAACGGCATGATGTTCGGCCCTGACGGCCGGCTTTACGTCTGCCAGAGTGGACGCCGGCGCATTGTCGCCTATACACCCGACGGCAAAGAGTCGGTGCTGGCCGAAGATGTAGACTCGAATGATCTCGCGGTCACACAAAAGAATGAAGTCTACTTCAGCGATCCGCCGGGCCATCGCGTCTGGTTCATTGATGCCAAAGGCAGCAAGCGCGTGGTTTATACCGGCATTGAATTTCCCAATGGCGTGCGCACCTCGCCCGACCAGTCGCTGCTGATCGTTGCTGACACGCGCGGCAAATGGGTGTGGTCATTCCAGATCGAGCCTGACGGCTCGCTGGAGAACGGCCAGCCTTTCTATCGCATGGAAACGCCCGACGACTCATCGCAGAGCGGCGCCGATGGAATGACGTTCGATACGGAAGGCTTTCTCTACGTTGCCACTAAACTCGGCGTGCAAGTCTGCGATCAGCCTGGACGAGTGAATACAATTATTAACAAGCCGCAGGAGAAGGGCCTCTCCAATCTCGTTTTCGGCGGAACGGACATGCAGTGGCTGTATGTGATGAACCGGGACAAAGTATACCGGCGGCACATGCTGCGCAAAGGTGTAGTCTCATGGAACCCAATCACGCCGCCGGTACCGCGGCTGTAGGAACTTTGCCGTGAACCCTCTTTACATCCGCGTGCACGAGCGCGATAACGTTGCCATCATCGTCAACCCGGAAGGGCTGCCTGCCGGTACGCGCTTTCCCAGCGGGCTTACGCTCACCGAGCATATTCCGCAGGCGCATAAGATTGCATTGCGCGATCTGGAATGTGGCGAGCCGGTGCTCCGCTACGGCCAGATCATCGGACACGCCGCGCGTGTCATCAAGGCCGGTTCGTGGGTTCGCGAAGACGCTATCGAAATGCCCGCGCCGCCCCGCCTCGATGATTTGCCGCTGGCTACCGCGCCGCCCGCGCCGCAACCGCCGATTTCAGGACATACCTTCGAAGGCTTTCGCAATGCAGACGGCAGCGCCGGCACAAAAAATATCCTGGGCATTACCACCACGGTGCAATGTGTCGCTCCCACTGTGGACTACGCCGTGCAGCGCATCAAAGAAGAAATTCTGCCGCGCTTCCCCAATGTGGATGACGTCGTGGCCATCACCCATACTTACGGTTGCGGTATTGCCATTGACGCTCCCGGAGCCGAGATTCCCATCAGCACGCTGAAACACATCAGCACGCATCCCAATTTGGGCGGAGCGCCGCTGATCGTGAGCCTGGGATGCGAGAAGATGCAGCCCGAGCGATTGTTTCGCGATCAGAACATGGCGCAGCTGCAGGTATTGAATAATGACGATCCTCTGTTAATTCGCATGCAGGATGAGCGCGGCTTTGGTGAAGTGGTAAGCGCGATTCTGCGGGCCTCGGAAAAGCGTCTGGAAATTCTGAATCGCCGGCAGCGAACGACAGTACCGGCATCTGAGCTTGTGGTCGGCCTGCAATGCGGAGGGAGCGACGCGTTTTCAGGAGTTACCTGCAATCCGGCGGTGGGTTTTGCCGCTGATCTGCTGGTGCGTGCCGGGGCGACCGTAATGTTTTCTGAAGTCACAGAGGTGCGCGATGCCGTCCACCTGCTCACGCCGCGAGCTGTTAGTGAAGACGTGGCCCGCGCGCTGATTCGCGAGATGAAATGGTATGACGATTACCTGGCGCGCGGCTCAGCCGACCGCAGCGATAACCCTACGCCCGGCAACAAGCGCGGCGGCCTGGCGAACGTAGTCGAGAAGGCGCTGGGCTCCATCGCCAAGGCAGGAACCTCGGCACTGATGGCGGTGGCAGCGCAAGGAGAAAAAGTTACAGCAAAAGGCCTGGTCTTCGCTGCCACTCCGGCGAGTGATTTTATTTGCGGCACGCAACAGTTGGCCTCGATGAATCTGCATATTTTTACCACCGGCGAGGGCAGTCCCTACGGCCTGGCGATGGTTCCGGTGATCAAAGTTTCTTCGCGTACCGCATTGGCCGAGCGCTGGCCCGACCTGATTGATATTGACGCTGGGCGCATCGCCACCGGCGCCGCAACGATTGAAGAGGTTGGATGGGAGATATTCCGCTTTATTCTCGACGTGGCTAGCGGCAGAAAAGAGACCTGGGCCGATCACTGGGGGCTGCATAATGCGCTGGCGCCGTTTAATCCCGGGCCGGTAACGTAGATTAGCGGTTCTCAGTTGACCCACTTGCAACTTTAATCAAGCGCAAGGGGAGCCGCCTGCTCTTCCCAAAGAATTTTTCCGCGAGCTCTTACAGCCGTGCCTTGCAAATTAATGCAAAAAAGCCTGCCGAGAATTCCGGCAGGCTTTCGTGAATTCAGAGTTTCAAGCTGGCCTTCAGAAACGATATCGCCTCAGAAGGTGACTTTGGCTCCAAAGTAGACCACGCGCCCGTTGGCGTTGCTAAATGCCGGATTGGCAAATCCGGCGCCGAAGTTTGTAAACGGATTCGAAGATGGAGCACGGCCGGCATCTTCCAAGAACGTATCTACACTCGCAAAGTTGAAATGATTCAGGGCATTGACCGCGGTGACACGAAACTCGAGGCCTATGCGCTCTGTGATCCTGGTTTGTTTTGAGATGGTGAAATTAACAATGTTCTGTGGCGCATCACGCAGAGCATTGCGCCGCACATTGCCGAAGGGGGTGCCGAATATCTGTTGCGCCGTGCCACCGTTGAGAATGAAGCGGACCTGGTCGGCCGTGGCAGTCACGGGCGCCTGGCCAGGCTGTGTTCCTGGACCTGTCCCAGGGAAGCCAGCCGCGCCAATTGCGTTCAAAGAGTTCAAACTAAGAAGCTGGGTGGGAGCAGTTATGGCTGTGTTGCAGGCGCCAGGGAATGCCGCGATATTCGCAGGAGTTATACCGAAAAATGTCCTGCAATAATCAGAGGCAAAGATGCCAACGCTATCTGCACGGGCATGCCGATTGCCGTAGAACGGCCGCGCGACATCAGTGCCAACAAACGGGTTGATGAAGGCGCTATCGTAGTAATTTCCAGCGGCGGTGTTTCGGGCTTCGCCAAATGCCTGGAGTGGGGTATAGGGCTGGCCTGAGGCCAAAATATAGTTACTCGAAAACGCCCAGCCTCCCAGCGCATGACCTATAAGACCATGCTGTTCCTTGAAGAAGGGCAGTTGTTCGGTAAACAGAAGGGTAAACGTATGCGGAACATCGAGGCCTGAAATTGAGTATTCAGCCCCTTTGGTCGAGACCGGGTTCTGGGAGAAGGCCAGAGTGTTGCCGGCCGCATCCGTGCTGAAGATTTCACTGGTGTTATCCAGAGTTTTGCTCCAGGTGTAGCCGGTGCGCATGGTCAACTGCTTGAACAGGTTATTGGCGCGGAACTCCAACTGCAATCCGTTGTAATAGGAATAACCGCTGTTGGTGCGGGTTTGTACGACTCCCCGATTGCAATCCACGCGTCCCACGGCAACAGGATTGAACGCCTGCGCCGCCGGGCACGGGGTAAGATTGTCAGGCACAAAGACGGGGAAATCAGTTTTGAGATCGGCAATAAATGGATTGCCATTCACCGTTTGCAGCAAATTGGTCGCGCGATTTCCCACGTAGCGGGCCTCGAACGCCGAGTTCCTGGTGAGTTCACGTTCGAATCCGAAGCTCCAGCTATCCACGCGATCTGGCCTTAAATGAGAAGAAATATTGTTCTGGAACGAGAGCCGCGGATCTGCTACTCCCGGAGTAAAAAACGGAGCAAGCTGGCTGCGTACAGTGTCGCCCACGGGTACTGCCGGCAGAGGGTTGGCCGTGGCCTGGGCTCCGGTCAAAGTCTGCAGGAAGAAGTTCGGCGCCGAACTGGCGAGATTGAGATAGATGTTGTAGAAGGCGGGATCATAAGCGACGCGATACCCGCCGCGGAATACAGTCTTGCCATTTCCCGTCAGGAACCCTCCCCATTGCGGCGAGTAGGCAAAGCCGATGCTCGGTCCGAAAGTGTTGTTGACAGAAGGAATCGAGGGGGTTGTCCGCACCGCAAGAGGAAGAGCAGGGTTCCAGAAAGCCGTGCTGGGGCTGTCTTCCCGCCTGGTATTAAGGTCGTGTAACAAATTAGCGGGTTGGCTGAAATAACTCCAGGTCAATCCCAGATTCAAGGTCAAATTCTGCGAGATCTTCCAGTCATCGCCAAAATAAAGGAAGGTGTCGTGCTCGCGGAAGTCAATTTCAGGATTGTTCTCCGAGATAGTGACGGAAGTTGGCGTGTTAGCAAAAAATCCAGCGGGGTTGAGAAACCGGAACTGGCCATTGATATCTGGCGCGAAAAAGTTGGGGCTGCGCTGGTAGGTAAAGTTCACACCTGCCTTCAACTGATGCTTGCCCAAGACATAGTTCCAGTTGTCCTGCCCCTGCCAGGTATTCACGATTCTTCCTTGAGGAAGGTTCGTGGCCGGTCCGAACCCCAGCATGCCCGGGATAGACACGTTGGTAAGGGCCGAGTCGAGCTTTCTAAACCCCGGCTCAAGCGGGTTGCCAATTGTGTTGCCGCCAAAGTCTACATTGAGACGCCCGTAAGAAATCCGCGCCTCATTAACCATGTGAGCGGTAAAGTTATGGGTCCAGCTTAGCAGCAAAGATTGATTGACGGCGCTGTTGTTGCTTGCCCACCCAGCCACAGGATTGTCGACGGTGTTGAAGCTCGTGCTCCGGTTAAAAAGATAGCGGCCGGTGATGAGGTCATTGCCCAGTTGCAGGTCTGCCCTGACCGCAGTATTAAAAAGATGGGTCGGCGTTGGCAGCGTGCGCGTCACCCCGCCGAACTGGATTCCTGTGCAACCGGGAGCTACGTTCACATTCGTGAACAGACCTGTGATGGAGTTGGGGGTCGGTGTTGGATTGCCCTCTTTAAAGGCATAGGGTCCAAACAGATTCAGCGCGGTCAGAGAATTAGCGTTCACGGCGCTGCCGCACCCGGCCAATTGTGCTAATCCCTTCGGAGTGGGAGTAAGAGTATTCGTGGAAAAAATCGTGCTGGTATTGATGATCTGATCATCGAAGCCGCCGAATATGTACAGCTTGTTCTTGATCCAGGGCCCGCCGATGGTGAATCCGCTGAATTGGTCGGTTCTGCTCTTCGGCTCTGTTCCTTTGGTCTCTTTCGTGAATTCCTGGAAATTGCTGAGTGCATTCAGGTCCAAAGTGTTGACATCGCCATAAATGCTTCCATGCCAGGCGTTCGTTCCCGATTTTGTAATCAGATTGACCACCGAGCCCGAGTTGCGGCCATATTCCGGATTGAAGTTGCTGGTGGTGACTACGTATTGTTGTATGAAGTTGGGGTCTTTTAGAATCAAAGCTGGCCCGGCAACGGTATTTTCGTTGTTGCTCTGGCCGTCGATCTGCTGGTCGTTATTACGCCCCCGTAAGCCATTGGCCGAAAATCCAACGCCATTAGCATTGGTGAAATTTAGATCGCGCGTATTCACCAGGCCGGGGATAAATAAGGCCTGGCGATCTAGCCCTTGGTTTTCCTGGATGCCGGGAAAGTTGTTGAGCGTAGTGCCCGAGAACAAGTTCGTGATTTGGGGCTGGCTGGTGTTCATGAGCGCCTGGTCTGAAGCCGAGGGCTCGATTGGCACCGTGTCCGCGGTATTGCCCACCGAAATCCTAACCTCGCCTAAGCCATTGTCGCTGCCGGCCACCACCACGATGCCATCATGGGTTGAAGTCCGGTAGCCTTGCGCCGAGATCTCTGCCTTATAAGTTCCAGCTGGCAACAAATTGAGCCGGAATACGCCGGAGCTGTTGCTCTGAGTAATGTAAACGGCGCCGGTTCCTACATGGGTCGTCTTGACCTCAGCGCCAGAGACAACCGCGCCTTGCGGATCAACCACCCTGCCCGAAATTGAGCCTTTTAGCACTTGCGCGATCGCTGGCACAGTTGCCAACATCGCCAGCACGAATACCGCCACAATTATGCTGTCACGCCTTTTACGATCCATTCTCTTATCCCTCCATGCCTTTTTGAACTTACCCGGATTGGCTGCTTTGCAGGCCCAATCTCGCTTGATGATTTGGTTTGCCACAGTTTCATTTCTTGCATTTTGAATTCTTCGAGCGATCATGACTCCAGATACCCATTTCGAATGCCGGGTCCCGAATCATCTACACGTGCAAATACGCACCTTGGACCAAATTGGGATTAATTCCCAATCGGGTACGCAGCGCGCACAACCCTTTGACTTAAAAGATAGGGGTCGATTGTATCCCGAAAAGACAGAATTAAGGCAAATCTTTTTTGGGAATTGCTTCACGAACCCAATTCAGGAAAGACGAGGAGGTGCTCGGCAAAGTCAAGGACAATTTCATCTCAGTTGAGGCCAAAAGATTCTTACATCCGCCTGATCTGGATTGACAGATTTGCGAGCAAGCTGCCCTCCTTTTGATGTCTCCTGGTTACAGGGATAGTGTTGTGACTGGATTTTCCGTTTCATTCCGCCGAGGATGCGGGCCAACGCGTGAGCGGGTGATGCCAGGATACGTGTCTCGACCTGTGTCAAATCGAAGGTTCTAGAAAGTAACCGTCAGTGGCAGGGTGCCGGTGACGGTGGATGTTGCCCCTGGACATGCTCCCCCGCTGGTACAAGTCGCGGTAATGTTGGTTGAGCCCAGGCCTTGCGTCGTCAAAAACCCGGTATTTATGCCAATGGTGGCAACTGAAGTACTGCTCGATGCCCAAGTCGCCTTCTGGGTCAGGTCCTGGGTGCTGCCATCGCTGTAATTCCCCGTAGCAATCATCTGCTCGTTTTGTCCTAACTGCAAAACCGACTCACCTGAGCCGTTGCATGGATTATTTGGATCGCACGTCACGGTGATGCTCTGCAGAACCGCTGGATTCACCGTAAGTGCTCCGCAACCAACCGTGCAGGCAACGGTTCCCAGTTGAGCGGCAATGGTTGCCGTGCCTTGCGCGATGGCAGTCGCCAGCCCGTTCTGGTCCACCGTTGCAACGTTCGTATGATTACTTGACCAAATAGGACCGAACGGGGCCAGGAGTTGGGTCACGCCGCCACCATAATTCGCCGTCGTGGTTACTGCGAAAGACTGCGTTGCTCCCGGTGAGAGCATTGCCGAGGGCGGATTCACGGTGATAGAACTGATGGCCTTAACGGTCAACGATGCCGACCCAGCTATGAGGGTCGCCGGATCGGTTGCCGTGATTCCGCTTGCAAGCGTTCCCGCGTTCTTGCCGTTAGCTTCGCCTGGAGAATTGGGGTCGGTGAAATCAGCCACGTTTGTATCGGAGGAGCTCCAGTTGACGATGCTGGTGATGTCCTGGTGCGAGTTGTCGCTATAGTTTCCAGTTGCCTGAAATTGCTGGGTGCCGGCAATAGGAATTGTGGTACTCCCGTCATCAGGACTAAGAGGAACCCTACCCACCGGTGTAACAGTGATCGAAGTCAGCGCCGCGGCGGTAACGGTGAAGACCGTGGACGCCTGCAAGTTGTTATAAGTGGCGCCAATATTAGTCGTGCCGGTAATTGAGTTCGTCGTGCTCGCCTGTCCTGACGATGAGCCTATGGTAGCAACAGAGGTGTTGGATGAATTCCATACTGGGCTGCCCGCGCCTCCGTTTGCGACCGTCACGATTCCATCTGTGTAGTGGGCCTTGACCGTGAATTGTTGCGAGGTCCCCTTCGGTTGCGTCGGGTTCTTTGGCGAAATGCTGATGGAGTTGAGCAGATGCGCCGTGACCGTCAGGGCAATCGTATTCGAGGGCACGCTGCTGAAGCTAGCCGAAATGTTTACGCTGCCGGCGCATGGGAACGGCGGATTCACAGGCGGATTCAATGTCGTGGCCAGCCCCGTGGAACTGATAGCTACGCAGGTTAGATCGCTCGAACTCCAGGTGGCGCTGTCTGTTACCGTGGCGGTACTGTGATCGCTGTAGATCGCCTGGGCCGTGAATTGGCAACTGTTTCCCCGTGGCACGCTGCTTGGGCTGCACCCAGCCGATGGGGAAATGACCACCGACGTGACCACGGGTGCGGTTACTGTCAAGGTTTGTGCCGGCACCACAGAAGATACGCTGCCAGAGGTCGCATAGATACCAGCGGTACCCTCGGCAAATGTAGAGGCAATGCCGCCCGGCGGACAGGTTCCGCAAGATGGAAGTCCCAGACTAACTTTCGCAACCGAGGCGTTTTGCGAAACCCAAAAAACCGAATTGGTAATGTCATTGCTTGTTGCCCCAAAAGTTCCTGTGGCGATAAATTGTTGTGTTTCTCCTTTGGGTACAGAAGGATTTGTTGGGCCCACGGTGATGGCCGTCAATCCCACATTCAAATAGGTCGCGCCCACAATGCCGCTGGCATTATCTGTCGCCACGACCTTCACGGTTCCTGCTGCGCTTCCCGTAACCGTTGCGCCTGTGTTGGTGGCTTGCCCGCCGCTCCCATTAATATTGTTGACCACTGCCCACGTTGCCGTGCTGGTAAGGTCTGCTGTAGTCGAATCGGAGTAGTGCCCCGTCGCAATGTATGCACGGTTTCCCGCAACAGCAACACTGGAATCGAATGGGGAGAGACTAATAAACTGCAGCACAGCCGGCGCGGCAGTGAGCGTAATGCTGAGTTGGCCGGGCCAGCCCGGCGCTCTGATCGTGGCGGTAATCACAGCCGTCCCCGATGCCTGATGGGCAATCGCTAATCCATGAGAGCTGACGCTGATCGTTGTGGGGTCGTTCGAAGTCCAGGTTACGCGCGAGCTGACGTCGCGCACGCCGGTCAATTGTGAGCCGTTTCGGAAAAAGCTCTCCACCACCGTTAGTTTGAGAGATTTGCCATTAGGTATGGGCTGGGGACTTGCCGGGCTGAAACTCAATCGCACCGGTCCAACCGCAGGAAGCTGTGCCCACGCGCAGCATGTACACAATCCTGCAAGAAAGACGCAGAGAGTCTTTCGCCAGCTCCGCCAATATCTGATTTGCGACAAGATGCGACCGTGCTCCTCCGCTCGGGGGTAGCGGAATTCATGCAAGCCAAATTCGGGGGAAATGCGGCTTTATTATAGCTAACTCTTATAACCCGCGTTCTTGCTTTTTCACTCGAAAACTTTCGTAACTTGATTCCTTGTTTCCCATTGCGGGTCACAGTACAAATTAGTTTCTCAGCGCCGCAAATAGATCAGCCCGGACTTTAGTCCGGGCTGATGATCTCTTACATGGTTGTCTTACGAACAGTCGTCATGCTTCATGACGACTGTTATAACTGTGGTTTTACTTTGGCTCCCTGGTGAGGGTCCAGCGCAAGCCGAACGAGACCGTCCGGTCATAGAACTCGCGTTGGATGGGAAAACGTTCGCTGCCCTGGTAAAACCCGAAGACCTCATTGGTCAAGTTCAGTGCCGAGACTACAGCCTGCAGCCCGTGCCCATTGGGAATCCAATAACTGGCCTGGGCGTCAAGCTGAGTATGGGGATAAAGGTAGACGTCCCCGTTCGGCCCGTGCAATGGTCCATTCGAGCCATCGAGTGCCGGTTGGTAGTTGTAAGCAAAGATGTTGGCATCGTTGTGGGTTAAACCAATGCGCCCGGAGAACCCTTTCTTATCGTAGGTCAGATCGAAGTTCCAATTATTGGGCGCCTGGCGCAGCAGTGCCGGATGATCGCTGCGCGATGGCAGGTTAGGATCGGGAGAGACCACGTTGGGGAAGCTAGCCTGCGAGGTTGTGTAGCTGTAGTTGGCTCTCACCCCGAGGCCGTTCAGGGGGCCGGGCAGGAATGCGAGGTGCTGCTGCCAGGTCATCTCAAGGCCGGAAATGTGTGCTCTCGGTCCGTTGATGGCCTGCGACTGTGTGAAGCCTGCGAACGTTCCTGCGATGACGGGGGATTGCACATTCTCATAGATCGGGTTTCTCAAGTCCTTGTAGAAGGCCCCGAACTGGATCACGCCCGCGGGTTTAAGATAGCGCTCAAACAGCAGGTCGTAGTCGTTGGCACGGGTCGGTCTCAGCGCGGGATTGCCCACGCTGATCTTATTGCGAGCGTCATCCTGGGTAATGAAAGGCGGCAGGTCGCCGAAGTTTGGCCGCGCAATTCCCATACCGTAAGCCGCCCGTATTTTGTTGTCGCCAAATGAGTATTGCACTTGCACGCTGGGCAGCACGTCAATGTAGTCATGGTTTCCAATCACTGGAGCGGTGGTCTGGTATTTTCCATTATCGAGGAGCACATGGTTGCCCAGCAACGAATCATCGGTCGCCTCGATGCGCACTCCGGCTTGCAAACGCACAGGGCCGAAATTGATGGTATTCATAGCATATCCGGCGGAGACCCGTTCGTTGATGACATAGTCATTTGGGATTGAACGCACCAGCTCTTTGTTCGAGTTTTCCGTGACCGCGCCGCCCAGATTTGCGTTGGCGAGCGCGACAACCTTGTTCCAATCCGAAGTTGGCCCGAATTGATATTTCCCGAAATAGTAATCAGAATTCCGGAAGGCTCCCAACACCGAACTCAGGGGCAGGCTGTCGTCGCCATCAAAGAATTGCTGATTATCTAGCTGGCTTTTACGGGAATCGCGCACCTTCGACCCAATTTCGAACGAGCCGTAGTGCGAGCCGATATTGTACTGATGTATGACGGAGAACGATCCAGTCACATCCCGTTCATAATTGTGATTGTTTGCTGTCTGATACCCATCGAGGAAATAAGAAGTTGGGTCAAAGATGTTCATGCCATTCAGCACATTAAACTTGGGCGTGAAAGGATGGGTGGTATCAACGCTAAACTTTACGTTGTTGTTGAGCGGGGCATTGGGGTCGTTTGGATTAGGAACAAAGGAGGCTCTGGGGAAGCCGCCGACTTGCCGTCCCTGGCCGAGTGAGAGATCGTAGGTGATGATCGTGGTTCCAATATCGTGTCTTGCGCCTGCGGCCACGCTGAAGATGCGCTGTTGAGGCGTGCGCCATACTTGGGTGAAACTGGAGCTGCCATCTACATTGCTAATTCCCACTGGGCCATTCGCCGTATCGAAGCTCCCCACGGCGGGCGAGTAGATCCAGTCCTGTCCGGAATCATTAAACCGTGAGAACAAGCCTCGGAAGTACACTGAGGAAAATTCTCCCAGCTTATAATCCGCTGTTCCGCCAAAACCGTAGCGGCTGCGGTTATACCAATAGTCCCGATAATCTATGGCATTGGGCCCGGAGAAGAATTGCCCGTTGGTGAGCGGGTTGAATAGCTGCCCGGGTTCAATGTCGTAAATTCCGCGTTCATTCCAGTCAAAGCTGCCGCCAAGGAGAATCCCGAAGCGCTTTTCCTTGCCGAAGCGCTGGCCGGCAGTGGCGGTAAACTGGTCGAGCCAGCGGCCGGTCTGGATAGGCGTATAGCCGCCCATCGCTAACACGCTCACATAGGGATCGTCATGCGCGGTTTTCGTGACCAAGTTGACTGATCCGCCGATGGCGTCGCCTTCCTGGTTGGCGGAGAGCGTCTTGCTGATCTCCACGGAATCTACCAAGTCGGACGGAATAGCGTCCAGCTTCACATTGCGTACGCCTTCAGGAGAGGGTAGGTGCAAACCATCAACTGTCACATTGCTGAGACGTGGTTCGGTGCCGCGGATCTGTACATACTTGCCTTCGCCTTCATCGCGCTCCAGCGAGACGCTGGGCAGCCGGCCCACGGCATCGGCGATGTTGGTGTTGGGCAGGCTGGTGATGACCTCGGAGGGCAGCACCTGCAAAATATTGTCGGCGGTGCGCTCGCGATTCAGAGCCTCAATTTCGCCGTGCTCGCGCCCGCCATTCACCGTAATTTCCTCACTCTTGGCTTCGACCTGCAGCACGACATCTACATTGGCGACGCCACCAGGAATAATGTTCAGCTCTGAGGTAAACGGCGTGAAGCCAACGTAAGAAACGGTTACCGTGTAGTGCCCGGCGACCAATCCGGAAATGGTGAATTCGCCTTTGCTGCTGGAAACGGCAGTTTGACCGGTGGGTTGCACTTCTATTCGTGCGCCCTGCAGCAGGGCATGGGTCGAATCGGACACGCGTCCGGTGATGGTGCTGTTCCGCTCCTGAGCGGTGGCCGCGGCCACACAGAACATGGTGAACATGAAAAGCACTGAAGTGTTTAAAAACAAACGACGTTGGAGAAAATACATGGTTCCCTCCTTAGATTGTTGGAAAAAATGAAAAACTTTGCAGAGATGCTAGTGGATGTTTGTGAACGTGCGGTTAGAGGAGTGTAAATAGAGGGTTAAATCCCGCACAGCGCGCAGATGGAGCATGAGCCAAGTTCGTCTCAGGAAGTGAGACGATGGTTACTCGGTGACCTCAAATTTTTGCAGAGCTTTTTCATTGATGGTGAGGCCGAGACCGTGAAGATTTTCATTCAAATCGATAAATCCATCTTTGGCTTTGGGCTCACCGTCGAAGATGTACCAAAATAATTCGTTACCCACTTCTACATCCACGGGCGGAAAATATTCCGCCAGGGGCGAGTTCAGGCTGGCCATAACGACGTGGTAGTTGTGCATTTGCCCGGCATGCGGGATGACCGGCACCGAGTAGGCTTCGGCGAGCGCGGCAATCTTGCGCGCCTGAGTGATGCCACCGACCCGATCGGTATCGAATTGGATGTAATCCACCGCGCGTGCGTCCAACAGGTCGCGAAAACCATAAAGAGTAAATTCGTGCTCGCCGCCGGCAATGGGAATTACCTGGTAAGACTTCAATTCGGCATACCCGCGAATATCATCGGGAATGACGGGCTCTTCCAGCCAGCGCAGATGGAACGGCTGCAGCAAGGGCAGCATGCGTTTGGCGTAGTCGAGCGTCCAGCCCATGTAGGCGTCTGCCATAACATCTACTCCATCGCCCACGGCTTCGCGCACTGTGCGCACAAGCTCGACATTGCGCTGCATGCCTTCAGCGCCATCGGTTGGCCCCCAGCCGAAGCGCAGCTTCATCGCCTTGTAACCTTCCTTTTTATAACGCTTGGCCTCGGCGGCAAGGTCTTCCAATTTCACGCTGTAGAGCCGGCTGGCATAGACCGGAATGCGCGCCTTGGTTTTTCCGCCCAGCAGCCGATACACCGGCTGTTTTGCCGATTTGCCCAGGATGTCCCACAGCGCAATATCAACGGCGCTGATGGCCACCATGCCGATGCCTTTGCGGCCGAATGCCATTGTCATGCGATACATGTGCTGCCAGAGAAATTCAATGTCCCACGGGTCTGCGCCGATCAGCAACGGCTTCAGATATTGATCGATCACCTGCTTGGTAACTGCAGGAGTCAGGGCGGCATTGCCAATACCCACCAATCCGTTATCCGTGAAGACCTCGACCACCAGCCAGCCATGAAAAGTAAACGTAGGCATTGAGGCTTGGGGAAGCGCGAGCAGGTCCATCGGATTGGTGCAAAAATGCGGCGGCAGCGGACGCGTTTTCCCGCGCCACTGGACCACGCGAGTACGAATCTCTTTGATCTTCATCTTCTTAC
>DASREY010000060.1:0-3688 GCA_035651775.1 Terriglobales bacterium
CAGCAGGCGTTTAATTTCCATCTGGCGGCGGCGAAAACACTGAGCCCCACTCTGCGCGCCTATCTCACCGCTAATCGCGAGTACAGCAGCGGATATGTGAGCCAGGGGACATGGGAAGACAATATTGTGGCGGGAGTAGGAAAGCAATTGAGCCGCCAAGTGGAGTTGGGTTTCGATGCCGGTTATGTAAAGGGCCGGGTGCTGGGGCGGCTCACATCGTATCGCGGCTTTTTTGCCTCTTGCGAACTGCGCAAGCGCCTCTCCAACAGCTTTACCCTGGTTGCGACCTATCGCCGCTTCGATCACACGGTGTCGCAGGAGGCGGTACGGAGAAATATTGCGATGGTGTCGTTGCTCTGGACTCCGTTGGGCCACGACGCCCGGCGCAGCAACCAGTACAACGCAACCAGCGAAGCTATTGTGAATACCAGGGGAGAACATGAAGAGTAACGCAGCACCCGAACAATATTTGCCGCAGCAGATTCAGGAGTACGCAGCTCTGCTGTTGCGCAATTGCTGGACGATTGGCTTGATCACGGTGGCACTGACCCTGGCGGCAATTGTGGTTATCACTTTCCTGCCCGATGAATACAAGGCCACCACCACAATCCTAGTGGACCCGCAGCAGATACCGGACCGCTATGTAACCTCCACGGTTACCGCCGACCCGACCGAGCGGCTGAATACCCTCACCCAACAGGTGCTGAGTGTCACCCGGCTGGGCAACATCATTGACGAGATGAAGCTTTATCCGGAAATGAAGGGCCGTCCGCGCGAACAGGTGATCGAAAAGATGCGGCAGCACATTACCTTGCAGGTGAGCCAAAGTTCTGGCCAGAGCCTGGGTTCTTTCACAATTACGTATCAGGGCACTTCTTCCCCCAAGATCGTTGCCGACGTGGCCAACCGGCTGGCCGGGAGCTTTATTGAATGGAACCTGAAGATGCGTGAACAAATGGCGGAGGGCACCACCAACTTTCTGGCCACGCAGTTGGAAGAGGCCAAGCAGAACCTGCAGGGACAGGAACAGCAGTTGCGCGATTTCAAAATGCAGCACCTGGGAGAAATGCCCGATCAGATGCCGGTAAATCTGCAGGCGCTTTCGCGGCTGCAGGTGGCATTGCAGGCCAACGCCGATTCGTTGAATCGCCTGGAACAGGAAAAGCAGCTCCTGACCCGGATGCCGGCACAATCGCAGAACGTATCCCCGGCGCAACTGAGCGAGCGCGAGCGCCTGGATGTGGAGCAGCGGCAGTTGAGTTATGAGTTGTGGGAGCTGAGAAAAAAATATACCGATTCGCATCCCGACGTCATCGCGGCCCAGACCCGCCTGCAGCAGGTACAAGCGCAGATCAAGGCCCTGCCGCCGTCACAAGCCGAGAGCGGAAGCAACGCGCCTTCCAGCACCGCGGTGCGCGTGGATTTGCTGGAGCAGGAAAAGCAGCACCTCATGGAAGAGCAACGCCGCATCCGGGCGCAAACTGACATGTATCAATCCAAGGTGGATGCTGTGCCTTTGCGCGAGCAGCAGCTAACCGATCTGACCCGCGACTACGAGATTTCAAAAGAAAACTATCGCTCGCTGCTGGAAAAAACCTTGTCGGCGGAAATGGCAACCGAGCTGGAGCGGCAGCAGCAGGGAGAGCGCTTTACCATCATTGACCCGGCGCGCGCCCCAGACCGTCCGTTCAGGCCCAATCGCCTGGCGTTCATGTTCGGATCATTGCTAGGCTCGCTGGCTTTCGCCATCGCGCTGGTGGTTGTGAAAGACATCCTGAGTGGAACGATCAAAGCCGAGCGCGAGTTGAAGGGGCTGCTTCCGGCCTCAGTTACGCTGCTGGGATCGGTTCCCACAATTGAAACCGGCTCTGACCGGCGCCGAACCGCCCGATTTCATGCCTACGCGCTTGCAGCTTCTTTGCTGGGTTGCCTGATCGTGGCGGCAATCCTGTGGAAGGTACACCCAATCTTATGAGCACCGTTCAAAACCCCGCGACCCAGCCGAGATTCATGGTGCTGGAAACACCGGCCACTGGCCGGCAACAAGCGCTGCCGCTGACGGTGCGCGCCAGAAGCGATGACAGCCGGCTTGTCTTTCTGTCTGATCCTCACGGTGTTGCCGCAGAACAATACCGGGTGATACGCCGCAAACTTGTCGAGCGCTATCCAGATGGGGCAGTCCTCCTGATTACCAGCGCCAGCGCAGGCGATGGGAAGACGCTTACATCAACTAACCTGGCATGGTGTCTGGCCGAGAGCGGAAGCCCGACTTTGCTGGCGGAGATGGATTTAAGAAGTTCCTCGATCGACAAATTGCTGGGAGCTGCTTCTGAGAGCAGAGGCATCGAGGCAGTGCTCTCAAACGGCACCGAACCCGAAGAAATTGTACGCCAGGTGAACGGCATGCCGTTGTATATCGCCCGAGCCGGCAGACTAAATCCCAACCCCATCAGCTTGCTTACGGGTGCGCCGATCAACAAATTCCTGGGATGGGCAAGGGAGAACCACAAGTGGGTTGTGCTGGATAGCCCGCCGCTGTTTCCCATGGCAGATTCGCTGGAACTGAGCGCCGCGGCAGATTCCACGATTCTGGTGGTTCGAGTGCGGAAGACTCCGAGAGTGCTGGTCCAAAGGGCCATTGAGCACCTGGGCCCGCGGCTGCAACAGGTTGTCATGAACGAAGATACGGAATGCGCCGATTCCTCGCATCGCTATCTGTCGGCGTATTTTCCATACGGAACAAAAAGTAAAAAGTAAAAAGAAAGCACGACCAATGAGCCAGACCGACTTAGTTTTCTGTACATAACAATATCGCCAGACAAGAAACACGCAAGATTCTTCGCGCAAAAAAACGGCGCTCAGAAGGGCAAGATGCAAACGGCGAGGCGGAACAGGAACGTACAGAAACAGGTAAACGGCACAAAGAGGAGAGGGAAATGTTTCTTGCAAAAAGTCAATCACAGCCCGCAGGGCTGAGGATCGATGCGCGAATCGTGGCGGTTGCGCTCGCCGTGCTTGTTTCTTTGGTCATGCTTGCCGGCATCGCACCGGCGCAGACACGCGATTTGACGGTGGCCGTGCTCATTAATTCCACCAACACTACCGGCTACAACACCAGCCCCAGCGCTCCCGGCGAGTTTCAGAAATATCCCGAACGTTATCTCGAGCACCTGCAGGTTCCGTATCGGCTGATCGATGTCTCCAACACTCCTCCACCGGACTTGACCACTGTGCCGCTGGTGATTGCCGGCCATCGCGGCCTGAGCCTCAGCGTAGCCTGGCAGCAGGCAATCCAAACCGCAGTGCAGGGCGGCACCGGTTTTGTGAACCTGGATTGGGACACTAACATCGGCTCCAACGCTCATATGCAGGCAATTTTTGGCGCCACTGGATCGGTGGCCGGCACCCCCGGCACTTCGATCACCTTGCCGGCGGCGTTTCTTCCCGACGGCGCCACGCCACATTACATCACCGGGTTGCAGATCAGGTTCCCCAGCACTCCTCCTGGAGATCTGGTCTATCAATTCCATACAGATGACAACGATGTTCAAGGCACCGCAACCTCCACTGTGCTGCTGAACGGGCATGGCACGGTGCTGGCGAAGGTTGGCAGCGATCCTCTTCTTACTGTTACTACGTATGGCTCGGGACGAGCGGTGAATTTTGGCACTTATGATTACTTAAAAGC
>DASREY010000061.1:0-17266 GCA_035651775.1 Terriglobales bacterium
AAGAATCTCCCAATGGTGTTGCAGTAGTATCTAGCTCCAAAGTAATCGCATCCCGTCTCGGGATCGCGTTCTTTGCCGGTGAACTTATAGTTGTTGCCGATACCCAAATCGGTGACTACGCGTTCGCCGCCGAAAGGATAATAGTCTGATTCTTCTTTAATATTTCCGAGGGAATCTGTCAACACATCGGCTGAGCCCAGATGGTCGCTAAAGTAGAATGAGTATCCGTTTGTCGAGTTGTAGCGGGCAGTGCGTTTGCCACCGAAGAAGATATATTCGTTCGTCAGGTTGCCATTCAGATCAGTCTCTTCCAGCACCTCGCCGCCAAGACCGTACCAATACAGCGTACTGGCATTCCCAGTCTTCTTTACCCTCAGCCCGTCAGCGTTGTAGTCGTAAGAAGTTGTGACACCAGTCGTCGTCTGGATCAGCCGGTTCTCGGCATCGTAGACATTGGTGAAGTTGGGGCATGGATTCGGGCCCACAAGGTTTCCTGCCGCGTCATAGCACCAGTTGGTTGCCTGGTTCTTGCCATTCACGGTGCTCACGCCATTTACGATTAGGTTCAAAGGCGTGTCACCTCCCGTGACGGTTTTTTGCAGCAGGTTTCCCCAGGGATCGTATGTGTAATTCTGTGTCCAGTTGGTGGAATTTGCCGCCAGCAACCGGTTCAGGGAATCGTAGTGGAAGTTCACTGAACGGGAAGTGTTCTTGTTGTTGGTGACTCCGCATACATTGCCATTATCTCCTCCATTGCTGTAGCACGAGGCGAAGTCGTAACCCAGACTCAACACGGTCTGGCCTGGGGCTGAAGCCGAAAGGAAAATCGGCTGCATACGTGCATTAAAGTAGTTGGTGGTTGTAATGCTGCCGTTCACCAGGCTGCTCAGCGCGCCCCAGGCGGTGTAGTGCGCACCCGAGGCAAAGCTGACATTGTTGTTGTCAATGGCTGAGATTGGCCTTTGTGCTGCGTTGTAGTTATAGGTGACCATCCGGGTACTAGGATAGGTAATCGTTTTTAGGGTGCCATCCAGGTTGTAGGCATAGTTGAATGGCTTGTTCACCTGCACAGGAATACGCTGGTTAAATTGAAGCTGATAAATCGTCCGGCCGGCAACGTCATAGCTATTCAGGAAACCGACACAAGTAGCGCCTACCCCTGGCTGGCATTGCGTATCTGATACGGTGTAGTTGTATTCCACGCCAAGACGGCCAATCCCATTCTGAATACTGGCTCCCCATATGCTGCTTAAATCATAGAGATACGTCGCTCCGCCGCCGGAAGAGAAGGTCTTCGTTCTCAGCCGGTTCAGTTCGTCATAACCGTAATTGATGGTTGTAGGAGATGAGCCCTGGTTGTTGGCAGGCGAAATTTTCGACGTCAGATTACTATCGTTGTCATAGCCATACTGAATGGTTCCTGATTCGGGATTTCTTGCCGTCAACAGCCGTGAAAGCGAATCATAAGTAAAGCGGCGTACACGCCAGGCCGAACTTGCGTCTGAACTCGGCGGACTACTGCAACCTGTCCCGCTCACGTTGCCATGCTGCTCCACGCAGAGCATGTTTCCTAAGCTGTCATAGCTGTAGAGCGTAACCAAAGGGTTAGCGAACTGATTTCCGTCGCTACCGCCGCCTACACTTCCACCCGGACTGCTAAATGAAGGCTGCGCGAAATGGGTCTGGTTCCAAGTGGAAGAACTGGTGACGCTAAAGCTGATCGTCGAACCTGGTGTCTTAGCAGTGAGATTAATGCCGTTGCCTACGGCGCTCCCCGTGGCCTGGCATGACGATCCGGGTGTGATCTGCTCCGCTAACGCGCCAGCTACGAGGCTTGCATTGTTATTGCCGCTTATGCTGTAGGGAGCGCTGACCGTGCAGCCGGGCATGGTCAGCGAAACCGTGCCCGAGTCATAAACGGTCTGAAAGACCGGGTCTTGCCCTCCCGTGAAGGGCGAGGAGAGTGGAATGTAGAATGAGGGGCTGCTGAACACATTGGTACGATAGGTTACAGAATATGAAAATGAATTGCTGTTTCCAGCCGCTCCCGGAGACGCGTACAAGCTAATCACCCCAGTCCAGTCATTTGTTCCAACCGCGGTCACCGGCGAGCCCGCCGCCTGAAAGCCCGCAACCAAGTCGGCAACAATGGTATTCACGGTGCTGTTCATGCCGTAATATGCAGTGGAACTAAAGCCGTTGACAGTGAGTGTAACCGTGCCGGTATCCCAGAGCGTCGCATAGCAATGGGGCTTGCCGCCAATATATTCGCAATCGGGAGTGTAGGACTGCTCCTGGCCGTTGATGGTTACCGTAGCTACCGCTGAAGTGGCGGCCTGGGTCATCACCACGGTGCTCTGCAGGCTACCGTTGATCGGCACTGACCCAGTTGCCGGGGTGGATGGAGTTCCCGAGCTGCCGGGCTCATTCACCTGCACCAACCGGCCTAGCCCGTCGGTTATGTTTTGCCGCTGGCGTCCGGCTTCATCCATGGTCATTACTAAAGGAAAATTGAGGTAGTTGGTTTGCTCTGCGCTGCCATCGCTCTCTGTGGTTGTCGTCAGTCGGCTGAGCGCGTCGTAAATAAAACTGTCGTATGGCGTGGAAGCCAGCGGCGGGCAGTGATAGGTGCCCTGGGACCATCCCGGTCCTTGATACGGATAGGTTTCGTACTGCTTGCGTCCCATGCTGTCATAGCAGGTATCAACATCATCGACGAAATTGGTAATAGGCTGACCGCTGGAATCTTTCTCGCCGTTGGTCTTGGCCGTACGGATAGCCCTGCCTAGTCCATCAAACTGCGTCCATGAGGTCGTCAATGTATTGCTGTCAACCGTTCTGTCTTGCCGCTGCACGTAAGGCGAGTTGAAACTGACGCTGTCGTTATAGATAAACGTCGTCTGCGCCTGCTGGCCGCCATTCTTAGGATCGGCTGGGCCGGTCGCGCTTGTTATGCGGCTCATGATGTCGTAGCTGTATGTGCTGGTATTTCCATTCTGGTCCGTCAAGCTGGTCAGCACGCCCGTATTGAAGTCGTAGTTGCCGCGGGTAATGTGATGGACTGTCGCGCCGTTGCTTGTGGTATCGGGAAGCTGCGTCTGAGTAACATACGCCCCGGCAAAGGCTGGGTCATACGTGAACGTCGTAGTTCGCAGCAGCGGGTCAGTGGATTGATACACCTCACCCGTGTCATAGATGTTGGTATAAATAGTTGGGCAACTCCCTACAACCTGCAGATTGCAGGCAGGGTTATTCAGCCAATGGGTGACTGTGCTGATGTTTCCGCGTACCGGCCCGGGAGCAGCGACGTGCTGTGTGCTGATGTTCGAACCATAGAGCCGGTTAGGATCGTCGTAGGTATAATCCATCTCCGCCACACGGTTGCTGCTTCCATCTTCTTCCACCACCGAAGCCGGCAGGTTGAGCAGATTGGCAGTCAGATAATTCGAATTATTTTGCCACTGATATGCGGTGCTGGTCTGTTTGAGCACCGCGCCCGGCGATCCCTGCCCGTAGTCGCTGGCCGTTTGCAAGATCGGAACGCCATAGAGAGCCGGGTAGGCGCTGACGCTGCCGTCTAAGTTGTAAACATAGTAGGTAAATCCCGGGTCGTATTGGGGTGTTGCAGTCTGGCTGACCTTTCCGCTCGTCGCCCAAGTCGTGGTAACGCTTTGCGGAACGACATTGGTGGGGGCACTAATTTGCAGGTAATCACCTATCGGATTGCTGTCCATTCGGTATTGCGTATCCACGGTCTTCAGCAAAGTGCCTGAATTGTAAGAGCCTGAGTATGACTTCGTCTCGGTGATGTAGCCCTGAGTCGCTACGTTGGTCGTATCGTTACCCGCCGGATCGGTTACGACGTTGAAGGGGCCAGTGCCGTTGAGTGCATTCCACTGATAGTTCCACGTATGAGGACCGCTGCCATCGTTGGCATTCAGCGTTCTTGAAGTCACCACCCGCATCCCGAGAGGGTCGGTCGCCCATGTATAGGTAATGGAGCCACCCGTAGGAAAACTGACCGACGTAAGATCCAGATAATTGTTATATTGGAACTGCCACTTTGTGTGCTCAGCATCAGGTAACACGATGGCATTGATGAGGCGGGCAAACCCCTGGGCTTCGGTAATTCCAGTTAGGCCAAAATTGGTGTGGTAGAAAAAGTCACCATAGCAGAACTTCATCACCGCAGTTCCGCCATTAAACCCTGGCAGGTTCCAGAGCCGGGCCGACTGGGTTCCTGCCGGACAAAGGCTTAAGTCTGAGGCTGGCACTCCTACCAAAAGTTGGTTTGCGTTAAAGGAGCCATAGGTTCCATCGGAAGGAACTGATCCAGGAATAAGCCTGCCCAGCGTATCGTGCCATCCATTTTGATCGGCAATGATCTGATTGCCGTTGCGGTCAGTCCATGTCGTAGTGCTAATGGGCCCGGAAATATATTGACTGCTGTAGCGCACGCCGTCACGGTCAATCAGGGTTTGCGTCGCCCTTTCATAACGAATGCCGGTAGCATCAACGGTTTCGCCAATACACCCTGCGCCAAAAATGCCATCCGCACATGTGATACTCGAGCCGGTAGGTCCCAATAGATGTGTGCTGCCATCCGCCGTAACCGCCTGGTAGATGTGGATCAGCCATGTGCCATCGTTATTGATGCTCTTCACCTCTTGCCCCGTCAAACTGATAGGTTGGTCGGGCACGATCTGCATCCATCCACCGTTGTAGCTCCAGAAACTTTGCGGAGGAGAGCTACTGGTGTGCGCAACGGTCCAGCCCTTATTGTTATAGAGAGCCATGAAGTTGAGCCTGAGTTTGCCGCCCCGCTGCGGATAAGAAACTATAGGGATGTGCAAGATCACGTTGCCGTTGGTCAGGCTGACCGAGTCAATGTTCCCGCCCTGATACGAACCATAGGGCTTGAAGCCTTGTTCCAGGTTCGGGCTCGTCTGTGCAAGGCATGGAGCTGCCGCCAGAACCGCTAAAAAAAAGCACACAAGAACAAAGAATTGAACAAAGGACCGCTTTATCATCAGCGATATGGAGCACAGGGGGGTTTTCACGATCATCTCCTCACCAGTAAGTAATCAATAAGTAAACAACTGAAAGAACCATGCAGCTTACCTGCCCAACATTCAAAAGCAGGGCCATCAGACAGGCTTTTATCCTCAAAATCTGAGGATTTTCACCTGCTACTCTCTAATGACTAAGAACAGAAAAACCTTTCACGTTCGAACAGCTACTAGCCACTAGCTCCAGCTGTGACTGGAATCAGCTGAACGAAATGAGCGTTCTCTCGCCCTCATATTGGTATGGCAAAAAGCTAAAAACCTTTCAGGTGAAACGGAGGCTGCTTTATTGAGAACGATTTGCTTTTGTTTTCTTGCGGTTATGGTTGTTTTCTTGCAGGTCTTGAAAGGCAGGCCAAAAAGGCTTGTTTCAAACAGTTAATACCCGCGTAATGGGGCCCGGTGAAACTGCTTGTCCACTGATCTTCAAATTGAAATCAGAGTTGAAGATTGAACTTCAATATCTACGAAGAAATAAGCTTTGTCAAGGCTGGGTACGACGGATTCACTGCGGAGACACAGAGGCTCAGAAAAAACATTGAGATTAAAAAAAATGGGGAGCGTTTCCGCTCCCCGAAGGACTTACAAATTTGTTGGTTTGCTTAATTTAGAAATTCAGCCGCAGAGCGAACTGGATGAAGCGCCGATCATTGGAGACGCCCGCAGCCGGATTGACGCCGCGCTTCCCGATTATGGGAACGTTGGGTCTGTCGATTCCGGTGACTGGGTCAGCATAGTTGGCGACGTCCTGCGTACCACCACTCTGCACGTAGTAGTTAGAGTGGTTCAGTAGGTTATAGAACTCGCTACTGAACTGCAACCCATAGCGTTCGGTAATTTTGAAGTTTTTCCGAATTGCCAAGTTGTAGTTATACCAGCCCGGCGCACGGAAGGCGTTGCGGTGGGTCATGTTCGCCGGCCAGTGGCAGTTCTGTCCGGTTGAAATCGTGTTGCCGGCCGCGTTTGTGGTCGTGTTGCACGTCGGTAACTCACCTGAGCCGGTCAGAGTTTCAGCGTAAGTCGCCGATTGCGGGCCCAGGACGATATACGAGAACGTATTCACCCCAAGCTGCTTCCCCGTAGCGGGACTAAGGGCAGGTCTGTTGCTCGACGTGCCGCTGAACGGAATGGTTATCCCCGTCGGGATAAAGTAGCGCCCAAAAACCGTGTCTCCACCAATTCCGTTTGCACTGTCAAATACCGTGAACGGGTTCCCGGTGCGAGCATTGATGATAGGCGCAAACTCCCAGCCATCGAGCACCTGCTTTACCCAGCCATGGGTGTCCTTGGCGTAAGGCAAGGCCCAGACCGCGCTGACGGCAACGCGGTGGCGCGCGTCGTAGTCCGCATCACCTTTATCCAAAGCCGGCTGGAACGGATCGAGCAGCCCCAGGTTCTCGGTCTGCGGGGTTTCGCTGAACGTAGAACTCAGGTTGTCAATAGTGTGCGACCAGGTGTAGTTTACGGTGAAATCCAGCCCCTGGTGGAACAGGTTACTCGATACAAAGCGCGTGTTCAGCCCGTTGTAATACGAGAACCCGTTGGCCCCGCGAGTGTTCATGTTGCCATACTGCCGGTTCAGGCGATCAAGCGAGTTGTTCGCCACCGGATCGGTCCCTTCATACAGCACGCCATAACCTTTCTGGTTTAAGTTCTCAATCGAATACAGATGGATGCCGCGCGAACCGGAGTACTCCAGGGCGATGAGGGAATTGTGCAAGACTTGCCGTTCAACTGACATGTTCCAGCTTTCCGTGTAAGCCGTAGGCAGGTTCTGCTTCACGTAACGCAGACTGGGGTTAGAAAGCGGAAACGGCCCGGTTCCAGCGAAGGGTCCCAGGTTGTTGGTCTGGAGCGGTTGTACACTCCCAAAGACGGAATTGAACTGTGCCGGTGGGTTCTGGATCACGTTGAAGGTTACGTTGCCAAAGTTGCGCTCATAGGAGATACCGTAACCACCGCGCACGCTGGTCTTACCGTCTCCAAACACATCCCAGGCAAAGCCGACACGCGGTCCGAAGTTGTGGTTCGGAGCCTTCCACAAGCCACCCACTGGGCTGGCCGGGCTATTGGGCGTTGCCGCCACAGTGAACACCTGCCCATTGCGGAGCTGGTCGAAGATGGTGTTTCCGGTGCCGTAAACAAAGTTCGAATCCAGGTTCTGGTGGTTGTTGTGCTGCACACCGTAGTACTCCCAGCGCAGACCCAGGTTGATGGTCAACCGAGGAAGGACCTTCCAGGAATCCTGCCCGTAGAAGGCAAAATCATGGTAGCGGTTGCTGCGCGAGAAGCTGGGCTGCACGGTCGGCAGATTGACGGTGCAGGCCGCTGTAACTTGGAGGACACCATTTGCATCCTTGATGCAGGGGAACTTGCCCTGCGGACTAACTACCACCTGGAAGTATCCAGCGTTGCCGGCTGCCAAGTTGGCCAAGCCGTTTGGTATTGACTTATTGCCGCCGGTTTCAATCGCTTCCACCGCGTTCTCGTAGGCGCCAAAGGTACGGTTGTCCTGCGTATAAATGTACTCACCGCCAAAGCGGAAATCGTGATTGCCCTTGTTGATGCTGACCGATTGCGCGTATTGCAGCACGTTCTGCGGGCCGCCGAAGGGAATGGAGTTGCCTGGCGTAGTGCAAGAGTAGCCCGGCAGGCAGGTATTGACGCCATTTACTGTGCGCTCGGCAGTGATGTTGAAGTACAAAGTTGGTTGTATGGGTTGCGCCGAGTTGAGAGGTTGCTGCAGTTTGAGCCGGCTGTAACTGAGCTTGGAATCGGTGACGATCTTGGAACTCCAGATGTGGGTCAATGAGTAGAGGAAGTTCTGGTTCACCTCCGTCTGCCCGGTATCGAAGCCCACATAGGGACTGTTGTTAACAAAACCATTAAACTCATTCAAGTTAAATACCGCATAGCGGCCATACATCGTGGTCTTGTCGGAAAGGTTGAAGTCAATGCGGTTCAATGTGCTCCAGGTGTTCTGCGGCGCGCCGCCGCCGGAATTGCTGGGCGCCTGGTAGTTGACGATTTCAAATGCCGGTAGGCCGCCACTTGCGACCTTCTGGGTCACGGTTAACCCCGGGCGGAGGGTAAATTTACTGAAATACGCCTGAGTATTCGCCGCCGTGGTCGCTAAGTACGCGGGATCAAGAATTGCGGCAAGTACATTTGCCTGGCTGCGGACCCGTGTCCACTCAGTGCTACTGAAGAAGAACAGCTTGTCTTTCTTGATGGGTCCGCCCAGCGAGTACCCGAACTGGTTGCGGGTGTATTTCGCTTTGGGAATTCCGTTGGCGTTGCTGTCATAGTCGTTGGATGTATAGGCCGACAAGCGGTTGAACTCATAGAGGCTGCCGTGAAGAGCGTTGGTACCGGTCTTGCTGACCACGTTGACCACGCCGCCCGAGGCCCGACCGTATTCGGCCGTGAAGTTGTTTGTGGTCACGCTGAACTCCTGAACTGCATCGAGCGGAACCGATTGCCCGACCTTGGAGGTATACAGGTCCACATTTTCCACGCCGTCCAGAAGAACGTTAGTGCCGGCAGAGCGCGCGCCGTTGATGGAGACGCCGGTGCCGCGGACGATTTCATCGATCCCGCCCGTGCCTGAGGCCGAATCCTGGTTCACGTTCCCCAGGGTCTGAACGAAGTCATAGGGGTCTCGGGTGAGGCTGGGAAGCTCGGCAACACGCGTCTGATCCACAATCTGAGTCAGGGACGAAGTCTGGGTGTCAACCTGCGTCGTGGTAGTGCCGATGACTTCAACGGTCTCAGAAGTTCCCTGCGCCGATAGGGTCACATTCACTGAGGTCTTTACGCCCGGGGATACCGTAAACTTCTGCTTGTAGTCCCCGAAGCCAGCGTGGGAAACCTTGACCTCATAGGTACCGGGAGCCAAGTTTGAAATTACGTAGTTGCCCAAATTGTCTGTGGTCACTGACCGGGCGGCTGACGTGTCAGAGGTCGCTGTAACGGTAGCGCCGGTGACTACGGCCTTTTGCGGGTCGGTCACCGTACCGCTGATTGTGCCTTTTTCGCCTTGCGCGAATGCGCTGATTGAAAACGCCAGCACCAGCAGTGTTGCGAGTAGAATTTTTGTGGAATTTTTCCAAAATGCGGCTATCCTCATTTGCCCCTCCAAGAGAAAACTTGAGTTTTATAACTTACAGGGAACCGCAAACTTCCGTTTCGGTCCTCTGCGCTGGTATTTAGGAATTACGTTTAGAGAAACTCGCGTCCGAGTCGCTCTGGGATCGACTAAATGCTTTAAAGGTGCAACTCACAGTCCAAAGCGGCGATTCACGTAAACTGTTGTAAACATTACGGATATCAATTGATATGTGGGAAATATGGGCCTGTTCTTCTACAAATTACTGGAACTCACGCTGATGGAATTCCAAATTCTGTAGGTTTTTTGAACCTTTATTCACCCCGTTTATCGGGCTCATTGCTCATGATAGCTATCTGTTGACATCCCCTAAACATTGTCTAGATTTCGTCATGGAGGGGAAATAGAAGCTATTTGTCCGATTTATGAGGCTCGGCGGAAAGAACGCTTCCATGTCTGCTCCGCTTCGCTACACGCATGCCCCTGCGGCAGCACGGAGTTTTATTTTTTAGCGACTTACGGCATGGGTAAACTCGTGCCTTGATACAAGTCTTTCATGGGCGAGACGCCCGGCGTTTGCCGTCTGGCTCAGCATTCAGGCCTCGAACTGAGATAGAATTTGCCAAGCTGGGTTGAGGCATTCGACGAAGTTGCGTACAACATCCACCAAAGCGGAGCGCAAGCTGATGCAGGTGCCCTTGCTGGACCTGCGGCGGCAGTATGCGCAGGTGCGCGAAGAGATCGTGCGCGCGCTCGAGCGAGTATGCGATTCGCAGCAGTTCATTCTGGGGCCGGAAGTCGCGGAATTCGAAAAAGAAGTTTCCGCCTACCTGGGCGTGCAGCACACCGTGGGCTGCGCCTCGGGGACAGAGGCATTATGGCTTGCCCTTGTGGCTGCCGGGGTGCAGCCGGGCGATTCGGTCATTACCACGCCGTTCAGTTTTTTCGCCAGCGCGAGCTCGATTGTGCGGGCGGGGGCACGCCCGGTGTTTGTGGATGTAGACGCGCGCACGCTGAATCTGGACCCTGCACAGGTTACCGCCCGCCTCAAGAGCACGTCCAACCTGCGCGCTATTTTGCCGGTACACCTTTACGGACAATGCGCCGATATGGATGCCTTCCTCAACATCGCTGCCGAGGGGAAGCTTGCGCTGATTGAAGACGCCGCGCAGGCATTCGGCGCGGGGTGGCTGGGCAAGCGCGCCGGATCATTGGGGAGCGCGGCGGCGTTCAGTTTTTATCCGACAAAAAATCTCAGCGCGGCGGGCGAGGCCGGTTGCGTCACCACGCAGGACGCCGGCGCGGCGGAGCGCATGCGCAGCCTGCGGAACCACGGCAGCCGCGAGCGTTATTTCCACGATGAAATTGGATGGAACAGCCGCCTGGATGGCATGCAGGCAGCCGTGCTCCGGGTCAAGATGAAATACCTGGAAGAGTGGAACCAGCAGCGGCGAGCGCGGGCGGGCACATACGACTCACTGTTCACCAGCGCGGGGCTTCGGCAGAGCAACGGCAACGATCCGCAATCGCCGGTGCAGTTTCTGGAATGCCTGCCGCAGGCGCAGCATATCTACCATCAATATGTCATCCGGGCGCAGCGGCGGGATGAGCTCAAAAAGTTCCTGGGCGCAGCCGGTATCGGCGCCGAAGTTTATTATCCTCTGCCACTGCATCGGCAAAAATGCTTTGCCTACCTGGGATATTGCGAAGGCGACCTGCCTGAAGCCGAACGCGCGGCGCGCGAAGTGCTGGCGCTGCCTATGTTTCCTGAGCTGAGCGAAGAAGAGCAAAGCTACGTGGTGGAGACAGTTGCAGAGTTTTACTCGTAATGCACACGCGGCGCTGAAGCGCTGATCTAGTACCCTTCGGGGTTGTTCATCTGCCAAATCCCACAAATTCATCTCACCCGCGGCTAGACCGGTTTAGTTTTTCATGTAGGGAAAACAGTTGTCACACCAAGCAAAGAAGAACCCAGGTCCCTACGCTCCGCCGCAAAAAGCGCGGCTCAGGCCGGGATGACAAAATCTGTAACCCCTTTGCATAAGCCCAGCAGCTTTCGGACATAACTAACATCATGTCCTGATACATGTCTCGAAGCTGCTGTCTAAATCAGTTATGAAACCGCTATCGCCGGCAAGGCGCCGACAGTTTTTCCGGTTGCTGTGAATCCATTCTGGTTCAGATGAAAGCTGGCAGCTTCACGATAAAAGCCGAAAGCCCGCCGAAGCCGGCTTTCCTCGTCGCTTCCCTGCATCGCGTCCGAGGCCATCTTGCAATATCCCATGCGGAACAGCGCATAGGCCAGCAGGTAATGATCTAACCTGGAGCGCGGGTTATCACCAGCCAAGCGCTGGTAGGCGTGGATAAAAAAATCTGTTTCGGAAGGCGACAGTTGCCATTCGATGATGGCGCCGGCCAGGTCCCAGGCGATATCACATGGCCCGGGAAAGAAATGGTCGTCGCCGTGGCTGGCGCCGTCGGTTTTCATCATTGCGCCGGATGCAGCGCGTATCCACTCATGCGGCATCATGCGGGCATCGGCAATTACCGGCCGCTCGCAAGGCAGGAACCCGCCTGCGGGAGATAGCTCAACGCCGAACTCCTCGCTGGCGTTCAAATAGCACATCTCCTCCAAACTGACCTCGCCGGGCGCGGCCTGATGCAAATCGCAGGCAAACTCTCTTGAGCGCCAGGCGCAGTAGCGCGCCAAGCTTCGCAGCACGTCTTCTCTCAGGGCGCCTGTTCCCGGCGCGTATTCTCGTGCTGCATCGGCGCCCAGTTTCCCGGCCGAGCATGGATTCCCATAAAAGGAAGGCCCATCAATCCATTCATAGCAAATGTAACCCCGCGAATCGAGCGCGTGCAGCGGCCTGGGACCGAATGCTGCTGCCGCCAATTGCTGCGAGCGGCCAACGACTTCTTCTCCGTAGCGGCCCAGACCTTCGAACTTGCAGAGCGCAGAGCCGCCGCGGGAGAGATACTTGGCGCGTTCCACGTGCGTCCATGAAGGCGGCCATTCCAGCCCGGGAGAGCTTGTTGCCGGCAGCAGATACGCGCGCCAAAAGCCGGCTCCAAACCACTCCTCGGCGTCTGCCGGCTTTCGAGTTCCGAAAGGAATACTCTCGCTGCGAAAACTTCGCCAGCGCCGGGCGGCATCGCGCGCCAGCAAACGTGCAGGGTCAGGCTGATGACTGCAAAACAGGGTAATTCGCTCGGATGAGACGCCGGCCGCAACCAGGGCCTCAGCAACCGACAAAAGCGATGAGCCGCTCAGACCTGGGCCTTCATCTACCACAAAAAAGTGAGCGGAAGCCTGAAGCTGGGAGCGAAGCCATTGCGCCTGCTCTCCGCTGAAACAGCATTGACGATCGAACGGGTGCCCCTGGGGACGAGTCGTCGTGCGCTCGGCAAGTATGCCACTGCGGCGCAAAGCCGCGGCCACTACTGCGCTCAAGGTAGTGCCGATGCTACGAAGGCCGATGACCGCGGCGCGACGGACGCCCACGCAAGAAGAGTTGGCCAGAAGCGCATAGTCAAGCGGATGTAAGGCGTAATAGGCAAATCCTTCAGGCTTGGAGATGCAAAGGGTTTGCGGGGGCCGCAGCCGCGCAACACTTTCCAGCAGCCGGAGAGAAGGAGTGGATGGCTGCACCAGACAATCGGCCAAGGCGTCGGTGATGGAGCAGATCAAGGTGAGTTGATAGGCGTCAGTACCGGCATCGGCGAGAGCGCATTCCAATTCACCCGCCCGGAGGAGCGCGTTCAGCGCTCCATCGGGCACTCCGGCTGGAGAAGCGCAGGATAATGCATTGCGCAATCCGCCAAGCAAGCCCTCTCCGGGCACCACACGGCGTTCACTGCGAAAGACGTACATGGAGATGGGCGATAATTGTCAGGCGACTTTCTTGCTTCTGGAGGCTCGAGGCGAGCGCGCGATATCACCATCCTTATCAATAAAGTACAGATAGTTATTGTCGCGGTCCACGGCATGCTCCACCAGAGTTTGGGCTTCGCCTTCGCCTGCCTTGGGTTTGGCACGCACGTTACCTGCCCCGTCAATAAAATACAGGTACTTCTTATAGTCCCGTTCCAGGTTCAAGCGCTTTACTTTTTCTGCCATGGAGCCTCCTCTCGCAAATGATTGGATTCACGTAGCTGCGCAGGGGTTCGCTGGAAAAAGCAGCACTCAGCATTCAGCAATCAGCATTCAGCCAAGACAGATGAAGTCAGAAGTAGGAAGTAAAGCAGTTGCCGGCATTGCCGAGCGGCCGATACGGTGGTTTCTAACTGGGAACTGGGAACTGGCTACTGGCAACTTCTTATTTCTTACTTCTACGATGTGTTGATCTTGGCGGAGGTTCTTCTCCGGGGGCCAGGACGCGTTTTACCATGACGCCTTTGAGCCGGTATTTCCGTTCGGTGAGGTTGCCGGAATCGTCGCGCACGTGGATTGTGAAAACCGGCAGCGTGCCTTCAGCCCCAAAGTTTTCCTGGCCGGCCGAGGCTGGCAACATGCCATTCAGGTTGCGTTCACGATAAGCAGTTTCATAATGATGGGGGCGTTTGTTCCAGGTGAAAACCCGTATCTGGTCGAAATCGACCGGGCTGCCTTCTTTCGATTCGTTCAGCAATAAAAGATATTGCGGCACCTGCTTGCCGTTGTCATCCACCTGGTTCAGAACAAAGTCTGCCATGATGCGCTGTCCTTCGGCATACTGGGCGACATCTACGGGTATATCCAAATCGACCATGCGGGCCAGCACCCAGCCGTAATGTTTTTGCGAGCTGCGGACAAGCCACCAGTCTTCCAACACCGGCGGAGGCAAGGGAGCGGCGTTGCTATCCGTGGCCGGCTTAGCCGCGCCTTTGACGGCTTTTTCCGCGGTGGCGCGCTTGAGCAGATCAAGCTTTTCTCCTTCCTTCAGCAGGTACAAATGTTCGCTGTCGCGGCCGGGAGTGGCGTGCATATTCAGGTCAGCGCGGGTGACCGCACGCGCCTGCACGGGAGTATTGCCATACTGCTGTTCGAGACTCTGAAAGCGATCAAAGACCTTCTCGTCGGCAAGGTAGCGTTGCTCTACCCAGCCTTCTTCTCCGCGCGCGGACCGGACACGCACAAAGCGCCCGTTCTTGGTGCGCTCCAGGATGCTGACTTTCTCACCGTTATCCACGATGCCGGTTTTGTTGAAGACCGCAGCCACGCGGTCACGCAACGTAACCTGCGCGGCAGCAACATAGGCAGCCTCGCCCGGTTTTACCGAATTGTGATTGCATCCGGCAATGAAGATCGTGCACAGCAAGAGCGCGGAGAGGGCGGCTTTTCGCAGCCAATATTTGCGAAGAAAAGAGAACATGGCCAAACAGACAAATATAACACTTCAGTTCTCAGTTCTCAGTTCTCGGTTCTCGGTTCTCAGTTCTCGGTTCTCAGTAGTGTCAGTTGCCGTTTGCCGCACGCCAGACAAGTCAGCAGTTAAATGGAAACTCCCGCGGTTGGGAGAAGTGAACCTCTCTCGGACGCGCCGCAGAAAAGCAAAAACTTTTGCCGCAGATGAACGCAGATAAAGTGATTGTCACCCCGGCAGGAGCGAATTTCATTGCGACTTGCCCCGCGATGCCCACTCATACCAACGAAAGACAGCATTTGGCCGCCCTTTGTTGTTTAAAAGCAAATTACTGGATGCAAGACCCATGGGTGATACAATCCACCTCTCTAAAGTCAGCCCAAAATTCTTGCACGCAACGGAGGCTTCCATGGTCCGGCCGCTTCGTATCCTATTCCTGTTTACTTTTTTGTTAACAGCTATCGCTAACATTCATGCCCAGCAAGCACAGCCGGTGGAAATGGCCAGCCTGCGCGCCAATCAGCAACTGCGCTGGCAGCGCAGCTCGCCAACGGCGCAGCAGACCGATGGGCCGGTGCTTTATCAGCTTGTCTTCACTCCGGGAACCACGGGCACCATCGCCAAGTTCGACAGCAATACCCGGCATCTGGTTAACTCTGACATTACCGACGTTGGCAGCGTTGTGGCCATTGGCAATAGTGGGTTTACCATCAATGCCAATACGGGAGTTGTTACCTTCGTTAATGGGCAGACATTTCCCGGAACGGTAACCTCGATCAGTAATACCGATAACTTTCTCACCATCACCTCACCCACCACGACTCCGGTCATCAACCTGAACACCACCAACACAGATGCGCGTTATGTACTGAAGGCCGGCGATACGATGACGGGCACTCTTACTTTGCCGGGAAACGGTCTGGTGGCAGGCGGCAGCCAACTGGTTCTTTCCGGGGGCAAGGTGGGCATCGGCACAAACACTCCGTACGCGCAGTTACAGGTGCTGGGCGCTGCCGGTGCGGACGCATTCCTGACTGGAGGCGCCGGTGATGCGGCATTGAGTGTGCGGGGTGGCGCCGGCGGGTCCGGTGGATCTGGAGGAGCCGGAGGCAGTCCCTCCATCGCTGGTGGCGCCGGAGCATCCGTATCTAATGGTGGAGCTGGAGGAGCTGGAGGCAGTCCCTCCATGGCAGGCGGCGCCGGAGGAGCAACCAGCTTCGGAACTGGCGGAGCTGGAGGCGGCATCACGATGACTGGGGGCGCGGGAGGGGCGATCACTAATGGCCCAGTCGGTCACAGTGGAGGAGCCGGAGGCAGTATCACCCTGGCGGCAGGCGCTGGAGGGGCGGCGGCCAACCCTAGTACTCCCGGGCAGGGAGGAAATATATTGATCGAACCCGGCTCGGGCACTCCGCCCGGAATTGTGTTGATCACAACGGGAGCAGTGCTGGATTCCGCCGGCAATGATAACGGCACAATGATCAACGGCGGAAACAATAACCCAAATCTCCTGCTTTTTGGGACCAGCACGAGCGGTGAGGCCATTGGCTCCCAGCGTACCGGCAGTGGCGGAAGCAATGGCAACAACCAATTTGGTCTGGACTTTTATACCAACTACACCAGCCGCATGTTTATAGACAATGGTGGTACGGTACACATTCCCGGCAACCTGAACGTTACCGGCACCAAGAACTTCAAAATTGACGACCCGCTTGCGCCAGCAGAGAAATACCTGGTTCATGCCAGCATCGAATCTTCCGAGATATTGAATCTCTATTCCGGCAATGTCGTTCTCGACAACAAGGGCATGGCAACTGTGCAACTGCCACGATGGATGGAAGCTGAAAACAAGGACTTCCGTTATCAATTGACCTGCGTAGGCCGCTTCGCTCCCGTATATGTAGCTGAAGAAATCCATAACAACCGATTTGAAATTGCGGGCGGGCGGCCGGGCATGAAAATCTCCTGGCAGATCACGGGCGTGCGCAATGACGCGTATGTCAAAGCGCATCCCATGATCGTGGAAGAGGACAAAGGCGAAAACCGCGGCACCTATTTGCATCCGGAGTTGTTCGAGAAGCAGGAGACGGCTGCGGCAGGGCGAAGATAATGGTTGAACAGTCTACCTAAGTGCAAATTTCGAGCGATAAGACAGATCAGCGAGGTCCTTGTTTTTCTCGGTCCAAAAAGTAAAGGCGGCTTTGGGCCGCCTTTGTTGTCTTGCAAAACCCGAAAACGTTTAGAGAGCCTGAACGTTCTCTGCCTGCCAGCCTTTGGGTCCCTTGATGACGTTGAACTGCACGGCTTGGCCTTCCTTGAGACTACGGAAGCCCTCGTTTTGAATGGCGGAGTAGTGCACGAAAACGTCTTCGCCATTCTGACGGCTGATAAAACCATACCCCTTGGCATCATTGAACCACTTTACTGTTCCTTGTTCCATTGTGTTGCATTTCCTTCTTGTTGATTTAGGCTGGATGAAGCAAAGGCTAGTGCAGGCAGGTGCGCTGAAAAGCGGTACTTCCATGTACTAAAACTTCGTTCCAAAGCAGCAACTTAGTATACATAACCGGGTAGGGAAGGCAAACAGGAAATGATTGTTGGGACAGGGGTGGATATCGCTGAGGTAGGGCGGGTGGCCGAGGCCCTGGAACGCTTTGGAGAGCGTTTTTTACGCCGGGTCTTCACCCCGCTGGAGATCGAATATTGCGGCTCCAAGCGCAACCAAGTGGAACGCCTGGCCGCCCGCT
>DASREY010000062.1:0-13961 GCA_035651775.1 Terriglobales bacterium
CTGGTTGCCATCAAGATGATGACCGGAGGCTTTGCCGAGAATCCCGATCTGCTCAAGCGCTTCTACCGCGAAGCCAAGTCCACTGGGATGTTGCAGCATCCCAACATCGTGATTGTCTACGAGTTGGGTGACCATGAGGGCAATCCTTACCTGGTGATGGAGTACCTGGAAGGCGAGCCGCTCGACAAGATCATTGCCGCCCGGCGCGAGATCTCGGTAGTGGAAAAGCTGGGCTATATGATCCAGTGCTGCAGCGGCCTGGCATTTGCCCATCAGCGCGGCATTGTGCACCGCGACATCAAGCCGGCCAACCTGATGGTGCTTAAAGACGGTAACTGCAAGCTGGTGGATTTCGGCATTGCCCGCATTGGCGATAATTCCATGACGCGCACCGGCCAGGTTGTAGGCACGATCAGCTACATGTCTCCGGAGCAGATCAATGCGCAGGTGGTCGATGGCCGGGCCGACATTTTTTCCGCGGGGGTGATGCTATATGAACTGCTCACCGGGGCGCTCCCCTTTGACGGTAAAGACACGGCTTCGACGCTGCTCAAGATCATTCATGAAGATCCGCCGCCGCTGAAAAATTATATTCAGAACTATCCGCCTGACCTTGATGATGTCATGAAAAAGGCGCTGGCCAAGGACCGTGAAGACCGCTATGCCACGGCCGATGATTTCGCCTTTGACCTTTCTCGCGTGCAGGAGCAGTTGAAGCGCCTCATGGTTAGCGACTACGTGGAGCGCGCCAAAACCTCCATTGCCAAGGCCGATCTGGCCAAGGCCAAAGAGATTCTGCAGCTCGTGCTGAAAGTGGATACCCAGCATGCTGTCGCCAAAGAGCTGATGCAGGAAGTGCAGCAGCGCTTACAGCGCCAGGTGCGCGGTGAACAGATCAAGCAGTTGCGCGCTAACGTGGAAGGCGCCATGTCGCAGAAGATGTTTGCCGATGCGCTCATGTATGCCGAGCAGGCGCTGACGCTCGACAAATCGAACACTGAACTCATCAATTTGCGTGACGTGGTGGCTGCCGCCAAGCAGCGACAAGAAAAATTGCAGACCGCTCTTCACAAAGCCGAGTCTGCCCAGCACGCCGGCGATCTGGATAGCGCGTTAAAGGCCGCGGAAGAGGCGCTGGCCCTTGACCCTGAAAATAGCCAGGTGAAGAGCCTGCATACCTCGATCAGCAAAGAAGTTTCGGAAAAGGGCAAACAGAAGCAACTGCAAAGCCTGCTGGATGAGGCGCGCAAAGATATCTCGGCCCGCAAATTCACGGCGGCCTTCGATGTCCTGAAGAA
Source organism: Terriglobales bacterium (assembly GCA_035651775.1). Classification (GTDB taxonomy): domain Bacteria; phylum Acidobacteriota; class Terriglobia; order Terriglobales; family Acidobacteriaceae; genus QIAW01. The sequence continues at coordinate 1,299 of DASREY010000062.1, forward strand.
GGCGGAGAACATTGACGCCACCAGCCCGGAAATCGCCGCCCTCATGAAGCTGGCCTCTTCCGGAAGGGACCAGGAATCTCGCCGCAAAGACCTGGAAAAATTCACCAATGAAATCGAAGACGCGCTTTCGCGGGAAGATTTTCAGGCGGCCTGCGACAAGGTAGAACAGGCGCTCCAGAAGTTCGCCAACGATCCCGGTCTGCTCAAGCTCAAAGCGTTGACAGACAAGCAGCGCGAGGCTGGTGAGAAGAAGAAATTCGTGGAAGAGCAGATGGCCGTGGCCCGCAAACTGCTGGATTCCGGCAAAGCCGCCGAAGCCATGGCCACCCTGGAGAAGGCCTCACAGAAGGCGCCAGGTGAGACGCGGTTGCGTTCGCTGCTTGCCATTGTGCGCGAGAGCGCCGAGCAGGAAAAGACCGAGAGGCAGGTGGCGGATTACATCCATAAGGCCAATGATGCGCGCCGCCGCAAAGATTACGATGCCGCTATCAAAGTCTTGGAAGCCGCGCACACGGAAATTGAAGGCTCGCCCGAGATCCAGGAGCTGCTGCAGTTGGTGCGCGAAGAAGCCGCCGCCCATATTCAGCGCAAGAAAGTAGACGCTGCAGCGGAAGAAGCCCAACGGCTGCTCACGGAAGAGGAATTTGAACAGGCTGTCTCGGTGCTGGAGGCGGCATCTAAACAGGCTCCCAACAATGAAGAATTGCGGGTGCTGCTGGCCGACGCCCGGCAGCGCATTGAAGGCTTCAACAAGAAGGTTGAGGTCTCCATCACCAAGGCCAACAAGCTGCTTGAAACCCGCAAGGTCGATGAAGCAGTTGCCTTCCTGGAATCGCAAGCTAAATCATTTGCCCGCAAGCCGGAATTCACCGCGGTTTTGGAAAAGGCCCGTACCGAGCAGGACAAGATCAAGGGCCTGCGCGGAGCCCTGGAGAAAGCCAAGGCGTCGCTCGATAAAAACGATTTTGCAGGCACAAGCAATATTCTTGAGGCCTGCAAAAAGACCTATGGCGATGCGCCTGAGATCAAGCAGGCTGTGGCTGACCTTGAGGCCAAACGTGTTGCTGTGGCCAAGACCAAAGTCGACAAGGCCATCAAAGACGCACGCACACTGCTGCTCGCCCGCCAATACATAGCCGCCTTAAAGGAATTGGAATCGGTGGGAGCATTGGTTTCAGCCGCTCCTGTTGAACTGCAAAAGCAGTTTGAGACCTTAAAAAAGGATGCTTCCGCGGGCGCCGACCGGCTGCAGAAAGAAGCGGATCTGGGCAAGACCATTGTTGCCGGTTCTGAAGCGCAGACCATGGTTGTTGGTTCTACCGATACTCCCGGCGCGGCTACGGCGCGGGCGACCCAACCCCAGGCACAACGTGCCCCGGCCATGGCGCCGCAACGTCATGTGGCGCCGCCACCGCCCAAGAAGTCGCCGGTGATGGCAATTGTTCTAGTCATTGTGGTATTGGTAGTGGCCGGCGTGGGTTACTGGTATTACAAGAACAACATGGCTGCTCCCCAGGCACCCACCAGCTATATCGAAATTAATGGCGTGCCCTGGGGCACGGTAAAAACCGTGACTTCCGCCAATGGGAATGTTACAGAGGTGAACCAGCCCACACCGGTCCGCGTTCCAGTAGGTCCGGGAGAATATACCGTCGTGGTTGCCGGTCCCAATGGGGAAGAGCAATCGCAAAAGATCAATGTAAGTAATGATTCGCCGGGCTCGTATACGCCAGTGTTCGAGAAAATCGATGTTGACCAAATATTGCAATCAAATTAGCCGCAGTTTTCGGTGTCTCCTTGGAGGCGCACTGGCCCTCAGCCTTTGCCTGCCCGCCTGGGCCAGCAAAAAAGATGATGACTACAAGGCTGCCCAAACCGCTGCCGCCGCCGGCCAAAATGAAGAGGCCATGAAGCTTTACTGCTCGGTCGCTAAAGAAGACCCCGGGTACAAAGACGCCAAGCAGAATTGCGAGAACATCAAGACAGAACTGCTGAAAGAAGAAGGACGCAACGAAGGTCGCTACTCCGATGGCGTGAAGGCGTTCGACTCCGGAGATTACGACCAGGCGGAGCAGAAATTCCGCAACATTCGCAGTGGCCAGTATCTCGCCGATGCGCAAAACTATTTGAACGTAAAGATTCCCCAGGCCCGCAAAGACGCGGCTGCGCGCGCGGCGGCCGCCCAGAACGCGGCCCAAAGCAACGACGCCGCGATGAATGCCAAGTTCGATCAGGCGGTACAGGCATACAACAGCAATAATTTCAGCGCAGCCCAGGCGGAGTTTAGCCAGATTTCGGGCAAGCGCCAGCCAGAGGCGCAGGCGTATCTCAGTAAAATCCAGCAATATAACCAGGCCATGCAGGATGGCGACAACCATGCGAACAGCAAGGATTATAAAAATGCGATCGATGGTTACACCCAGGCTGCGGGCATCAAGGGCGATGGGCCCGGCAGTCCGCAGAGCAAGATTTCGCAAATGCGGTCGCTGATGGCTGCCGAGAGCACCCCGGTGAACAATCCACCGGTGAATAACAACCCTCCGGTGAATCATGTTGTTGCCGCCATTGTGGAACCAACCCGGCCCAAGGTTGATGTTGAAAAGCTGCTGCGCGATGCCGATACTGCCAGGAAGAAAGGCGATATCGGGACCGCGAAGGGAAAATACATCGCAATTCTGGCGGAAAATTCCGGCAACGCCGCTGCCAAAGCCGGGCTGGATTCGCTGCCCAAAGATTCTAACGTGGTCGCAGGCGCGGATGCCGACAGGCTGCTGGCCAATGGCATTGGAGAATTCTATAAAGGCTCGTACGAAGATGCCGAGGTCCACATCAAAGACTACATCGAACTGAACGGCGGCAAAGCTGCGCTGGCCCACTTCTACCGCGCCGCCTCCAAGCTCACCCGCTATTACCTGGGCGGCGAAAAACCGGATGAGAAAAGACTCTACTCCGATGCCGAAGCTGATTTCCGCATCGCTAAAAAGACCCCAGGATTCAATCCTCCAGAAAAGATGGTCTCGCCTAAGATCATCCAGGTCTTCAAGAGCACCAGTTAGAGTAATTCCAGTACTGGACGCAATCCATCGTCAACGCCAAAAGGTGTTAGCAAGATGCCCCACACGCGACAGCCGGCGCTCTCGAGAAGCATGTATTGCTAAAGCTATTTCTGCAGAAATGGGTTGCTTATCCGTTCTTCGCCTATGGTCGTTACCGGGCCGTGCCCTGGAACGACCAGCGTCTCATCGGGCAGGGCCAGCACGCGGTGGTGCAGGGAATTCATGATCTTCTCAAATGACCCGCCGGGAAGGTCGGTGCGTCCAATGCTGCCGGCAAACAGTGTGTCCCCGGCGATCAATTTTTTTTCTTCGGCAAAATAAAGGCAGACGCTGCCCTCGGTGTGTCCAGGGGTGTGCAGCACAGTCGCGGCAAGATTGCCTGTCTTGACCGAGTCGCCATCAGCCAGATTCTGGTCGATCTGGGTCTTCTCAGGAACGGCCATGCCCACCCAGGCGGCCTGAACAGCCAGCATTTTGAGCAGAGCAGCGTCGTTCTGATTTAACAGGACAGGCGCTCCGCTGGCGTGCTTGAGCTTCATGGCCCCGCCCACGTGGTCAATGTGTGCGTGCGTTACTACGATCTGTTTGATTGTCAGGCCGTGTCGCTTCACAACCTCCAGGATACGGTCGATCTCGTCACCAGGATCGATGACCATTGCCTCGCGCGTGGTCTCGTCCCCAACAATAGAACAATTGCACTGCAACGGCCCTACGGGAAAAATTTCATGTATCATAAGCGGCTCTCACGGCAGAATTCCTGCTGCAATAAAAAACGCGGGCTGAATGCCCGCGCTGTTCCTACAAAAACGATAACCAGCCTACTTCTTTGCCGGCTGCGACTGCTGCGCAGGCTTCTGGCCTGAGAGCACGGATCCGTTATTGCCTCCGCCCGTCTTCTTGCTGCCCATGATAGAAAGCGTGATTGAAGTGAGCATGAAGATGATGGCGCACCATGTGGTCAGCTTGGTCATGATGGTGGCGGCGCCACGGGGTCCGAAAGCGGTCTGGCTGCCCTGGCCGCCAAAGGCCGCTGCCAGGTCTCCGCTCTGCGCGCTTTGCAGAAGGACAACGATGATAAGAAATAGACAAACGATAACGTGCACGATTAAAATCAAAATACCCAGCATAAATTCTTGAACCTTTACTCTGAAATTTTATGGTGCGGAAGGGGGGATTTGAACCCCCACGCCTTTCGGCGCCACCCCCTCAAGATGGTGTGTCTGCCAGTTCCACCACTTCCGCAGATGTTCTGACTATAAAGCCGAACCATTATTATAGCAGGAGCTTACCAGCCCAATTTGAGGGACAGTTTCAAGTTTCCAGTTTCTTACCACTTCACGATTGCGGCAAAGGACTTGGGGTCGAGGCTAGCCCCTCCGACCAATCCCCCATCGATTTCTTCCTGCGACATCAGGGCTTTGGCGTTCTCTGGTTTAATGCTTCCCCCGTATAGGATGCGAAGCTTATTGGCGGCCTCATCGCCCAAGGCGAGAGCGGCCTGCTTGCGGATCACGCGATGGGCGTCCGCCGCCATCTCTGGCGTGGCCGTCTTGCCAGTGCCAATGGCCCAGACCGGCTCATAAGCAATGGTGAGCTTGCCAACCTGCTCGCCTGAAATTTCACGCAACGCATTTTCACACTGGCGGCGCAACACGTCATCGCTGATGCCGGCTTCGCGCTCCTGCAACACCTCGCCGATGCAGACGATCGCGGTAAGTCCGGCGGCGAGCGCGGCCTTCAGCTTGCGGTTCACGGTGTCATCAGTCTCGCCAAAATATTGGCGGCGTTCGGAGTGTCCTATGATCACGTGGGTGCAGCCGACGGCGAGCAGCATGGGAGCTGAGATTTCGCCGGTGTAGGCGCCCTCTTTTTCCCAGAACATGTTCTGGCCGCCCACGCCGACGTTGGTATCGCGTACCAGTTCAGCGAGGGCGGGGATGCATACGTAAGGCGGACAGATGACAATTTCATCGCGTGTGTGTCCGTAGACCTGCGGCAGAAAGGCCCCGATGAAGGACTGCGCCTGCTCGGGCGTTTTATACATTTTCCAGTTGGCGGCAATTAATTTTTTTCGGCTCATGAAAGATTCAACCGTTCAGAAATTTTACTCATCTGTGTTGCTGTCGATTCCGGTCGTGAGAAATTTGTTCGAGGCAAGAAGGCCCCTGGCGGCTTCGCGGTATGCTGCAAACGAATTTTCATCGAACAAAATGAAATGCGTTTCAAAAACTGAATGAAGCTGCGGCAGGAGTTTGATGACAGCAGATAAAGCCGCAACCGCCGCCTTTTCCACCGGATATCCAAACGCTCCGGTTGAAATCGATGGGAAGGTAACGCTTTGCAACGCCAGCTTGTCAGCCAGCATGAGCGATTCGCGGTAGCAGCTTTGCAGCAACTCGGCCTCGTTCTTGCCACCGCCATTCCATACCGGGCCCACGGTGTGAATCACATGGCGCGCGTTCAATTTGCCGCCGGTTGTGGCTACCGCTTTCCCTGTGGGCAAAGAGCCTTGTGCGTTGCGGATCTTTTTGCACTCTTCCAGAATCGCCGGGCCGCCGGTGCGGTGGATAGCGCCGTCGACACCGCCTCCGCCCAGAAGCGACGAGTTGGCGGCGTTCACAATGGCATCGGTTTTTGCGCAGGTAATGTCTCCCTGGAGCAGGAGGATTGTTTTTCCTGGCGGTACAACAATGCGCATTCGGTTCTCATTCACGACGTATGTTGTCCCGGCTGGCAAGGCTATATATTGATGCCTGCTTCAATGTCCTACTGCAAAGAGGCTGGCGGTCAAAGCCCGAAACCCCAAGCCCTACCCCGGTTTAAAAGCCGGTGCGCCCACCGTGCGCCGCTTTACTTCCAAAGCAGCGAAGCCGTTACTGATCAACCTATTTATAAACCAGCCCTGTGCTACTTGTCGGTCAATGCCTCGACCCCAGGCAGCTTCTGGCCTTCCAGGAATTCCAGCGAAGCGCCGCCACCGGTGGAGATGTGGGTGATCTTCTTGCTCACGCCGGCGGCATGGACAGCCGCCACCGAATCGCCTCCGCCTACAATGGAAGTCGCTCCGGAATTTCCGGCAACTGCTTTAGCAATAGCAACGGTGCCAGTGTCGAAGGGCGCCGTCTCGAAGACCCCCATCGGTCCGTTCCAGACGATAGTTTTGGCCTTGGCGATTTCATCGGCGTACAGCTTTACGGTCTGCGGGCCAATGTCCAATCCCATCTGGTCGGGTGGAATAGGTTGCGAGGCCGCGAGCGTGGAAGTCTTGATACCGTGCTCGATCTTGGGAGCGATTACATCATCTACCGGTAAAAGGAATTTCATGTTTCTAGACTTTGCCTGTTCCAACAGTTGCTTCGCCAACGCAAGCTTGTCATCTTCCACCAGGGACTTGCCCACCTGCCGGCCGTTGGCCTTAAAGAACGTGTAAGCCATGGCTCCGCCAATGAGCAGGGCGTCTACCTTGGTCATCAGGTTTTGGATCACGCCGATTTTGTCTGAGACCTTGGCTCCGCCCAGGATGGCGACAAACGGCCGCTGCGGGTCTTGCAAAGCACGGCCCAAGTATTCCAGCTCTTTTTCCATCAACAGGCCGGCGGCGGATTTTTGCACGAACTTTGTAATTCCCGCGGTGGAAGCGTGCGCCCGATGCGCCGAGCCGAAGGCGTCGTTAATGTAATAATCCGCCAGGCTGGCCAGTTGCTTGGCGAAGGCCGGATCGTTGGCCTCTTCTTCGGCGTGGAAGCGAAGGTTTTCCAGCAGCAAGGTTTGGCCGGACTCCAGTTTGGTAGCCATCTCCTGCGCCTCGAGGCCAATGCAATCAGGGCAGAAGCCCACGTTTTCGTCGAGGCCTAGGTCCCGGTCAATCAGCATGCGCAGGCGCTCGGCCACCGGCTTCAGGCTCATTTTCGGATTAGGTTTGCCTTTTGGACGCCCCAGGTGCGACGCCAGAATCAGCTTTGCCTTGTGCCGCAAAGCATACTCGATGGTGGGCAGGGTTTCAGCGATGCGCGTATCGTCGGCCACGCGGCCATCTTCTGAAAGAGGCACGTTGAAATCTACGCGCACGAATACACGCTTGTTTTCCAGGTTCAGGTCTTTGATCGAAAGTTTTGCCATAGGTTTGTTTAACCACAGAGGGCACAAAGGAACACAAAGGAAAACAAGAGAGGCAATCTAAAGATCGTCAATTACCCGATGATCCACCCTTTGTGTTCTTCGTGCCCTTTGTGGTTAGATTCCTTTCGCGCTGATGTATTTGATCAGGTCGCGGACGCGGCAGGAGTATCCCCACTCGTTGTCGTACCAGGCGATTACCTTCACGCAGTTGCCATCTACCACGCGCGTCATGGGAGCATCAACGATCGAAGAGCGCGAGTCGCCCTTATAGTCGGAGGAAACCAGCTCGGCGGTCTCGAATCCCAGATATCCCTTCAGCGGACCGGACTCGGAAGCCTGCTTCAGGGCCGCATTGACTTCTTCCACCGAAGTCTTTTTTTCCACGAAGACGACCAAGTCCACTACGGAGACATTGGGCGTGGGCACACGCATGGCGAAGCCATCGAGCTTGCCTTTCATCTCGGGGATCACCAGGTAGATGGCCTTGGCCGCGCCCGTGCTGGTCGGGATCATGGAGAGGGCTGCCGCCCGCGCCCGCCGCAGGTCTTTATGCGGAAAATCAAGAATCACCTGGTCATTGGTGTAGGAGTGGATGGTAGTCATAGTGCCGTTCTTGATCTTGAAATTGTCGTGCACCACCTTGGCCACGGGAGCCAGGCAGTTTGTGGTGCAGGAGGCGTTGGAAAGAATATGGTGCTTGGCCGCGTCGTACATGCCCTCGTTGACGCCCATCACGATGGTGAGGTCTTCACCGGTTGCAGGCGCGGAGATAATGACTTTCTTCACCGGACCGCGCAGGTGCTTGCCTGCGTCTTCGGCCTTGGTGAATCTGCCGGTGGATTCCACTACTACCTGGGCGCCCACCGAGGCCCAATCCAGCTTGGCGGGGTCTTTTTCCGCAAAGACGCGAATCTTGCGGCCGTCAATGCTGATGCTGTCGCTCTCGGCTTTAATATCGTTCTTCAGGTTGCCGAGGATAGAGTCATATTTCAGCAGATGGGCCAGGGTGCGTGGATCGGTGAGGTCGTTGACCGCGACGAACTCCAGGTTATTGTCTTGCAAGGCGGTACGTAAAATATTGCGTCCAATGCGGCCAAAGCCATTAATGCCAACTTTAATTGCCATTCCTTCCTCCCGGAAAAATGTACTGAATCTATGGATCGATCAGAATGCTTAGGTAAACTTAAAATCGTAACACGACGCGAGGATGTTTCACCACAAAGGCACGAAGCTCAACTGCGGAGGACACAAAGGAACGCAGTGGTAGCTGTGCCTGGCTCTTCTGGCAGGCTGGGCAATGACGGCCGAATGCCCAGTTTATAGAGGCGGGACATCCGTACAGTATTCATTGCCCAGAGGAGCATTTTTGTGTTACACAAGCCTTTACATGGGTAAATGGAACCGTTTTCGCCGTAGTAAGCCAAAGAAGGCTGCTTCCACGCAAGAGTCGGAATCCACCGGCAGGGTAGGCCAGCCACTGAACCCGGGCCAGAGCGCATTACAACCCTCGTATCTGCATGATGACGCCCAGGCGGAGACCGGTCCAGAGGAGCGTGCGCCCAAGATCCACATGGAGATGCAGCCCGAGTCGCCTACGTCGCCGCCAGCGCCGGCGTCGCTCGCGACCGGACATCCGCCGAACAAAGCGCCTCGCGCTCCCAAAGGAGTTGTGGTTCTGGCCATCGGACTGCCAGGATCAGGCAAAACCACCTGGTTCAAGCGCCGTGGTGTAACCCCGCTCAGCAGCGACATGCTGCGCAGCATCCTTTTTGACGATATTACCGAGCAGCGCTACCAAAGCCTGGTGTTCTCTACCCTGCGCTCATTGTTGCGCGCCCGCCTGATCGCACGCATGCCCTGGAACTACGTGGATGCAACCAATCTTTCTCCACGGGAGCGCCGGCAGTGGATCCAGATGGCCCGACAGCTCGGCTACGAGGTGCAGGCCGTCTTTTTCGATGTCCCACTCGAGGTCTGCCTGGAGCGCAACAGCCGCCGTGAACGCATGGTCTCTGAAGACATCATGCGGCGCATGGCCGCCAAGCTGCGTCCCCCGACATTTGAGGAGGGATTTTCCAAAATTGTGGTCGTCCGCGTGAAGAGCAAAGAGGGAAGCGCCGAACCCGCAGAAACCGAATTTTAGGCGTTCAAGGCCCGGTTGACCGGCCATCCTCGCGCGCATACAATCAAAATTGCTGCACAACTTGCCCGCTCGTACTGCCCCCTCGTTCAATGGTAGGACAGCTGACTCTGGATCAGCATATCGGGGTTCGAATCCCTGGGGGGCAGCCAATTTAGAATCAATAGCTTATGATTCCTAATTTCCTCGAAAAACCCTGACTGGTAACAACAAACTGGTAACTTTCCATTCGCGAACATGCAGGCATATCCCGGCACATCCATCGATGCGCTGGCAACTGCAGATCGCCGTGCCAGTTTGACCGAATTTTTGACCTGTAAGAAAAACAGCACATGAAAGACCAGAAACAGCCACGGCTGCCACGCGGATTGCGGTGGCGTCGCGAATCGCAGTACATTTGGTTTACTTGGGCGTGATGCGGAAGGGGTGCAGCGCCAGAAATCTACCGAAACCACGAAGCCAGCAAAAGCACTGTTGTTCAAGATGAACTTTCTGGCAGGACAACAGGAGAATCGGCCCGTTGTGTCAACTACGAAATGCAATTGCTGCGGGGGTCATGACTTACGCCGATTGTTGGTCTGACGACCTGGAAAGGCGGTACAGACCGCTCCGCCAGGTAAAGAGCCGTGCGGGCAAATTCGCGTCGAACGATCAACTCATGAAAATGATCACGACCGCGATGGGCAAGGATGTATGGCAGCTCGCCATGTACTGTGGGGCGCTTGCGGCGGGATCGGGTTGTCGTGGCGGGGAGATTAGGAACCTTCAGCTCAAGGATATTTCTCTATCTGAAGGAAAGGTCCGCGTGGTTCGAGAAATCGCAAAGAATCGCAAGGAACGTGAACCACGATTGATGGCGCTGGCAGAATGGGACTGCGTAACCTCTTGCTTCGAGCCCAGTCACTCGGAGCCACAGAGTCGCACCACTATCTGCTACCTCTGAACCTCCGCAAATCGAGACATCTTGGCAAGCAGTCCCAAGAGAAGTGGGATGTGAACCGGCCGATGACAAGTTGGGTGAAATCATGGAGAAAACTCATGGACGCCTGCGGCATGACCGGGTTTCGCTTTCATGATCTACGACATACCTTCAGGACACAAGGAGCGCAAGCTGGCGTTCCGCTGGAGGCTAACCACTTAGGCAGTAGCTGGTCGACGTAGGGAGACAAAAGATTTTAAGGTTTCCGTAACATTTTGGTCCCTGGAACCATTCTAGTTGTAGGCAAAAAGCGACTCTCGAATTGGTCCAGAATTGGCTCCAATTCATGCAGGACGATAGGCTTTGCTTTGAGTCCAATCACACTTAACGAACGGATGTATGAGGAGAAAACCGATGGAAACAACTGATGTGATCCGTGTATGGAAAGACAAACAATTTCGAGAAACACTCACCCAGGAGGAACGCGACTTGATTCCCGCGAATCCAGCCGGGTTGCTACCTACCTTGGTGCTGGATGTTCAAGGAACAGCTAGTCAAGGGGCAGCCGTTATGGAATCGGAGGGTACTAATCTCACGGCCGGCTGTTGTGACACATGGGGAAACATCAGCTGGGGTTGTTGCGACAGCACCAAGAACCCACACCCAATTCTTACGGGCGCCGAGAGATTTCGGTCGTGAGAGCCAAGGACATTTAGCAGACATCAAGCGCCCAGGTTACCTGGATGCCTGGGCGCTGGTTCATAAGAGGGCATTTGATAAGCAAGCATCGGCTCTTCGAGTTCGTCGCCGTGTTTAGGAAAAAACCTTTGGGATCATTCAGATGGGAAGCCAGGATCTTCAAGCAAAAGTGATTGAGCACGAATGGTACTCTGCGCTTACGGCAGAGGAGCGGCTGAGAGCATTCAGCTGCAATGGAACCGCTGGTGTCGCGGATTCTCCTTCCCCGGATCGTGCTGCGAGGCTCGGTCAGTGGCTTGAAAAACGCAGAATTCTGCGCCCTACTTACCTTGCCGATATGAACTGCAGCGATACGGAATTATCTCGCATTCTTGCAACCGCCTACGAACCGGATGTGCTTGCCCAAGCCATCCCCTCTGATTGGCTTTACCGCCTGTCCGAAGCCGCGACGTTCGATCCCTCAACAGAGTTGGAGCTAATCGATTTCGCGTCATTCGTTGCGCCTTTCGTTGGCTGGGCTGCGGAGAAGCTAGATGCTCGACTGGCTGCGCTTGCGACGGAAGCAACTCGTTTCGTAATTCCCGTTTCGCTCTTAAAGCATAGTTTTGCTGACAAACTGAAGGGGAAGCTTGTCTGGATGAGCTATCGTGTCCTCGTGTTGGAGCTGAATGTAGCTCGACTGCAAGGACGGTTGGAAGGTGCTTCACCGCAGCAGAGATATTGCTCATTCGTGAAATTGTTGGGAGATTCCGGTTTTCGATCCGAGCTCCTACGTGAATACCCTGTGCTGGCACGCCAGTTATCGGAATATGCCGCCATGTGGCTTGAAGAAGCCTCGGAATTCGCGGAGCGTCTTTACTCCGATTGGAACGAATTAAAGAAGCGTTTTCCCGAGATAGCGCAAGCTGGCGAGATTGAAACGTTGTCGCTTGAGCAAGGAGACTCTCACCGCCGGGGCCGATCTGTCACAATCGTGAATTTCAAATCCGGGACACGAATCGTATACAAACCCCGCAGCATGTCGCTGGACGTACATTTTCAGCAACTTCTCGCCTGGCTCAACGGTCAGGGCATTTCCTTGCCTTTTCGCACAATTTCCATCTGGGACCGTGGGGCCTACGGCTGGAGTGAATTCGTTCCATTTGCGCCGTGCTCCACCGTTGAAGAGATCAGACGTTTCTACAAAAGGCAGGGGGGCTATTTGGCACTACTGTATGTGTTGGAAGCTACAGACTTCCATGCACATAACTTGATCGCATGTTGTGAGCACCCGATGTTGGTAGACCTTGAGGGACTCCTGCATCCGCGGTACAAACCCGCAGACCCGAGTTCGGCCGCACAACTTGGGAATTGGGCAATGGGTAAGTCTGTTATCAGAGTTGGTCTGCTGCCTCGAAATAGCCGTTCTTCGCCAGATGGCGGGGGGCTGGATTTGAGTGGCCTCGGCGGCGAGCCTGGCCAGGCATACCCAATGCGCGTGCCTTCCTGGGAGGGTATCGGAACCGATGAAATGCGATACACCGAAGAATCACGGCTGTATAGCGGAGGAGAAAACCGTCCGAAACTCGGCGGAGAACACGTTCAGACATCTGACTATGCGAAAGAGATAGTCGAGGGCTTTGCAGAGATGTATCGGCTATTGAAACAACATGGCAGCTCTCTGCTGGAAGCCAGCGGCCCACTTGCACCTTTTGCGTCCGATGAGACTCGCGTACTGATGCGTGGGACGA
>DASREY010000063.1:0-28539 GCA_035651775.1 Terriglobales bacterium
GGAATATTGGCTGCAGTGATGGCCTGCGGGTTTGGCCTTCAGTTGCTCATTCGGCTCTTCGATTCGCCACGCATTCACCGGCATGTTGAGCGCCAGGGAGGCAAGGTGATTGACGTCTCACCGAGAGCAGATAAGTTAATGGATTGGTGCCGCTACTACGATGTGCGTTATGAAATCCGTCGCGGCGACATCGTCACAGCAACCTGCGGCATTAATGTATGGGAAATTTACTGGGTAGGCCATACACCGCGCCGCAGCTTGCCGGAAGAAAACGTGGGCATAAAATGATTTCTCCTTATTGTTTTTTCGTACACAGCCGGGGACAGCTGTGCCACACCAGCTTGCTGGCGCCAGCGGCCAAGCTTAAGCTAAAAGCTGAGTTCTGCTTCAAGTTATAAGGAAGGTAACCCCCCAATCCGCATTCATCTGCGGGGCGGATTAGCCAGAGGTCAAAACAGCTTTCTGAGAACCGAGAACTGAGAACCGAGAGCTGTTGTTCTCATCCATGTGGCGGTCGCGAAGACCCAGCAGATAGAGCAGCGCGTCGAGTCCCATGCGTGAAATCGAGTGCTCTGCCTTTCCGCGGACCAGGGGCTTGGCGTGAAAGGCCACGCCGAGGCCGGCTACGCTCAACATGGGTAAATCGTTGGCGCCATCGCCGACGGCAATGGTCTGCTCCAGCGAGATGGATTCCTGCTCGGCGATCTGCTGCAGCAGCTCGGCTTTGCGCGCGCCATTGATGATCTCTCCTGCGGCTTCTCCGGTGAGCTGGCCATCGGCGATCTGCAATTCGTTGGCGTAAACATAATCAAAGCCAAGCTCGCTCTGCAATTTTCGCGCAAAGCAAGTGAAGCCTCCGGAAAGGATCGCCGTTTTGTAGCCCAATGCCTTGAGCGTCCGCAGCAGACGGGGTGCGCCCGGCGTGATGGGCAACCTGGCTGCTACCTCTTCTAATGCACCGGCATTGAGCCCTTTCAGCAACAGCAGGCGCTTGCGAAAGCTAGCGTTGAAATCAAGCTCTCCGCGCATGGCGGCGGCAGTGATGGCAGAGACCTGTTCGCCTACGCCGGCGAGGCGAGCCAATTCGTCAATGACCTCCATCTGGATAAGCGTGGAATCCATATCGAAAGCTATCAGCCTGCGGTTGCGGCGGAAGATGGAATCTTCCTGCACGGCAATATCAAAATCCGTGCGTTCGGCAAGCGTCAGCAGCGTGCGCCGCAGTTGCACGGCGCTCACCTGGTCGCCTGAAATTGTGTATTCAATGCACATGCGGGGCTCATGCTGGTGGCTGGCGGAGGCGCGGGCTGACAACCGGTCCATGATGTCAATGTTCAGATTGTGAGCGGCGAATATGGTGGTCACGGCCGTCAGTTGCGCCGCCGTAATCTGGGGCGCAAGCAAAGTAACGATAAAACGCTGCTTGTGCTGCTTCCGCACCCAGTCGCGGTATTCCTCTTCGGAAATGTGATGGATGCGGGCCACGACGCCTAATTCGCGGGCCTTCTCCAGGATGGCGTTTTCAACAACCTTAGTGCTGGTGGCGGAATTGATCTGGACCATCAGTCCCAGGGCCAGAGCCTCGTGAATCACCGCCTGGCCGATATCCAGAAGAATTGCCTTCGGCTCCGCCAGCACCTGGGCAAAAGCGCTGGTAAGACCAGGTTTGTCGTTGCCGGTAATCGTAATGAGCAGGATCTTGGTCATGGGCTGTAAAGGGAGGTTGAAGATAGAGGATAGTGCAGTCCCGCGTTATGAAGCAATCCTATCTTCATATCGTAATGATCCAGCTAGAGCTAATGGCTGGTTCTCTACACATCAAACACGCGATATACCATCGGAGGATTTTGATTTTGTAACAGACCCAGGGCGACGTTGTGTACGGGGATGCCGGCCGTAGTTTTTCCGTCGAGAGTCCCGTCATGGGCGTGGCCGTGGAGCACGAGTTGAGCGCCATTGCGGTCTACGACTTCGCCCAGGCGGGCGGTTCCCAAATAGGGATAAATTTGTTCCGGTTCGCCATGAATCGTATCGACGACAGGAGCATAATGCAGCACCACGACGCGTTTGGGCGCGCGGAGCTGCATCAAGGCGCGCTCCAGCTTCATGGCTTCGTCAATGCTGGCTTGCACGAAGGCCTTGATCTGGGGTTCGCCGAAGGCGGTGAGTACGCCGCGTCCGAAGCCCCCCAGGAAGCCTTTGGTTCCGGCAAAGCCGACGCCATCGCGCTCGTAGCCGGTGCCGTCGAGCACCTTGATGCCTTCGGCGGTCATGATGCGGATGAGCTCATCCTGCTGGTTGCTCTCATAGTCGTGGTTGCCCAGCACGGCCACAATGGGGACGCGGATGCGCACCAGCGCGTTGAGCAGGGATTCCATCTCCTCTTTCTTGCCATAGTTGGTGAGGTCGCCGGCCAAGACGAGCACGTCGGCCTCGTCGCGAACGCGTCCCAGCGGCTCGCGGATGCGGTCGTAACGTTGCGGCGAGAAATGCAGGTCAGCTAGCGCGGCGATTCTCATCTTCAGTCTTCGATGAAGGGCAGCGTTCGATTCTGCGGGCATTCCGAGTCCGGTATTCCAACAGCGGATTCGGCAGCCCCCATTCGTTCACGTCAATGGCGAACATTTTTTCGTCAAGCAAGGTGCCGCGGAAGCTGGTCTTGGGTTCGGGCCGGGCCACAGATTGCTGCAGCTCCCCTAGTAATTGGTTCCAGACTTCTTCAGGCACATAGCTGCCGCAAGCAGGGTAAACATAGTGAAATAAGGCCAGGACAGAAAGCAGCAACTCGCGGTGTTCCCCGACAAGCGACAGGATGCGTTGCCAGTCCAGCTTTCCGCGGGTGGCATAAATCACGTGCACCATGTCAGCGCCGTCGTAACGCTCGCGGAAAAGCACGAACAACTTTGAGGCGAGAAGCTCTTCGGTGGCCAGCACACGTGTTTTTACGTCCAAGATAGTTGCCGGAGTGCTGCGTTCGATCCAGGAGCGGTCTACGGTCACGATGCCGTTGCTCATGCCGGTGATGAGGTCCACAAAATAATTGCCGCGGCGCGCCTTGGCCAGCCAAACCGGGTCGAGGACTTCACATTCGAGTCCGACCTTTTGCAGATGATCAATGGCAGGGCCGACCTCTTCGGAAGGAAGAAACAGGTCCAGATCTTTCGTATTGCGCCAGATGGCGGTGTGCTGATGCAGGGCGAACGCGCCCGCGACCGCGTAAGGGACTCCATGCTCGTTCAGGATGCCCAGCACTTCGCGAAACAGAGACACCTGCTCGGGCGCGAAATCCGGCGCCTTCGATGAGCTTACAGGCAGCGTCGTTGCGTCGTCACACTCCACGCTCAATTGGATGGCTCGGCATGAAACAATGTTGTGAATTGCCTGCAATATGTTTTCGGAAGCCGCAATACGGTGAGTTAGCTTCTTTATTAACAGGGAACGCTTTGGTGCATCTAATTTCAACAGGATCGGTTATGGCAAAGAACACATCCATCATTGAGATCCAGGGCCGGCGACTGGAAGTCTCTAATCTCGATAAAGTCTTATATCCGGCCGATGGCTTTACCAAAGGGCAACTCATTGATTACTGCGTGCGGATTGCTCCAGTCTTATTGCCACATTTGCGTGGACGTCCGCTGACCATGAAGCGCTATCCCAATGGCGTGGACGGCATGTTTTTCTACGAAAAGAACTGCCCCACCCACCGGCCGGAATGGGTGCAGACCGCTCCAATCTGGAGCGAGGGTAACAACCGCTGGATGGATTACTGCCTGGTACAGGACATCGCCACCCTGGTATGGGCAGCGAATCTTGCCGACATCGAGCTGCACACCTCGCTCTCGCTGGCCAAAGATATGCCGCGCCCCACGATGATGGTCTTCGATCTAGACCCTGGCCCTCCCGCTACCATCGTGCAGTGTTGCCAGGTTGGGCTGTGGCTGAAAGAGTTCTTCGACAGGTTGGATCTGGTGTGCCTGCCCAAGACCTCCGGTTCCAAGGGGCTGCAAGTGTATGTGCCTTTGAACACCAAGGTGACCTACGACGAGACCAAGCCCTTTGCCCATGAGCTGGCCCGCAAGCTGGAACGGGAGCATCCGCAGCAGGTTGTCTCAGACATGAAAAAGTCTTTACGCACCAACAAAGTCTTCGTAGATTGGAGCCAGAACGACGTTCACAAAACGACAATTTGTGTTTATTCGCTGCGGGCGAAAGAACATCCCACGGTTTCCGCGCCCGTGACCTGGGATGAAGTTGCGCGCTGCTTGAAAAAAGAAGATCCGGAGCTGCTGGTTTTCACCGCTGGCAAGGTGTTAAAGAGGGTGGAAGAATCAGGAGATCTTTTTGCCCCAGTCTTAAAGCTCAAGCAGAAGGTGCCCAAACTGGCCGCCATCATGTCGGCCACGCCGCAGGCGCCAGCACGCACTCGCAAGAAGAATGTGGCCTGATTCCGGCCTGGCCCTATTCGCCGGTAACCGAAGGCAGATAAAGCAACGGAATATCAGCCTTCTTGACCTGCTCGTTGAAAGCCGGCACATCGGAAGCCAGAACCTGTTTCCAGGCTTCGAGTTGCTGATCAAGTTTTCCCCTCAGCCTCTTGAAAACCTCATATTGTTGCTGCGTAGGGGCTCCGTCGCCGGCCTCAAGGCTGGAGGTAAAGCTATCGAACAGCTCATTGAGCATATTTGGAAATGCCAGGTTCGCCTCTGAACCCTTCATGTTTACCTGGATCAATTCCTCTTCGACCGGCGTCACTTTTTTATCGAGCGCTTCGGCTTGCTCCAATAGCGGCTTGAGCTTGGGATCGCTTTCCAGCCGTGGATGCAGTCCCTTGAGCGCGGCGTGCAGTTCGCGAATCTGGTTTACCGCGCGGTGCAATTCAGTGTTGGCCTCGCGCACCTGCATCTGCAAGTCAAACTGTTTTTGCAGGTCGGCTGGATTGATGCTTTTTACACGCGGATCAACCGCGATCTCAAGCGGCTGCGTCTGGCTTTGAGTTCCTACCGTCATCTTGACTGTGTAATTTCCGGGTAGAGCAAGAGGGCCCCTGGGTCCAGTGCCAGTATAGAAAGCTCCTGGAATCTTGACCGGCCATTCCCAGCGAAGGTTCCAGGCATAGCGGTTCATACCTGCGTCGGCGGGAATGGTTGTGACCTCTTTTACCTGGTCTGGCCATTCGGGCGGTTGCTCAAATTCTTTCTTTTCCCGGCTGGAGAGGCTGCGCACCAGCTTGCCATTGCTATCGAATATTTCGAGTTTGACTTCATCTTTGGGAGCGCTCTTAAAGTAATAATCAATGATTGCCCCCGGGGGAGGATCATCACCCAGCGGCCCACGCCGTTCAATCTGGTCGGGATAATGCAGGCGCAATGCGAGCTGGGGTTTATAGAGGATTATCTCCGCATTGGCTGAACTGGAGTCGATTTGCCGCAGAGGAGTGATGTCATCCAGTACCCAGAATGAGCGCCCATGCGTGGCCACAACCAGATCATCCTGATGAATCGCGAGGTCATGAACCGGGACGGGAGGCAAGTTCAGCTTGAGCGTCTGCCAGTTCCTGCCATCATCGATGGAAAAGAAAACGCCGGTTTCGGTTCCGGCGAACAGCAGGCCTTTGCGCACCGGGTCTTCGCGCACGGAACGAACATAAGAGCCCTCGGGAATTCCATTCGCGATCATGGTCCAGCTCTTGCCGAAGTCACGCGTGCGATAAATCAACGGATGGAAATCGTCGAGCTTGTGGCGGTCTACCGCGATGTAAGCCGTGCCGGCATCGTAATGCGAAGGTTCGATGATGCTGATCATGCTCCACTCGGGCAGATCTTTGGGTGTGACATTCGACCAATTCTTACCACCGTCGGTGGAGACCTGCACCAACCCATCATCGGTGCCAACCCAAAGCAAGTCTTTTTGTACAGGCGATTCGGCTGCGGCGAAGATGGTGTCGTAGTATTCCACGCTGGTGATATCGAGCGTGATGGGGCCGCCTGAGGGTTTTTGTTTGGATTTGTCGTTGCGCGTCAGGTCGGGGCTGATCGCGGTCCAACTCTGCCCACCGTTGGTGGATTTATACAGCACCTCGCCTGCGTTGTAGAGAGTGTTGGGATCATGCGGCGAAATGAACAGGGGGGAAGTCCACTGGAAGCGGTGCTCCAGTTTGTCTGCCCCGTTGCCGGAAGGGTCGAGGGGCAGCACAGAGATATCCACCACCTGCTCGGTGCGCTTGTCAAAGCGCGTGGTCACATACTCGGCCCCGGCATAGACGATATTAGGATCGGGAGGATAAGGCGCGATGTATCCGCTTTCGCCGCCGCCGACTTGGTACCAATCCTGACGTCCAATGATGCCATCATCGTCGTAGCTCTTGATGGCTATGGTGGAGTTGTCCTGTTGCGCGCCGTAAATGTAGTAGGGCCAGCGGTTGTCGGTGATCACGTGGTAGAACTGCGCTGTGGGCTGGTTGTATTCCGTGCTCCAGGTCTTGCCGTTATCGGTGGAGACGGTAGCGCCGCCATCGTTGCCGTTAATCATGCGCTGCGGATTGTCGGGATCAATCCACAGGCCGTGATGATCGCCATGCGGCGCGGGAAGCAGGTTGAAAGTCCGGCCGCCATCGGTCGAGCGGAACATCCCGGTGTTGAGCAGATAGACCGTATCCGCTGATTTAGGATCAGCAAAGATATGGCTGAAATACCATGCCCGCTGCCGCAATCTTCCATCTTCGTTCATACGAATCCAGCTTTCGCCCGCGTCGTCGGAGCGATACAGCCCGCCATCTTTGGATTCGATCAGCGCATAAACGCGGCTGGAATCGCCGCCAGAAACAGAAACCCCAATGCGGCCCATAATGCCGGCAGGCAAACCGTGGCCTTCAAGCCGCTTCCATGTGCTTCCACCATCGGTGGATTTGTAGAGGCCGCTGCCCGGCCCACCGCTGCTCAGACTCCAGGGAGTGCGAACCACCTCCCACAACGCGGCAAAGAGAGTGTTGGAGTTATTGGGATCGAATACAACATCGATAGCGCCGGTCTTGTTGTCATTGAATAAAACTTTCTGCCATGTGACGCCGCCATCGGTCGTGCGGAAGACACCGCGCTCTTCATTCGGCCCGTAGGCATGGCCCAGGGCGGCGACAAAAACAATGTTCGAATTCCTGGGATCAACAATCACAGCGCCGATGTGACGCGTGTCTTTCAATCCGATGTTCTTCCATGTCCTGCCGCCATCCAGCGACTTGTAAACACCATTGCCGTAAGAGATATTGCCACGAATGCAGGCCTCGCCCGTGCCGACGTAAATGACGTTGTGGTCCGAAGGCGAGACGGCGATGCTGCCGATGGAAGCGGTGCCGTCTTTGTCGAAGATCGGCGCCCAGTTGGCTCCCGCATCATTGGACTTCCAGATTCCCCCGGAAGCTGCGCCGAAATAAAAAACATTGGGCTCGCCGGGAACCCCGGTGACGGCGAGCACGCGGCCTCCGCGAAACGGACCCACCTGCCGCCAGCGCATGGCGCCGAACAGCTTTTCGTCAATCGTGCCGACGGAAATCTGTGCAGCCGGGGTTTTTGTAGATTGTTGCGCCGAAGCCTTGCCTCCGGAGGAACGTTTCTTAGACTCAGTGCTTTTTGCCTGGCTCAGACAGAAGGTAGTAGCAAACAAGAGGATGAGAACAAGAAAGCTTTGGCGAATCATTGGATGTGGCTCCTGAAAGGAATCAAGGGGGACATGATACAAGAGCCGCGGGCTGCTGGCCACTCATCCCAGCAAGGCGATTACATCCTTCCATGGTTTTCCTTGCGACTGCGCCACGGCGGCATAGGTTACATTCCCCTGATAAGTATTCACCCCGGCCCGGATACCACTATCGGCCTTGATTGCCGCCTCAGCTCCGTGCTGCGCCAGCTTCATGACATAAGGAAAGGTCGCGTTGGTAAGCGCCAGCGTGGAGGTATGAGGAACCGCGCCCGGCATATTGGTGACGCAGTAGTGCACTACGCCATCCACCAAATATGAAGGATGGCTGTGCGTGGTGGGGAGGGCGGTTTCTACGCATCCGCCCTGATCAATGGCGACGTCTACAATCACCGCGCCTTTCTTCATCTTCGAGACCATGTGTTTGGTGACCAGTTTGGGAGCGGAGGCGCCGGGGATGAGCACGCCGCCAATTACCAGGTCGGCGCGCGCGGTCGCATGAGCGATGGAATAAGAATTGGATGCCAGCGTGTGCAGGCGTCCACCAAAAATATCGTCAAGTTCGCGCAGGCGGTTCAGGTTGAGGTCAATAATAGTAACGTTCGCGCCCATGCCCAGGGCAATCTTGGCCGCGTGCGTGCCTACGATGCCTCCACCGATGATCACAACTGTCGCGGGCGGCACGCCGGGCACACCTCCCAGCAAAACGCCGCGCCCGCCCTTTTCTTTTTCCAGATAAGTCGCACCCACTTGCACGGACATGCGGCCCGCAACTTCAGACATGGGCGTGAGGAGGGGAAGAGCCCCATTTTTATCAGTCACAGTCTCATAGGCAATGCCTGTGACTTTTTTCTTCAGCAGCTCGTTGGTCAGATCGGGAATTGGAGCCAGATGCAGATAGGTGAACAGCACCAGGTTCTCGCGGAAGAACTCGACTTCCTGCGCAATCGGCTCCTTGACCTTGACCACCATCTCAGCCCGGCCCCAGACTTCTTTTTCTGTCCCCACAATTTCTGCGCCGGCATGGTGGTAGTCGTTATCGGGCAGAGAAGAAGCCTCGCCGGCCTCGGTTTGCACGATGACATGATGGCCGGCATCTACCAGCGCCTTTACACCCGCGGGAACAATTCCTACCCGCGCCTCGTTGTCTTTTACCTCTTTAGGAACACCGATAATCATTCGTCCTCAGTTGAACCAGGATTGTATAGCTTCTTGAATTTGCCGCTCTTGGCTCTATTACCAGATTAACCGATTACGCAATCATCAACATCCAATGATCCGATGTCGCGATGATCCAATCTACTTCCACTCGCCTTGCAGCACAAATCCTGCCCAGTAATAGGGGGACTGCCAGGCTTTTTGCGTGCGCATCCATTGCTGCGCGCCGCGCAATGCTTGCGCCGGGGTCTGGTGATCGCGCAGCATGCCTTCGTAAAACTTCTTCATCAGCTCGGCTGTAGCTTCGTCATCCACCTTCCACAGGCTCGCGACTACGCGTGGCGTTCCGGCGTACATGAAGCCGCGTGTCAGCCCGACCAATCCTTCCTCTCCGATCTCCTTACCCAGCGCTGTCTGGCAGGCGCTCAGCACAACCAAGTCTGCATTTAATTCCATGTTGTAAATATCCAGCATGCGTAGGAAGCCATCCTGCTCCTTGCCTTGCTTATCTACCAGGGAGAACACCAGCCCGCTCAGCTCGGGGTGCTCATTGTTCAGCAGCCCATGGGTGGCAAAGTGCACAATGCGATAGTCCTTTAACTGCGTGCTGAGGGCAGTGGCTTTGCTGGCATCAAAATCCAGGTTTTCGGTTACGTCGCCCTTGGGAGCAATCGAGGAAATCGCGTCAGCCTCGCGCCGGGTGAAAGGTAGGCGGGGAAACGCAGCGATCCCCATCTGCTCGGCGGAACGGTCGAGATCGCGTTGCCCCGGCATTTCAGGTAGAACTTGAGGATCAGAGGGGTGTGTCTTAGTAGAGGTACTGTTCCCTGGCTGGCTGTTCGTAGGAGCGAGGTTTACACGATCGTCTTTTGCCGCAAAGACCGGGTCGGCCAGCACCGCCACTGCTTTGGTTGCTTCTTTGCGCTCCAGTTCCTCCCGCCGCAACACGGCAAGGACCGAAGCCGAGGGCAGATTCACAATCTCGTGGTCCGCCACGAGAGGAACCGCCGCTTTCGAGCCGGACCCTGATGGCACAGACAGAACCGCAAAAGGAATGTACTGTAATGCACCATCGCTGACAATCAGCAACCGTTTGCCCTGAAGTTGTCCGGCTACTGGTCCTAATACCATGCGGCTCAAATCGGATATCGTCTGCGAATACTCTAATTCAGACTTGGCCACACGCGCTCGTATTGGGCGCCCGGTTTCGCCATTACTTTTACGATTGTGTTCAATTAAAAGTTTGTAGGCGTGGCGGGCTACGGCTTCGATCTCGGTGCTCTTCGGTAACTCGTATGCGTTTAATGAATCTGGCGTTACCGCAAAGACATAACTGCGCTCTCGCCCTAGCGAGTATTCCAGTAACAAAATATTGTCATCGAGTATTTGCCGTTGAATTTCCTTTGCGCTTAGTGGTTGTGGCCGGGTCAATGCGGCATAGCTGGGGCTGGTTGTCGTTATTTGTTCTTCCACGTCTTTGTATTGCGCTAGAAGTCCACTAATCTCTTTATCAAGTGCTGCCATCTGTTCTTTTGCCTGTGGATTGCCGGACAGTTGTATGCGACGGCTTGATTTTGCGTTAATTGATTCTTGCAGCGCCCGCTCCTTATCCACCAAGGCAGGATCAACCCCTTTGAGGATATCGGCGTGGACTGCCGTCAGCATCTCCAGCAAGCTTCGCGCGCGTAAGCGCTCCAATACCTGAAACGCGGTTTCGGGCCTCTTCTGTTCTAAAAGCAGATCAATATAGTCTTTATAGTACGCAACGTATTTAGCGCGAAAGCCCGAGCGAATTTCCTCTCCGCCTCCCAGCCGTGCCGTTTGGCTCTCGAGCGACTTCAGTGACTGTTCATAGAACTGCGCGGCAGCTTCCGGTTGCTGCTTGCGGCGCATAATACCGGCCAGAGCAAAGAGCAATTCGGCATGCATCGAACTTTGCGGAGCATTTTTCTCCAGGATGGCCAGCGATCTGCGGTAGTACTGTTCCGCCTTGACCAGATCCTGATCCTGGCGATTCATTGCGACGTCACCAAGGCCTTCTATGGTTACCGCCATTTCAACGCTGTCAGGAGCCTGTTTTTCCCGAATCCTCAGCGCCTGCAGGTAATATTCTTCAGCCTTGGCCCAATCGTGGCGATCTTTGGCTACGTCGCCAAGGTCAATGAATGCGTCTGCCGTATCAAGGCTCTCGGGAGCCAGTTTCATCAGGATTGCCAAAGCCCGCTGAAGATGCACCGCTGCCGCGACATTGTCGCCACGATCTCTGGTAACCTGGCCGAGATTCAAAAGAACGTAGGCTACGCTAATGCTATCCGGCTGTTGTTTCTGGCGAATCGTCAGAACCTGACGATAGTAGTCTTCCGCCCTAACCAGATCACCGCGCTGCCAGGAAACGTTTCCCAAATTATTGAGTATGCCCGTAGACTTAGATATCTCAGGAACGAATTTCTGACGCATCGCCAAGGCTTGAAGATAATAACTTTCAGCTTTTGCTAGCTCGCCCCGTAAACAGGAAACATTGCCGAGCATAACGAGCGTGTTCCCAAGGTCCAGGCTGGCCGGAGTGTGATTTTTTTGCAGCACCAAAGCGTGATTAAGGTAGTCCTCGGCTATCGCCAAGTCACCGGAATAACTATCGCCCATTCCGGCATGATAAAGAGTGATTGCCTCCAGAAGGCTTCCAGGGGCAGCTTTCTGGACGATCGCCAAAGCCTGGCTAATATGTTTCTCGCCACTGGTGATGTCACCCTCGGGAAAATCAACAACGCTCAGCAGATTGAGAGTGTTAACCATGGGAAGACTGTCGGGCGCAATTTTCTGTTGGATCGAAAGCGCCTGATTGCAGTATTCCCGGGCCTTCACAAATTCGCTCCTGAGTGCCAGAACCTCACATAGATTGCTTAAAACTGCCGCAGTCAGTAAGGATGGATCCCGCCCCAATTTCTGACTTTCGGTTGCGGCTTGTTGGTAATATTTCCCAGCGCTGGGCAAATCGCCGCGCCGCTTATAGCTAGTGGCCCATGCCCGCAGCAGTTGTGCCATAACCAGTGGTGAAATCCCGGTCTGTTGCGCCGCTTCCTGGTAAGCATCATCGGCTTCCTTCCATTGCTTTGCGTCGGCTAATTGCTCCGCCGAATGGAAGGACAACCACAGGCTCAACCAAGTAGTGGGAGATTTGCGTGCTTCGACCGCAGCCGCCCGCCAACGCTCTACAGCCTCGCTTAGCTTACCGGCTTTGGCCAGCTCTTGACCTTCACGATAGAAAGAAAGGAGATTCTGAGGAAGGTTTGGTCGTGCCTTGACGGCCCAATCATCCGGCCCCAATACCCATACCCGCTTCTCCTCGCCCCTGAAACCTTCCAAGGCTACATTTCCCCTTGGCGCCTGCTCAATTTCAATATCCGATAAATCAAATGGCGACTCAACTTTGCCTTTGATGTCGCCCCGGCTCCAACTCAATAGGACATCTCCCTCCTTCAGGCCCGCCCTTTCACCCTCGGAATTCTTTTCGACGCCTTCAACCACAACTCCCGGTTTCAACTCTTCCGGAATACTGGCGGTGGCGACATCCCCTGATTGAACAGTGGTGTGGTCGAGCGGCTTTGTGTGATCGAAGGATGCGGTCTGGGCAAAAACCGGGAAAGCGGAAAGAATCAACAAAGACAAAATGGCACACGCGAGGATTGACCTATGCAGTTTCATGGGAGGGACTTTAAATGGTCCTGTATAGGATACCTCCAGCAGGTACAAAAGTGCGGGCAAGAATGCCCGCACGACAGCCGAAGAGAACCTGGCGTTGCACAGCCGGGACCCACGGCAAGCCGGGGCAGGCTGCTGTGCCACACACAAGCTAGCTGTGCCCATATCATGCTGTGGCGCTTACGAGCCGTTTACGAGATAAGCTTCATAATGACTTAGCGGCGGATGAGCCCGTTACTCGCCCCTGTCAATCTGTGCCCTCTGCAACCTGTCAGAGTAATCCACATACACCGATTTCCACTCGCTATAGAAATCAATAGCTGCCTGTCCGCCTTCGCGGTGGCCGTTGCCGGTTTGTTTGGTGCCTCCGAAGGGGAGATGCACTTCTGCGCCGATAGTAGGGGCGTTTACGTAGGTTATGCCGGCGTCGAGGTCGCGGGCGGCTACGAAGGCTTTATTGACGTCGCGGGTATAGATTGAAGTTGATAGCCCGTATTGCACGTCATTGGAAATCTCAATGGCATCGTCAAAATCGTTGCAGGGAATTACGGCGACCACTGGGCCGAAGATTTCTTCCTGCGCAATTCGCATTTTAGGATGAACGTCGGTGAAGATGGTGGGCTCATGGAACCAGCCGCGATCGTAAGCCGGGCCCTTCAGGCGATTGCCGCCATATAGAAGTTTGGCGCCTTCGTTCTTACCGATCTCCACGTATTTTTGTACGGTCTTGAGCTGTTGTTCGTTAATCACAGGGCCCATGTCGGTGCCTTCGTCCAATCCGTTGCCGACTTTGAGTTTGCGCGTGCGCTCCAGGAATTTATCTACGACTTCGTTATATATGCTCTTCTGCACAATCAGGCGGCTGGCGGCGGTGCAGCGTTGACCGGTGGTGCCGAAGCCGCCCCACACAGCGCCATCCACGGCGAGGTCAATATTGGCGTCTTTAAGCACGATGATGGCGTTTTTTCCGCCCATCTCCAGCGAGCAGTGTTTGAAGCTGCGGGCTGCGGATTCGCCTACCAGGCGGCCGACTTCGCTTGATCCGGTAAAAGAGATTGCCCTTAGATCTTTGTGCGTTACCAGCGGCGCGCCCGCTTCTTCTCCGAAGCCGGTCACGATGTTGAGCACGCCTCTGGGAAGGCCGGCGTCGATGAGGGCGGACACCAGATTGAAGGTTGAAAGCGGAGTATCTTCCGCCGGTTTAATCACGCAAGTATCGCCGCAGACCAGGGCAGGAAAAAGTTTCCAGGAAGGGATGGCCATGGGGAAGTTCCACGGCGTAATCATGCCGCATGTGCCCACCGGCATGCGCACGGACATGGCAAATTTGTTGGGCAACTCCGAGGGTACGGTCTGGCCAAACAGGCGACGGCCTTCGCCGGCCATGTAGTACCCGGTATCTACCGCCTCCTGTACGTCTCCCCGGGTCTCGTTCAACACCTTGCCCATTTCCCGGGTCATATCGCGGGCGTAGTCTTCTTTGCGCTCCAGCAGCAGTTCGCTGGCCCGGAAGATTATCTCAGCCCGGCGCGGCGCCGGCACCAGCCGCCAAGTTTCAAAGGCCGCTTTGGCGGCCGCTACAGCTATATCTATGTCCTCTTTGCCGCTCCGCTGGAAGATGCCGACCACGTCGGTGATATCGGCAGGATTCAGATTCTCGAAGGTCTTCCCGGTCTGGGATTCGACCCACTCTCCGTTAATGTAATTCCGATAGATTTTTGGGGTAGCCATGTAGTTTCCTTATCGGGGTTATGGGTTACTGTGCAAACGCGGAGACGATCTCGAACCCTTTATCGTACATCATGGGCCGGGTAGCCGTCTCTTCCAGGAAACAGGGGAAGGCAAGAGGCCCGGCATCCTTAAATTCAAATTCCTCGGCTTTCTCCATCATGAGCGGACACATGACCTGTCGGAACCGCCTGTGGACCGCCGTATCATAAATTTCGCCTCGGCTTTGTTAAATTGGGTACGGGTATGCACAATTCCGTCTAAATACCTATTTCCGACCGGGAGTCCTTGTGTTACTCTGCTTGCAATTTCACACGAATTTCCTGAACCGTGGCTGACATCAAAAAAGGCGGAATCCAGGTTGACTGGACGACTGTGTCTTATCGCAGCGTCCTGGTTGCTGCGCTTGCCGTGATTGCGGTCGGCGCCGTTACCTCATATTTTCTCTTTCCAGAGCAGACTCATCCCTTCGTAGATAAGGTTACGAGTGCCATCAATAATTGGGTGGGGAAAAAAGTTGATGATGCGACTCCATCCGGTCCTTCCACCCAGGCGCACTTCACCAACATTGACGGTACGGTACGCGTGAAAAGAGTAATCGACGGCCGCTGGGTCAAGGCGGATTATGGCTTGCCTCTGGAGCAAGGAGATGTTGTTCAGACCATGTCAGAGGGCATCGCCAGAGTGGCCTTTGCCGACGGCAGCACTTACACCATTCAGCAGGATTCGCTGGTCACCATTGAAGAGAGCACTACCAACAGCGCCCAGCAGAATCAAGTTGCCGTGCGTGTGAATACGGGCGATATCTCGCTCAGTACCGGCGAAATGCCTTCCACCCAGCAGGTAAAGATTGATCAGACATCCACGATACTGGGCCGGGAAAGCGCCCTGGAGGCCTCTAATCGAGGTAATGCTCCTGAGATATTGGTTAAAAAAGGCGAAGGCACCTTGAAGATGGGAGATGTTACCGAAAAGATTGCCCCTTACGAGAGGGTGACAATCGACCCGGATAAGCAGACCTTCGCCAAGAAGAAAGAGATGGCACCGCCCATCCTGCTGGCCCCGGCCAACATGATGCCGATTTTTGTTTCGGCCAATGCCAAATCAGCCGATTTGAGCTGGGCGCCGGTGGAAGACGTTACCAGCTATCACGTGCGCGTTTCCCGCAATCCTTATTTCTCCTCCATCGAAAAAGAGGCCAAAGTCGACGACACTGCCTGGAGGGTTACCGGGCTTGAAGAGGGGAAATATTACTGGGAAGTAATGTCCATCGACGAGAAGGGCCATGAATCCATTGAAAGTGAAAAGAGTGAATTCACCATTGTGGCCAAAGGGACCGAAGGCATCTCGCTGGCCCTGGAAGTAAGCCAACTCATCCAGCACAGCCATGTGATTGAAATCAAAGGCAGCACCCAGCAAGGGGCCCGGGTCATGGTCAACGGCGAACAGGTTCCGGTGATTGGGGCAGACGGCAGTTTTACTTATTTCACGCCACCCCTGCCTTCGGGTGAGAACGTAATCACGATCACCGCCCAGAACGAAAAAGGCGGTGTGGCCACGAAAACCGAGAAGGTTGTGATTCAATAAGCTGTCGATTTTGCGCCTGGTGGGCCGACCAGGGTGGGCGCAAGATGATCGCCGTACGAGCGCGAGCTTTTCGCGCGAGGACACTGCACTGAAGTGTTGCAAATCCCCCTTAGATATATGTTGTGGGCAATAGAATTAGGAGTATAAAGAAAGTACAAGTATGTCATCGAACGGATTTCACTCGCAGAATTCGAAAGTCAACAATTTCCGCTCCCTGTTCAGCATGTTCTCCAGCGATCTGGCGATTGATTTAGGAACAGCCAACACACTGGTCTATGCCAAGGGTAAAGGCATCGTGGTGAACGAACCCTCAATCGTTGCCATCAACAAGCTGACCGGCGAGGTTGAAGCGGTCGGCAAAGAAGCCAAAGAGATGCTGGGCCGCACGCCCGGAAACATCGTGGCTATTAAGCCCATGAAAGACGGCGTGATCGCGGACTTCAAAGTCACCGAAAAAATGTTGAATTATTTCATCCAGAAGGCGCACAACCGCAAGATGCTGGTGCATCCTCGCATCGTGATCGGCGTACCCTCTGAGATTACGCAGGTAGAAAAGCGCGCGGTCATGGATTCCGCCTACCGCGCCAAGGCCAGCGAGGTTCATCTTGTCGAACAGGCCATGGTGGCCGCCATCGGCGCCGGGCTTCCCATCACCGAGCCCAGCGGCAACATGGTGGTAGATATTGGCGGCGGCACCACCGATATCGCGGTGATTTCCCTCAGCGGAATTGTTTATTCGCGTTCGGTGCGCATGGCCGGCAACCAGATGGACGAGGCCATCATGAACTACCTCAAGCGGAAATATAACCTGCTGATTGGTGAGCGCACCGCCGAGCAGATCAAGATTGAAATAGGCTCCGCTTATCCGCTCGACAAGCCCTTGACGATGGAGATCAAGGGACGCAACCTGATTGAAGGCGTGCCCAAGACTATTACCGTGGATGACAGCGAGATCCGCGAAGCCCTAGCCGAGTGCGTGGGCACCATCATGAACGCCATCCGCGTGGCGTTGGAGCGCACCCCGCCTGAGCTTTCCGCAGACATCAGCGATCGCGGCATTGTGCTCACCGGGGGTGGCGCGCTGCTCAAGAATTTGGATAAGCGCATCCGCGAAGAAACCGGCCTGCCGGTTTCCATTGCCGACGATCCCCTGGCCAGTGTGGTGCTGGGCACAGGGAAAATGTTGAGCGACTTCAAGTTGCTCAGGAAGATATCAATCGAGTAAAGGTTTTACCCGCCGGGGAGCATTTGCTGGGCTCCCCGGCGGGCTATATTCTTCTCACCCGCTCTGTCTCAAGTTACACATGGAAAGCTTCTTCAGCCGCTATCGTAATCCCATGATCCTGGGCCTGGTTTTATTGCTGCAGGTTTTTGGGCTTGCGGTGCAGGTGAAACGCCCAATCGATCCCCGCAATCCCGAGGCTGGCTCGGTGCGCATGATTCGCCTGTGGATTTCAGGAGTCATAACCCCGATTGAGCGGGTGTTTGTCGCCACCGGAAGCTGGTTCGGCCAAGGCTGGCACGATTACCTCAATATTGGCGGACTTCGGCGGGAAAACCGCGAGTTGCGCGAACAGAATGAGCAACTGCGCATCCAACAGACCCGAATGGAGGAGGATGCAGCGCAGGGACGCCGCTTGCAGGCACTGCTTGATTTCAAGCAGCATTTTGTTTCGCAGACGATTGCGGCGCAGGTTATCGGGTCGAGTGGCACCGAGCTGTCGCGCATACTTTACATTGACCGTGGAGCAAAGGATGGACTGCGCAGCGATATGGCTGTGATTACTCCCGATGGAGTCGTGGGCAAACTGAAAGACGTTTTTCCATTCACGGCGCAAGTGCTGGTGATGAATGATGCCAGCAGCGGGGTAGGAGCTCTGCTGGAAAAATCGCGCCTGCATGGAGTGGTGAAGGGAAACACTAACGGCGACCTGATCCTGGAGCACGTCATGGTGGATGAAAAAGTCGAGCCGGGTGAGCGCGTGCTGACCAGTGGGGGAGACCGCATTTATCCCAAGGGATTGCCGATTGGAACCGTGGCCCAGATCTCATCGGGAAACGATTTGTTTTTGAACATTTGCCTGAGGCCGGCGGCCGATTTAAACCGTCTGGAAGAGGTGCTGGTGGTGACGCAGCCTCAGTTGGCGCAGGCCGATTCAGAGAATCCGGTGAAGGCGGCAGACATATTGGCGCAACGCCTGCCGGGAGTCACACAAAAGCCGCCGGAAAGCCCGGCAGGCGTAAAGGCAGGCGCCGCGGCCACTGCCGCAGCTTCAAATCAAAAGGCAAATCCGGCTCCGGCTCTATCTCAGGCAAAACCCAAAATGGTGAAGCCGAAGGTGGTCCCACAAAATAATCCGGCGGCTACGCCCGCTCAGGTTGACACGCCTGCTTCCCAGCCCGCACCATCTCCAACGTCGCCTGAGGTGAACAAACCGCAATGAACGCCGGCGTTATCTACACATCGCGGGAAGAGATTGAAGTTTACCGCTTCAATCTTGTAGCCACGCTGTTCGTACCGGCGGTGGCGGTGCTGTTGCAGTCCTATCTTCCGGTGGCCTTTCATGGCAGGCTGCACTTTTTTGACGTCTTCGACCTGCCGCTGCTGGTCACCATTTTCTTTGGAGTGGCGCGGCGCAATCCTATTGCCGGTTCGATCACCGGCTGCCTCATCGGCCTGGCGCAAGACGCCCTGACCCACAACTACCTTGGACTCTTCGGCATTGCCAAAACCTTTGTCGGCTATGGCGCTTCTTCGCTGGCCACCAAGATTGATGTGGAAAACCCCGGGTCGCGCTTCCTGATCACGGTGGGTTTTTACATGATCCATCGCATCGCTTACCTCCTGGTGCAGCGCGGCATGGTGCTGCAAGATCTCCCGGCAAACTGGCTACACAGCATCGGGGCGGCACTGGCCAATGGTCTGCTGGCGATTGTTGTGTTCGCTGTTCTGGATAAGTTCAAACAGAGGGCGTAGGAAAGACGCGGAGAAGAATTCTAGCCTCAAACGAAAAAACAAAATTTTTACCGCAGATTTCACGGATCACGCGGATTAAGATCATCAGCGAGTGGATAAGGTGCCCAACACGGCAGTTGACAAGTTTCCGCTGCAATCCCAAGTCAATGGGAGCGGCGCGAATTTGCGGTGTGCGGTCCAAGGCTGCTCCTGGCAATGGCGCAGAATGTCTTTACGATGGCCCGCTCCTCGCCAACTCGATATGCCAGTTCAATATCGCTCCTGACCGTGGTCTTCATCAGGGGACGACAGACGACGTTTGGGGCGGCGATTTGCTCGACGCATGCCGGTGCGATCGTGACGCCCAGGCCCGCGCCTACCAGACGCAGGATGGTCAGCCATTGCGGAGCTTCTTGCACCACCTGCGGACGAAATCCGCGCTCCTCACAAATGGAAATTGTTTTCTGATACGCGCGGCTGCCCACCACGGGCGAGAAGAAGACGAAGGGTTCGTCACGCAATTCGGATGCAGAGAGGTTTTTGTGTTTCGCCAGGGGATGCCTCTTCGGCAGGAACGAGATGAAGGGTTCGGAAAACAGCGTCTCTACTTCCAGTCCCTCAACTGGACCGCTGTCTCGTAGAAAGCCCACATCCACGGTGTTCTGCAACAGCGCTTGAACCACGCCTGCAGTATAGGATTCACGCAGTTGCAAATTCAGCCGTGGATAGCGGCGGCGATACTCGCCCAGCATGGCAGGGAGCGAGGTCAACATGCTCGACCCGATGAAGCCCACCGTCAAAAAGCCCAGTTCGCCGCGGCCAATGCTGCGCGCCACTTCCATGTCTTCCTGCACTTTGCGCAATGTGCTGCGGGCGCGGTCAAGAAACAGCTCACCGGCGCTGGTCAGCTTCACGTGACGCGAGGTGCGAGTGAAGAGGGCATGACCGACAATATCTTCCAGCTTGCGTATCTGCTGAGAGAGCGGCGGTTGGGCGAGATGAAGACGCTTGGCAGCGCGTCCGAAATGCAGCTCTTCGGCGACCGCAACAAAGTAACGCAGATGCCGTAATTCGATTTGCTGTTCCATACTCAATAAATATTAATACGTATCAACAATATATTGGACATATTACTTCGTTACGGCCTAGATTGATTGTATGAAGGCATCTGCGTTAAAGAATCTCTCGGCTCCAGCGGCAGTATCGAAAAACAGCATTCCAATGACTTCTTACGATATCCGAATCCGGTCATTTCAACCTGGAGATGAAGAAGCGTTCCGCAAACTCAACGAAGAGTGGATCGCCAAACATTTCAGAATCGAAGAGACGGATAAGGTCGTACTGGGCGATCCGGTGGGTAGGATCCTGAAGCCGGGCGGGCACATTTTCATTGCCGTTGCAGATGGCGAGCCAATCGGCTGTTGTGCGCTTGTGGTCATGGAGCCGGGTGTGTTCGAACTCTCCAAGATGGCCGTCACCGAGCGTTACCATGGACGCGGCATCGGCCGCAAGGTTCTGGAATACACGGTGGCGCAGGCAAGAGCGCTGGGCGCGCGGAGGTTATGCCTCGATACCAATAGCAAACTCGCCAATGCCATTCATCTCTACGAATCTGTAGGCTTTCACCATCTTTCACCGGAGCAGATGAAGGTATCGTCTTATGCGCGCTCGAATGTTCAGATGGAAATGCTTTTGTAAAAGCAGTTCTCAGTTCTCGGTTCTCAGCACAAGAAATTT
The DNA here is from genome assembly GCA_035651775.1 of Terriglobales bacterium. Lineage (GTDB taxonomy): Bacteria > Acidobacteriota > Terriglobia > Terriglobales > Acidobacteriaceae > QIAW01. The sequence goes on from DASREY010000063.1 coordinate 20,555, forward strand.
CTTGCCGGCGTGCCATGCTCTTATCGTGTTTCAGCTAACATGAACTCAATCATAATTTCCGAAAATGGGCTCCGGCGCCGTGGACTATTTTATGACGTTGATTTCCACGCGCCGATTCTTTGCCCGGTTACTCTCGCTGGTGTTAGGGAACCTGGGCTTCTCTTTGCCATAGCCCTGAGTCTGCAGGCGCGAACTCTCGACTCCATGGTGTTGCAGCCAGTCGGCCACAGATTGCGCCCGCTTGTTGGAAAGCTGCAGGTTGTAGGCATCTCCTCCAACGTTGTCTGTATAACCTTCCACCATCAATTTGCTGCCGGGATGCTGATCGATGACTGTGGATTTGATTTGCTGTAGAACCGCTTCTGCGGCGGGCTTCAGGTCAGATTTGTTGAAGTCGAAGAGCACGGCATCGTTCACTGTAATGCCTATTTTCCCCGCCTCTTCTTTCACCGAGAAGAGCGCAGCGGGTTTTCCTTTGCGGATCTGAAAGGCAGCCGTCACCTTGCCGACGTTATCATCGTAGTAGCCAGGTTTGCCGCCGAAGCCGGAGGCATCGGCAAATCCAAGAAACAGCCGCGTGGCCTTTTCCGGCACAACGAATTGGCGCGCCTGTCCGGGTTTTGGCCCAGTCATTCCGTCTCCGATAAGAAATACCTGTCGCAGTTGTGGCGAGAGCACAGCGAAGCCGTCGTTTTCGGTAAAGTCCAGGCGCTCGGGAGCCGGGTCGGTGGGCTCAGTGTCGTCCAGAAAAACTCCCACCAGGAACATACTTTTCTTGTGATGAGCAACACCTGCGATTCCCTGAAACGAAACGATGTCTGTGCTGAAGGCTGAACCGCCCTCAGGGCCGTTGAAAGGGCCTCCTGGGCCGCAGCAAGAGACCTTGCCCTCGAGATGCGAGAAGGTAAGAAGCTTGCTTCCTCCCGCCCGGAATTTGAAGACCGGCGGGAGCACGCCGGGGCCGCCGGCCTCCGGGATCGGAAGGTTTAGCATGACCAGAGGCAAAGATGTTGGCCCTGGCGTCAACCTGTGCCGTGCCTTTGCCGATGATTTGTGCGGATGCAGACAAGCCGATGGCCAACAAAAGCAAAAGTGACAGCAGCAGTCGGAAACGAAGTTTAATCATGTCCAACACCGATCCCTGAATCGGGATTCCTTCTTTGATATTTGGAGGCGGCGTGCATTCTAACATTGTTCTGGCAGCCTAAAGCTGAAAAAGGTTACCGTAGAGGCACTGAGACGTGAAGAAACGACCAAAGTCGGGCGGGGAACTTCTGAAGTTCTCAATTTGCAATTGGGCTACAATAGGGCTACAACTCTCCTTGTGGTTTTTCTTCTTCCGCAAAACGGACGTGTGGGCCACCGGATCGTAGAAGCAGTATGCAATCGCGTGACGAAAAAATCTCTGGCGGCAAGCTGACCGCAATCCAATACGCAATTCTGGCTATTTTTCTGTTGCTTGGCGGGCGGCTGTGGCAATTGCAGATTGCCCGCAGCGAAGAATATGACGCGCTGGCCGAACGCAACCGGGTGCGAACCGTACCGATTCTTGCGCCTCGCGGCAAAATTTATGATCGCGAGGGCCGGCTGCTGGTAGACAACTATCCTTCATTTTCGGCGCTGCTGCTGCGCGATTACCCCCGTGACCTCAACCTTGACCTGCCGGCCATCGCTGCCGGGCTGAATATGCAAGTGAAAGACATTCAGGACAAGATACGGCGATTCGCCGTGGAACCCAAGTTCCGTCCCATGACGTTGAAGGACGACCTTACGCCAGACGAGCTGGCCTTTGTTGAATCCCACCGCAACGAGCTGCCGGAGCTGGATGTGATTATGGCCAACCGGCGGCTGTATCCGCGCAACGGGTTTGCCGCCCACCTGATCGGCTATGTCGGCGAAGTGAGCGAACAGATGCTGGATAGTCCCGAGTATGAGCTGTATGAGGCGGGGGACGTGGTGGGGAAGTCAGGAGTCGAGCAACAGTACAACGACATGCTGATCGGGCAGGATGGCTCGCGCCGCACCGTGGTCAACAGTCACGGCAAGGAACTGCAGCAACTGAACCAAATTCCGCCCATCCCGGGCAAGCCGCTGAAGCTGACGATTGATCTGGATCTGCAGATTGCCATGGAAGAGGCTCTGGAGGGCCACAACGGCGCCATGGTGGCAATCAATCCACACAACGGCGAAGTTCTGGCCATGGCCAGCAGGCCAACCTTTGATCCCAACGCGTTTTCGGTGCGCATCTCGCGCGCGGAGTGGAACCAGCTTATTACCGACCCAGCCAAGCCGCTGTTGAACAAAGCCATTCAGGCACAGTTGTCTCCTGGTTCGACGTTCAAGATCGTCATGTCAGTGGCCGGCTTGCAGGAAGGCCTCGCACAAAATATGCACGTCTATTGCGCCGGCGGCAAGGAATTTTACGGGCGCTTCTTCAAATGCGACGCCAAGCATGGCGATGTGGATATCAGCAAAGGCATCTATAAGTCCTGCGATACATTTTTCTATACTCTCGGCGAAAGACTGGGCATTGGCCGCATTGCGAAATACGCGCTGGCGTTAGGTTTGGGACAGAAGACCCGTATTGACCTGCCGGAAGAAGCCAGCGGCATCATGCCATCGGAAGAGTGGAAGATCAAAAACCTCAAGCAGAAGTGGTATGCCGGTGAAACTATTTCTGTCAGCATCGGGCAAGGGGGAGTGAATGTTACTCCTATACAGTTGGCGCGTACCATCGGAGGCATTGCCATGGGTGGCGTGTTGCACCGCCCCCATGTAGCCTTTCCCGATCAGCTTCCCGATCAATATAAGCAAATTCTGGCGCAATATCCTGACGAAGTGGATGTTCCGATTGACGCTAGAAACGTGGAGATCATCACCGACGCTATGGCGGGAGTAACAGGTCCGGAGGGCACGGCGGCGGCGGCACATCTGGAAGGCGTGGACTTCGCGGGCAAAACCGGCACAGCACAGACGATCAGTAACGAGGCCCGCAAGAAGCTCAAACTGAGTGCCAATCAATTTAAGGACAATGGCTGGTTCGTCGGCATGACCCCGCGGCGCAACCCTGACATTGTTGTTGCCGGGGTGGTGGAGTCGGGGGGATGGGGTGCGAGCACGGCGCCGCTGGTGGCCCAGGTTATCAAAGCTTACGTTGACAAGCAGAGAAAGCATCCGACGCAAGTGGTCGAATCCAGCAAGCCGGCGGAGATGACCGGTATCTGGAGCACGCCCGACAAAGACAGCGCCAGTGGGGAGCGTCTCCGGGCTGCGCGGTTCGTGCTGCCGGTTTCTTCAGCGCATGCTCCAGGCATGTGGGCAGGATGCCCACAAGAAAGCCGGCGAGACCCCCGGGCTATAGCACAGCCGGAAATCTACAGCAAGACGGAGCGGGCGGCTGTGCCACACAAGTTTTGTCCCGTCCAATTGTTTGCGACTGCACTCCCCGGGAGCGGCGAGGAATGAAGAAGTTTGTCTCCCCGCGGGATTTTGATTGGGTCTTACTCTTCCTGGTGTTGCTCATCTGTGGGTTGGGTGTGATGGAGATTTACAGCGCAACCATGTCCACCAAATTTGCTGAAGCGCATATGCACATCAAGCAGGTGTACTGGATTCTGGGTGGGCTGGCATTCATGTTGCTGGTCAGCCTGATTAACTACGAAGTCCTGCTCGACAGCGTGCATTGGATGTACATTGCGGCGATTATTTCCTTGATGGCTGTCCTGGTTTTCGGGCAAAAGTATCTGGGCGCGAGGCGCTGGATTCGTTTCCCGGCGGGGGTCCATTTTCAGCCTTCGGAGTGGGTCAAGCTGATTCTGATTCTGGCGATGGCCAAGTATTTCAGCGACTTGCGGCAGCGCGAGGCTTCATTGGCAGATGTGGTGAAGGCCGGGCTCCTGGGCGGTATTCCCATGCTGCTGGTGCTGGCGCAACCCGATCTGGGGACCGCACTGACTTATATTCCCATTCTGGTGATGGGGTTGTTTCTGGGGGGAATCCAACTTAAACACGCCGCCGCCATTCTCCTGATTGGTGCGGCGTTGGCTGTTCCTGCATTTAAACACCTGAAACCTTATCAAAAGGCGCGCCTTACCAGCTTTCTCCACCCGGCCGCCGACTCCCAGGGAAAAGGTTATCAGGGCGAGCAGTCGGTAATTGCAGTGGGAGCAGGAGGGATCAGGGGGAAGGGCTTCGGAAAGGGGTCGCAAACCCAGAACTCGTTTCTGCCCATTCCCCAAACGGACTTTATCTTCGCGGCTTTCTCAGAGGAACACGGATTTGTGGGCGCGGTAGGCCTACTGCTGCTATACTTTATAGTGCTGATGCGTTTGGTCCATAATGCGCAAACCGCCCCTGACCGGGCAGGCGCAATTGTGATTCTAGGTGTAGTGGCGGTTTTGACCTTTCACATTCTGGTCAACGTCGGCATGGTGGTCGGCTTGATGCCGGTTACCGGAATTCCTTTGCCGCTCATGAGTTACGGCGGATCGTCTTTGCTGTTTACGTTCCTGGCGCTGGGAATTGTTATGAATATTCGCATGCGCCGCTTTGTCAACTAGAATGAAAATTGCCGGGCCATTGGTCCTGGTAATTTTCCAGAAAACGGCTGGAAAGGCTGCAGAAAAACTCTTGTCAGAGACTTTTCGCTGCCTGTGAAGCTGTGAGCCGGCCAACTTTAAGAGCCGGCAAAACCAAAATTAAGCGTGCTGCCCCACGTTGAGCGGGCAAGTCCGGTGAACCGAGGGGAACCGGAGTTTTGAAAGATTGAGCGATTTAAGTTGCGCTCTGAGGTTGGTAACGGCCCCGTCAACTAAGTTTCAAGTCTCGGGTTTCGAGTTTCAAGTTTAACCTTGAGCTTGAAAATAAAATTTGAAGTTTACCTGGGAAAACGTTTCCAAGGGAAACTTGAATATGAAGACGGAGTGGCCACAATCTTAAGTGAGCGCCTGATAGGTGCAAAGATTTTACAGTCTATTATCAGTTCTCTGCATACATCTGCCCGGCAGGCTCCCCAGAGCCGGCCGGTGAAGTGAGTATTCTCGCCCAGTCTCTCCAGACTTTTGTTCGAATCGTCGGCACCGGCAAATCCTGCCTCCACAGCAGAGGCAGGCCGGAGAGTACATGTCTAAAGAATTATTTGTTTCTTCCACTCCTCACGAAACTAAAGTTGCCGTTGTTGAGGAAGATCAACTCAATGAAATTTATTTTGAACGCGAAAACGAATACACGCTGGCAGGTTCCATTTACAAAGGCCGTGTAACCCGGGTTTTGCCCGGGATGCAATCGGCTTTCGTGGAGATCGGCCTGGAGCGTGATGCCTTCCTTTACGTCACAGACTTTTTTGAACCTCAGGACGAGGAAGGCGACGAAAGTTTTGAAACGATTCCCGCCGAAGACGGATCTCGCGGGCGGCGCCGCTTTGAGCGTCCTGCTCACGAGCACTCTGCCGCCCCATCGGAAGATGCGGCTGAAACGCGCAGCGAAAATGAGGAAGTCGAAATGTTTGGCGGCAGTGAAGCACAACATTCCGCCCCTCAGTTTGTCCGTGACGAAGATCCAATCGAAGCAGTAGACCAGGAAAACGAACCCCAGGCCGCGGCCGCTGAACGGCAGCATCAGACTCAGCCCCGAGAGACCCTGCCAGGGGAGACGCATGGCGGTCACGAACGCGGTTCCAGTGATCGCGATTCCAATGAACGCCGTCCCTTTGGACGCCGCAGACGCGGACGCCGAGGGCGCGGTTTTCCAGACTCAAAATTCGATTCCCGCAATGCCAGCCGGCCAAGGGCGCAAGAGGAAAAACCACATAGTGCTCCTGCCGGTTATCAGCCAATTATTCTGCCCGGGGAAAGTATTTCTAAATATCGCAACATGGCGGAGGCTCAGACGACTCCGGCAGTAACAGCCCGGCCGGTGGCGGCAGAGCCTGCCACGCAGGAGTATGCAGCCACAGAGACACACGGCGCTACCGCCGCGACCGATCATGAAACCGCCGAACTCGATACACGTGATTACGCAAGGCGTGATTTCGGAACGCGTACTTACGAAAGATACCAAACAGCCGCGGCGCCGGTGCAGAAGACCGAAACCAGCCATGAGGCTGCAGCAGGCGAAAGCGCCCAGGCCCATCCCTCTGCTCACGAAGAAATCGAGACCAGCGAGCCGGAAGCGGACTACGAAGAGGTAAGCCGTCGCGATACGGAAGAGATTGACGTAGCCGCTATTTTGGACAAACACCGGCGTGAAATTGCGGCCGAGCGTACCTCTGAGCAAGCAGCGCGTTCCAGCCAGCTTTCGCAAGGCGTAGAAACGCCCCTCGCCGAAGCCAGAGCCGAATCGCGTTTTGGCTCAATGCCGGGTTTGGTGGAAGAAGAGGAGATCGAAGAAGAAGAAATGGAGCAGCCTTCACTCCTGCATGCCTTTGAAGATGACGAATACGAGGACTTCGAAGAGGAGATGCTTGACCGGGTAGATACGAAGGAACAGGGCCATGCTGCTCAGGCGAATGAATCCCGGGAGTCATCTGCGGGCATTGAAACAGAAGCTGCATCAGCTTCGGAGAATATAGAGAGCCACAGCTCCGAGGATGAGGAAGAAGACGACGAGTTGGAGGCCGATTCTGTTGTCGAGGCCGAGATGCAAGCCTCGGGTGAAGAGCTGGCTGAAACCGAAGAATATGAGGAAGCACCTGCCGGAGACGAAACCGGGACCCGCGCCGAAACACGCGGCCCTTCCGGATACCAACAGAAAGTCGGCTTTGATCGCGGCCGGCGCCGGCGACGTGGTGGTAGTGGCGGACGCCGTCCGCGGCCTCAGGGTGGCGGGGGGGGCAGGCGTTTTCATCGTGCGCCGCTGCCGCAGATTTCTGACCTGCTGAAAGAAGGGCAGGAGATCCTGGTACAGATTGCCAAAGAGCCCATCGGCAAGAAGGGCGCACGCATCACCAGCCATATCGCGCTTCCCGGCCGCTTCCTGGTCTATATGCCGACGGTGAACCATAACGGCGTTTCCAGAAAGATTGCTTCTGAAGAAGAGCGCCATCGCCTTAAGCGCATCATCCTGAGCGAGCGTCAGGCTGCGGAAGGCCACCATGGCGGCTTCATTGTCCGCACGGCAGCGGCACACGCCAGCGAAGAAGATTTGCGGGCAGATATCCGCTTCCTGCTGAATCTGTGGAATGAAATCAGGAGCCGGGCAGATTCCAGCAAGTCTCCAGCCCTCATCTATCACGATCTGAACCTGGTGGAGCGCATCTTACGTGACCAGGTCTCAGAAGGCTTTTCTCATATCTGGGTTGACAACGAGCAGGAATATGAGCGCATCGTGCGCTTTGTCAGCCGCTTCCAGCCTCAGTTAGTCAAGCGCGTGAAGCTGTACACCAAAGAAACGCCACTGTTCGAGCAGTTCAACATTCAGGAAGAGATCAACAAAGCCCTGAAGTCGAAGGTGTGGCTCAAATCGGGCGGATACATCGTCATCAACCAAACCGAGGCGTTGGTCGCCATTGACGTCAATACCGGTAAATTCGTCGGCAAGACGCAGAAATTAGAAGATACTATCGTCAAAACCAACGTGGATGCCATCAAGGAAATCGTGCGCCAGGTACGGCTGCGCGATCTGGGCGGCATTATCGTGATCGATTTCATTGACATGGATGAGCGCCGCAACCGGCAAAAAGTCATGCAGGCTCTGGAAGAAGCCCTTAAGAGCGATCGCGCTCCATCCAAAGTTCTGCAGTTCAATGATTTTGGCCTGGTGGCGATTACACGCAAGCGCGTCAAGCAATCGCTGGAGCGCACCCTGGGCCAGCCCTGCACATATTGCACAGGGACCGGACTGATTAAATCGGTGGCTACGGTGTGCAACGAAATTTATGTCGAGATGCGCAAAATGTCGCGCCATCTCGAAGGCAAAGATGTCTTCGTGCGCGTGAATCCGGAAGTCGGCAAGGCCCTCAAGGCCAACAATGCACGCTGGCTGCAGGA
>DASREY010000064.1:0-10088 GCA_035651775.1 Terriglobales bacterium
CGGCCACTCTCGTCAGTGCGGCCAGCCGTTCCGCTGTCGCCTTATTCAGGGCGCCCGGCTGGTATCGCCATCTCCAATTGCCGTCGGAGTGGCTGGGAATATTCATGCGCGCCTCGCTGCCCAGCCCAAGCACGTCTTGCAGCGGCACAATGGATAAATCCGCCACCGATGTGACCGCCGCCTGGATGAACGTCCAATAAATCTCTTCCTCCGCCTTCGGTCCGAAATAGGCGCGTACCGCTGCCCGTTCGCCTTCGGTGGCCCCTGAACGCCACCATCCCAGCATGGTGTCGTTGTCGTGCGTACCGGTATAAACCACGGCATTGCTGTGGAAACGGTGCGGCAAATAAAAATGGGCTCCGGGGTTCCCAAAGCCGAACTGCAGCACGCGCATTCCCGGCATCTGCTGCCGGTCGCGAAGCGCATGTACCTCAGGCGTGATGTAGCCTAAATCTTCCGCAATCAGCGGCAGTTCTCCCAATGCATGGCGCAACGCATTGAAAAGATCGTCTCCCGGTCCCGGTTGCCAGCGGCCGTTGACCGCGGTAGGGTCGGCAGCCGGGATCTCCCAATATTTTTCGAAACCGCGGAAGTGGTCAATACGAACGATGTCGCACTGCGTCAAGGCCCAGCGCATGCGCTGGATCCACCAGTCATAACCGCGCGACCGCAGCACGTCCCACCTGTACAGCGGATTTCCCCAGCGCTGTCCTGTCTGGCTGAAGGCGTCTGGCGGGACCCCGGCCACCACCGTGGGCCGCAAATCGGAATCCAGGTAAAAAAGTTCCGGATGCCGCCATACATCGGCGCTGTCGTAGCTGACAAAAATGGCAACATCGCCCACGATGCGAATGCCATGTTGGGCACATGCCTGGCGCAGCGCGCGCCATTGCTCGAAAAATGCAAACTGGATCGCGGCCCCGCATTCCAGCTCGTGCGCCAGCTCCCCGCGGATTCGCTGCAGCGCTTCAGGCTCGCGCCGCGCGAGGCTTCGCTCCCATGTGTTCCAGCTTGCGCCCTGGTATCTTTGCCGCAACGCTTCGAAGAGCACGTAGTCGTCAAGCCACCATCCATTTTCTTCCTGGAATCGCTGGAACTTCTGCCGGCCAGAGCTGCCGGCCTTCTGCAGGAAATTTCCAGCGGCTTCCCGCAACAGAGGCATCTTGATCGCGCGCGCTTGCTCGCCATCAAGCCCGGAAACAGCGTCAGGGAGGGACTTGAGCCGCTGCGCGTCAATCCATCCTCGCTCCGCCAGCCGTTCCAGGCTGACCAGCAGCGGATTGCCGGCAAAAGCCGAAATTGAGCTGTAAGGAGAGTTGCCGGCGCCGGTCGGCCCTAACGGAAGCACCTGCCATAAGCCCTGCCGCGAATCGGCCAGGAATTTCACAAAATCGTGCGCCGCCGGACCAAAATCGCCAATGCCGCCGCGCGAGGGCAGTGAGGTTGGATGGAGCAGAATTCCGCTCGAACGCTGGAATGGCATAAGTAATTTAAAGATGAATGGCTAACTAAATTTGCTTTGGCTAAAAGCCGCGAACCGAGTCTTTCCTATGAACCTATCACCCACATTGTAGAAGCTAAATACGACAGCTTGCGTTGCTTGGGACTATTTCTGAATCGGTTTGAACGGTACGAAAGCAAAGGGAGCATTCATACCATTTAAACCCTTATTAACTTCATCTTGCCATCCGTTAGCGCAAAGAATCCAGGGAATGTTCCAATGGCCCACGCATCGCAAGGCATTCTCTAAATCGTTTTTCCGAGTGCCGAGCAATGAATACTGAGTACTATTCCAGTTCCGACGTAACCCTTACATCATCCGATTCAAATTCGATGGAAAGCAGATTAGGTTTGCAGCAAACCTGGCAATCTTCCACATACTGCTGACGGCCGCCGGCGGATTCATCCACAGAAATTTCGTTCCACTCACCGCAGCCGGCGCACTGGAAGCTGGCCTCCATGATCGTGCCCTTGCACACCTCATTAGCGCTGTCATTCTGGAGCGCGTTTTTAACGCGAACAATCCAGAGAATGCTTCAATTCAGCCATGCTGTCGCAAGGCATTCTCTAAAGAATCTTAACTTTTTTCTGAGTAGTGAGTACTCAGTACTCAGGACTATTCCGTGCCCGTTGCCTTGGTATAAAGATCAAGCTGCTGCTGGTTCACCTTGACCTTGCCTTCTTTTTCCATACTGGCTTTCAGGCCATCCACGTAAAGTTGCATCATCTCCTGGCGCTTTTGGTCCAGAAGCGTCTCGCGGATACCATCGCTTGCTTTGTCCACTTCGGCCTGAGTGGGCTCCTGGCGCTCAAGCACTGTGAATACGGCTGCATTGCGGCCGGCGCGAATCGGCGAGCTGATATCTCCCGGCTTCATGGTGAAGGCTACGGATGCCCCTCCTTCCATGCCGCCCAAGTCCGCCATCGGGCTGGTTGGCGTGACCAAGTCGCTGGTCTTTACCGTAACACCAAGTTCCTTGGCCGCCTTCTGCAGATCTTTCAGGGCGTGGGCGCGATCACTGAGCTCTTGTGCTTTTTTATAGAGCTGGGTATTGGAAAGCTCAGCTTTGTAGTCAGTTTCGACTTTGCTGCGCACATCTTCGTACGTTGGGACTGCCGGCGGCTTGACAGCCGTAACCTCGAAGACTACGTAGCTGGTACTGGTAGCGACTTCGCTGGGAGGCGCTTTTTCCTTCGCGCTGAAGGCGGCGTCGGTGAATTCGGGCGAACTTCCAATTCCGGGCAGTGAATCGGTGCGCGCGAACCAGTCGGAGTTTACGATGTCGAGCTGGTTCTTTGCAGCGGCCGCGTCGAGTCCTTGATCTTTCGCCTGCGTCGCCACCGTAGCCGCCAGCGACTCAGCCTGCTGATGCGCCTTAAGCCCGGCGGCTTCCGGCTCGATCTGTGCTCTCACCTCTTGCAGCGTTTTGATGCCGGCCGCATGTTTATCGTCCACCCGGATGATGTGATACACAAACGTTGTCTTCACGATTCCGCTGAGCTGGCCTGGGGCCAGGGAAAAAGCAGCTTGCTCGAATTCCGGCACCATCTGGCCGCGTCCAAACCATCCTAGTGATCCACCCTGCTTCCCGCTTCCCGGGTCTTCGGAGTTCTTCTTGGCCAATTCCTCAAAGTTTGCCCCGGCTTTCAGTTGCTTCAGAATATCTTCCGCCTTGGCGCGCGCGGCCGCATCCACTTTGGGGTCCGCCCCCTCGGGAACTTTGATCAGGATATGGCTGGCCTTCACCTGCTCGGGCACACGGAACTCATCCTGGTGTTCGCTGTAGTAGCGTTGCAGCTCATCGGGAGTAGCTTTGATCTGGCTCTGTAGCTTGTTCTGGTCAATGACTACGTAGCGCGCTTTGCGCTTCTCCGGCAAGGGAGTGGAATATTGAGCTTTGTGCTGATCATAATAAGCCTTGATTTCGCTCTCGGTCGGATTGACCTTCTTCGAGATTTCGTCTGCATTGATGATCGCATATTGCAGTTTCACTTTAGTGAACTGCTTGAGGCCTTCTTTCTGGATTTCGTTGGGATCGACCTGGACCCCCGCCGTAACCATGTTCTGCAGCTTGCTGAGCAGTAACTCAGACTTGAGCTCTTTCTCGAACTCGGGCACTGAAGTGCCTACTCTCTCTTGCACAAAGCTGGTGTACTTTTCGTCCCCTATATATTGGCCTTTGGGGAAAAACGCCTCCCCGAACTGGCCCTTGTGCAAAAAGTCGCGCAGCTCCTCGTCAGTGACTCTCAGTCCAACGCGGTCGGCTTCCGCCAGCATGACCCTCTGGCCTAAAACACTCTGAAACACCCGGTCGATCATGGGCCCGGAAAGTTGCTGGCCGCGCGCGGCTTTCTGAAGATCGATGATGCCGATCTCCTGATCGCCCACCTTGGCCAGCACGCCGGAATTTGCCGCCGAGAGATCGCCGCCTGAGGAGGGCACCAGGTACCACACCATACTCACGCAGATAAACAGCAGCAGTGCACTAAGGACGAGCTTTTTCGTCCTTCCGGGGGTTTGTAAGAAACGAATCATTTGGGTTGGAACTCCGAATCAAAAGATAAGCAGATACATCGATTATATCAATAGGTACAACGAACGCAGTGCTATTCCCACGTTCTTCTCTGTGCCTCGGTGTCTCGGTGATGAAAAGCCGTTCTACCCGAAAATCCCGAACCTGACCAGAAAATACAACGCCGCGACCCCATCTTTCCAGGTGATCTTTTTGCCCTCTTCGTAGGTGCGCCCGTGATAGGAGATTGGCACCTCGTAGATGCGGCATCGCAGGCGGGCCGCCTTGATCGTGATTTCCGGCTCAAAGCCAAAGCGGTTAGCCGTCAGCTTGACCTTCTTCAGGAATTCGCTGCGAAAGACCTTGTAACCTACCTCCATGTCGCTGAGGTTGAGATTGGTAATCATGTTGCACAGTGTGGTGAGGAACAGGTTCGCCTGGTAATGCCAGAAATACAGTACGCGGTGCGTGCCGCCATGAAAGCGGTTGCCAAAAACCACGTCTGCCCTGCCGGTAAGAATCGGCTCCAGCAGCGCCGGGAAGTCGGAGGGGTCATATTCCAAATCGGCATCCTGCACCAGCACGATGTCGCCGGTCACGTGCTCAAGGCCGGTGCGAATGGCCGCGCCCTTGCCCTGGTTGCGATCGTGCATCAGGACCTTGAGTGTAGCTCCGGCGGGTGCTTTGAGCTCCTGCAATATTTCCCGCGTGCCGTCCTTGGAGCAATCGTCCACGATAATGAGTTCGCGGGCCAGCGCCATGGGAACGGCCATCACGCTGTCAATAACGCGGCCGATGGTCTCTTTCTCGTTATAAGCAGGAATAATGATAGAAAGAGTCTTGCAGTCTAACTGCTCAGGCAATGGATTCATGAAAGGTCTTTAGTTGATCTTCAACTCGTTCCGCAGCATTCCGCAGCATTGTCTGCGGTTATCTTGCGCTTTTCCACCACCGTAAACAGATAAACGCTCACCAGCAGCATCTCCGGTTCAATCGGATGGCGATAGCGCGGATGTGTAAACGTAAAATAGTAAATCATCGAGATGGAAAGGAACATCCAGAAAAACAATACCCCCCCGCGCACGCCCCGGCGCAGCGCCACTGCCAGGCCAAGCCAGGCCAGGATCGAAGTCAGACAAAAGTACATGTTACGCGCCACTTCACCCGCCACAGAGTCCATGGCTCGGGGCGTTCCAAACCAGAAGAAGAAAGCGCGCTTGAGCGAGATCGCGGCAAAACGGCCGGGATTCTCGGCAATCCAGGCCATTGCCTCCTGCTTGCGCTCGTGCACATAGGCCACTTCGCCCAGGCTGCGATATTTTTTCAGCTCATCGAGGTCCTGGCTGGGATGCAGCCAATACATCCACTGGCCGTCAGCCCCGGGACCATTGCCCAGGCGCAGTTCCGCGCCGGCATTGTCGCGGATGAACACAAATTTCCCAAACACCATGTCATTACGCAGCAGCCAGGGAGCGATGCAACCCAGAAACACCACTCCGGACAGAACCGCATAGTGCAGCTTCATAGTTTTCACGCGACGCTGGCGATGGAGCACCCATATCCCGGAGAACGGCAGAAAAGCCAGCAGCGACGGATTGCTCAACGCAATCAGCGCCCAAAAAAAACCGAACCATAGCCAGAAGGAAAGCCGGTTATCGCGCTCCAGTCTCACCGCGATCAGAAAAACCGCGCTGAGCAAAAACGTCGCAAAGCTGGTCTCCCAGGCAAAGCGCACCGGCCAGTAAATGGCATAGGGCAGCAGGGCCCATATCCACGCGCTCCATAGGGCAACGGTCGTGCCGAACAATTCTTCGCCCAGCAGGTATAAAGTCGCGCAGGTCAGCGCCGAGAACAAGCTGTTCACCGCCAGCGCAACCCAGGCGGCAGCATTGGAATAGACTCCAAAGAGCTTGAACAGTCCGGCAAGAAAATAAGGATAAAGCGGCGCAATCCATGCCGTAGGGCCGGTATCTGCCTGCATGGGAGAGCTGAAACCTTTCCCCAGCGCAATGGATCGGGCGATGCGTCCGGTCTCCCATCCAAACCCAAAATGGTCGTCGCGCGGAGAAAAGTGATATGTGCGGCCCAAAGTCAGCACCGCAAGCCGAAGCAAAAAAGCGACGAGAACAATTTTCACGATCGTCCTGCGCCGGGAATTCATTTCCTGGCGCGCGCCGTCGGCCCGAGTCTGTGCTTCCGTGGAGACATCCGGAGAAGTCATTAGCTTTTTAGTTTAAGGGAAAGCGCTTATGATTCAAATCGAATGTGCGTAGAACCTTTAAGTTTTGTTCACGGTGTGACATTCTCAATCGTGGTCTGCTATTATTTTTCCACCCCCAGAAACTTATTCAAAGGCATTTCTACTTCCATGCGCGCTCTGTGTTCTGGGATTTTTCTGTTTCTGGCAACTTTCTCCTTCGCGGCTGCACCCGGCCCATTTCGCATCCAGATTTCGCCCGGCAATAACACAGTTGCTCTTACTACAACCCAGCAGCTCACTGCACAGGGACACTTTCTTTCCATCGCAGGCGGCGGTAGAAATCTCACGAATATCGTCGCATGGAACTCCAGCGACCCAACCGTCGCCACGGTAAATGCCAGTGGACTTGTCACGCCGGTCAAAAAAGGAACTGTGACCATCACCGCCAATTCCGGCCCATTCCGCGGCTCGACCAATGTTACTGTGATTCCTAATTTATCGGTCAGCTCTATTGCTATCACTCCGGTCAATCCCTCGGTTCCCAGCGGATTAAACCAGGCCTTTGTGTCTATCGCCACCTATTCTGATAACAGCACTCAGGACGTTACCGCTGCTACGACCTGGGGTTCGACAAACTCATCCGTTGCAACCATTGATGCTTCCGGCCTTGCCAGAACCCATGCGCCAGGCACAACAACCATCTCTGCCAGCTTTGGCGGCCACAACGATTCCACCCTGCTGACCATAACTGTGCCGGTGCTGACCAACATTCAAGTCACACCAGTGAACACAACCATTGCTCTCGCCGGCTCGCTGCAGTTTATTGCTACAGGAACTTTTAATAACGGACTGACCCAGGACCTCACGACTACCGCGACCTGGGGTTCCAGTATCCCGGCAGAAGTTGGAATAAATTCTTCCGGCCTGGCCACAGCTCTACAAGTCGGCGGACCTGTCACCATCAGTGCCAGCCAGAATTCGATCGTCGGCACGGCCATTGTGACAACCGTGACGTTTACGAATGCCGGTCTCAACGGCCAATATGCCTTTTCGCTTAAGGGATCGTCTCCCAATGGCCCGCTTGTGGCTGCAGGGACCTTTCAGGCCGATGGACAGGGCCATATTTCCAGCGGCATTCTGGATTCCAACGACTCTGTCATCCTCTCCGCCAACCAGGCTTTCACCGGCACCTACTCCATCGGTTCCGATGGCAGGGGTTCGGCCGTCGTTACTGGCGCTGTGAATACGACCTTCAACTTTGTCCTCACCGCCAACGGTAACGGCGCAGTTACGCAATTCGATCCTGCGGCAGCAGCCACCGGCATCCTCAAGAAACAGGATGCCAGCGCCTTCAATGCTGCTGCGTTCAATGGGTCTTTTGCTTTTTCTCTGAGTGGGTTCGATCTGGATCCCATGGGCGACGTATTTCCAATAGGGACCGTTGGCCAGTTGAATGCGAATGGCACAGGCAGCATCTCCAGCGGCCAGGGGGACATCAATGATGCGGGAAATTACACAGGTTTGTTTGCTATCACCGGTACTTACTCGGTGCCCAACAACGGGCGCGGACTGCTCACATTGCACGATCCATTTGGCCATACCTTCAACTTCGCTTTGTATATGATTTCCAGGAATCAGGCGCTGTTGATGTCCCTCGATGCTGCTCCGGGCCTGGTGGGTACGGCTACGCGGCAAAGCGGAGGACTAGGTACTTCCACACTCCAGGGCAACTACATCTTCTCGCAGGACGGCGTCACTTCCGACGATGCTTTCAATGTGGACTTCTTCTTCTTTGCTTCTGTGGGAGTTATGCATGCCGACGGAGCTAGCGGCATTTCCAATGGGGAAAGAGATGTAAACGATGGGAATCTGGGGATCTTCGAAGCGCAGGCATTCTCCGGCTCATATTCCGCCACTTCTACCGGACGGGGCACCGCCACTCTGACCAGCGACAACGGGCCTTCTAACTACGTTTTCTATCTGGTATCGCCCACGACTGCCTATTTCCTGCAGACCGATAACAGCTCTGTGGTTACCGGTATAGCCGAACAGCAGGCGGCTGTAACCTTCTCCAACTCCAGCCTGCAGGGCAACTTTAATTTCGTTCTGGGAGACAGCATACTTGGCGGCACCGCACTGGCTGGTCAGTTTGCCACCGACGGCTCAGGAACACTGAGCGGCACAGAAGATGAAGATGTTTTTGGAACCCTGATCTCCAATGCCGCGATCACCGGTACGTATTCCGTTGAGAGCAACGGGCGAGGTACGGCCACAATTGACGACACCATCGGTGGCACCGACAATACTTCGAACTTCCATTTTTACTTTGTCTCCGGTTCCCAGATCCGATTTGTGGAGGTTGACCCCAACTTCATGTTCGGTATTGGAGAAAAACAGTTTTAGCTGGGAGCGTAAAGGATCAAAATAGGAATCGAGAACTGGCAACTGGCTGCCGTGGACTGCTACTCATACCGCAACGCGTCTACCGGATCGAGCCGCGCGGCTTTGACCGCGGGATAGATTCCGAAGAACAGGCCTACGCTCATGGAGACCACCACGCCGGTCACCACGGCCCACATGGGCACTGAGGAAGGCAGGGAAGGCAGAAATGCGTTAATCAGCACGCTGATGCTGAAGCTGACAATCACGCCGATCACGCCGCCGGCGCCGGTCAGGGTGATGGCTTCAGCGAGGAACTGGCCAATAATGTCGCGCCGGCGGGCGCCAATGGCCTTACGCACGCCGATCTCGCGGGTGCGTTCGGTGACCGACATCAGCATGATGTTCATCACGCCCACGCCGCCGATCATCAGGCCGATGGAGCTGAGCACAAACGTGATCAGGGCCACCTTGCCGGTGATCTGGTGGAACTGGGTGGCAATCTCGTCGGCGCTTGAGATGCCGAAGGTATCCGGCTTGTTATACGGAACCTTGCGGCGGCGGCGGAGCACCTCGCGAATCTCATCTTCCGCCTCGGCCTTCATGCCCGGGTAAGGCGCGGCGGCAATAAAATTATCGTTATTCGCGGGATGGTGCTTCTCATACGTATGGTAGGGCACGGTCGCCGCCCGGTCTGCCGACTGATTTTTGAAGAACTGCCCTTTGCGTTTTTCTTCCACGCCAATGACCTGGTAAGGGATCGAATCCACGAGAATGGTTTTTCCCAGCGGATCTTCGCTGGCAAAGAACGTATCGGCAATGTCGGAGCCAATCACCACCACATCGGCGCGGTGCTCATCTTCCGCCTGGGAAAAGAAGCGGCCCTTGGCCATGCTGAGGTTGTTGATCTGCTCATAGCTGGGGATGGCGCCGGTGTGGTTCACTCCGTTGACCTCGCGGCCCTGATAGCGAGCTGTGTGGATAACGCCGCGTTGTTGCGGAAAGATCTCCACGCTGATCCACTTCACCGCGTGACACTGCTCCTGGATGGCCATGCCGTCATCGTAGGTCAGCGGCTTGCGCGCCCGTTCTTCCGCCGTCGGCCGGCTCAGGTGGATGCCGGGAGTAAATTTATAGACAAAGAGCGTGTCTGCGCCAAAATTCTCCAGCATCCCGCGCATATCCTGGTCAAGGCCTACCATGATGGCCGAGACGGAAAGCAATGTAGTGACGCCAATCACGACCCCGAGCACGGTCAGCAAAGATCGCACCTTGTTTTCGCGCAGCGCCTTCAGCGCCATGCCGATGTTCTCGCTCCAGGCGAAATGCCGGAAATGCGTTTTAAATTTCATGGCGCAAGGCCTCAATAGGGTCGAGCCGGGCAGCTTTGCTCGCCGGATAGATTCCGAAAAACATTCCTACCGCGGTTGAGATGATCAACGAAAGCAGCACCGCCCAAATCGGCACCAGCATGGGCATTGAAATCGTGGCCCGGG
>DASREY010000065.1:0-15756 GCA_035651775.1 Terriglobales bacterium
CCGAAAGCCGATAAAACGCCTCACGGAATCGGCAGCCGTAATGAAAAAACCGAACGGGAGAAAAAAGCATGAGAAATCCCCCTTCCCCAACTCACGCCGAACCGGCTGAGACTTTTCTCCATCAGGCCTCAAAACATTTGCAGTTCCTGCGCGAGTATTCCGGACTTTTGCAAGACCCCTATCCCGTGCCGGAAGACATCGAGCGCCTTTTTGTCTCGGCGCAGACGTTGAAAGAAAGTTCGGCCCGCAGCGGCTATCCGCTCTTTTCAGAGATCGCGGGCAAGCTGGCGCAAATTTTTCAATACGCCATGAATAGCTCGATTGGCGCCGACGTTTCCGGCCCTATCGTGGAGTTTATCGGCGAGGCCGTGGCTCTGCTCGAATCTGACCTGCAGATGATCAGCGCCGGCAGAGTCGAAGGTGTCGAGGACATTAATGCCTTCCGCCAGAAATATCCTTTTGCTTTTGGACAACAGGCGAGTGCGCCGGCAAAGGCGCCTCGCGCAGGAAATCCAGCGGCGGCCATGTGGCAGCAGATCGCGGCCGCGGCTCTTTCCGCTCCAATTTCGCAACCCCAGGTTGCAATTCCTGATTTGCCGCCTGACGGCGAAATACCGCAGGAAGTCCTCGAGTTTTTTATTCCCGAGGCGGAAGAGCATCTCCAGGTTGTGACTGAGTGCCTGCTCTCTCTCGAAGCTAATCCGCAGGCCAACGAAGATATTCATCGCCTTTTCCGCGCGATTCATACCGTGAAGGGTGCTGCCGCCCAGGTAGGCTGGCGGCGCATTGCTCATGTCGCCCATCGTGCGGAAGATCTGGTGGGCCGTGTGCGCGACGGCTTGCTGCGTCCCAGCGCCGAGATCGTGGATATCTGCCTGGAATCGGTGGACGTTCTCAAGAAGATTCTTTACAAGCAATGGCCCGATGAAACCACGCTGCAACTCTCCGTCAAATTATTGCTGGTTCGCATTGCACACCTGGCGCCGGAACAATCCGAAGAAATCCAAACGCAAGCCCAGATCTCAACCCCGGCTAAGACAAGGGCTGCAGCGCTACAGAGCAAGGCCGAGCCGGCGAAGAAATCGGCAGCCGCATCCGCCAAAGCTACATCCGCCAAAAGCGCCCTTGGACCGAGGATAGTTTCACCGTCTCCGGTCCTTCCCGCGCCGTTGGCGCAACCTGCGATCGTATCCGCAGCCAAGAAGGAAGAAGACGCAGAAATGCGGATCCTGCCTGTCGAGCACCACAACGAGCCTACAGCGCTGCCGCAATCCAAATCGGTGCGCATCTCGCTGGAGCGGCTCGATCAGATGCTGAACGCAGTAGGCGAGCTGGTGATCAATCGCACTCGCATGCGCGGACGCCTGGCCGAGCTGGAGCAATTGTCCGCGGCGCTCAACTTCAGCCGTGAGCGCATTTCAGAAAAAATTTCCGAGTTACACGAGAGACATGAATTTGGAAAGCTAGTATTGCCGTTGATGAGTCAACCCGGCGGTGGTTTGGCTCAAGTCGGTTTAGGCCGGGCGGCCTGGAAGACCGGCATCGGTGATGCTATCGGGCTTAAGGAAAGCTTCTTGAACTCGCAGGCCCCTGAATTTCAGGAACTCGAGCGCAGCGATGAGTTGAGCGTTTTTTCCCACTCCCTGAGTGAGATTTCCTCCGACATCGCCGAGATCCTGACCCAGGTAGATCGCCTGGCGCGGCGCATGGATACCGATGTAGACGACTTCACCAAGCTGACCCGCCGCCTGCAGGATGAAATTACGCGGGCCCGCATGGTGCCCATCGGCAACCTTTATACACGCCTTTCGCGCGCCGCCCGCGATGCCGCCAAGGCCAGCGGCAAGCAGGTTGAGCTTTCCCTTTTCGGGGCTGAGACCGAGCTCGACAACAATATCATCCAGCAGATCTCCGATCCACTCATTCACCTGGTGCGCAATGCGGTGGCCCACGGCATCGAGCGCGGAGAAGACCGCTACCACGCCGGCAAAAGTGAAATCGGCAAGGTGGCGGTGCGGGCTTATCCTCGCGGCAACCACATCTTTATTGAGGTGGAAGATGACGGCCACGGCATTGACTTTGAGCGTGTTCGCAGCACTGCGGTCCAGGCCGGCCTGGTCGGCGCCGAAGAAGCAGGCAAGCTAAATGAGCGCGAGTTGCTGGAATTACTTTTCGCGCCCGGTTTCTCCACGGCTTCCCAAAAAACCGAGCTGGCTGGACGCGGAGTCGGCTTAGATGTGGTGCGGACCAACCTGAATGCGCTCAACGCGGAAGTTGAGATCGATACCCAAGAGCGGTTGGGTACGCGCTTTACGCTCAAGGTGCCGCTGACGCTCATCATCTCGCAGGCGCTGTTTGTGCGCTGTAGCGGCTCAACATTTGCTTTTCCTCTCGCCCTTGTGGAAGAAATCCGCCGCCTGAAAACCAGCGAACTGGAAGAAACCGATGGCAGGCTGTTCACGCAAGTCCGTGACCTTGCGGTCGAAGTGGTGCGACTCGATGCATTGCTGCAGCTCGAACCCGTTGAACCGGTCAACGGCTATTATCGCCTGGTGATGGTAAATGTGAGCGGACGCCAGGTAGGCGTAATCGTAGAAGACGTTATTCGCCAGGACGAAATCGTGGTCAAAAATCTGGGCGACTATCTGCGCAACGTCAAGTTATTTCCCGGCGCTACCATCGCTCCCGACGGAACTTTGATTTTGCTGGTCGACCTGAACCGGCTGCTTATGGGCGAATCTTTTGCCCGGCGTCCGTTGATGGCGCATACCCATCCCAACGAGACCCGCATCTTTGCTCCGGAGGTCGCCGCCGCTCAGAGCTCGATCCCAGCCGCGGCCATAGACGCAGTAGCCGAGGAAAAGGTGATTGTGCTGGCGGACGATTCCATCAGCGTACGCAAATTTGTGGGTCGCATGCTTGAGAAGGCCGGTTACCGCGTGAAGTTTGCCTCGGATGGGCTCGAAGCCCTTGAGATCGTAAACCGCAGCATCTGCGACCTGCTGATTACGGATCTTGAGATGCCCCGCACTAACGGATATGAGCTGCTGGCCCTGCTTCGCGAGCAGCCGGAAATCCATCGCGTTCCGGTCGTGGTCGTGACCTCGCGTGCCGGCGCCAGGTTCCGCGACCAGGCTCTCAAGGAAGGCGCAGCCGCGTTCCTGCTGAAACCCGTGCAGGAAGAGCAATTGCTCGCGGTAGTTAATGACCTGATCAATGCGAAGGGCGATAGAAGCAAAGCAGCCGCAGCGGGAGCAGGCGTGAACATCGCGCATGTCGTAAATCAGTTGGTGAAGAATTTATTGAATGAGCGCAGCCCGCAAAATCCTGCTACAAACGGCTGAACGATTTGTAGCCGGCTGTCGTATTGGGTGCCCTTTCCGCTCATGGGTTGGAATGACATGACAAGAATCTGCAGGAAGACGGGAAAGGTCCGCTCTAAAAATAATTGCCGGAGACACATCATGAAGCCACATCCATTAAGGCCCACATCGCACGTCTCCGCACTCTTCGCCTGCATTTTCTTTGCATCGGCTCTCACATTCGCCCAGACCGCACCCGGAGAACTCACCGGACACAAACTGCCTCCGCCGGGAGAGCCCGTGCAGGGAACCACCTCAAAAATGTCTGAGGTGGAATATGACATCGTGAACGGCCTCGAAACACAGAAGCAGGCGGAGATGCTTCTGCAATACGCAATCTCGCACCACAGGGGTGCGACCGACGAGATCAAACGCAGGGTCGGGCAATGGGTCGGCAAAATCCGATTCACCGACTCTCTCAACACGCTGCTTGAGGTCGCCCTCAACGGAGACGACCTGCGCGTGCGGGCCGCTTCCTGCGAGATCGAACTGGCCGCATTCAACGTCCACAAGACCGAGGCAGAAGCCGAACAATTGATTCATGCGGTCGAAAGCGACCCTTCAAAGCAAACAACCGCGATCACGGAACTCGGGCTGCTGGCGAACCGTGGAATTGAGCCTGAGCGTATTCACAACGAACTGCGCGCCTGGATGCGCTCGCCCGACGAGCAGGTGCGTTTCGATACAATTCGCGCCATCGGATTCATTGGCACCGACGATACCGTGGCTGACCTGCTGGACGCTTTCCATCACGATTCCTCAGCGACCGTGCGCATTGACGGCGGCGGCTGTGGCCTCGCACATTGTGGAATGCTGACGCGCGCCCAACGCATGCAAGCCGTTCCAGGACTCATCGAGATGGTAGAAGATAAAAAGCTGGATGAGGATACCCGCCCCTATGGTTATCGCGCTTTGCGCGAGATTACCGACCAGAGCCTGGGCGATGAACCCGCCTTATGGCGCGACTGGTACGCAGCCCACGGCAGCCAGACTACAGAACGCTTTCGCAGGTTTCAGCTCGAGTCCGAAGCGCAGCCATAACTTTCTCGACCATTTCAGGAATCCAATCGCACTGGAACAACGTAGTTGTTGATGAGCATGAATTCCCAAACTGCGAATTTCCCAAAAGCAAAACAGGTATTTGTCGCCGGCGGCACGGGATACATGGGGCAGCGCCTGATTACGCGTCTGGTGCAATGCGGTCATCATGTGCGGGCGTTGGCGCGTGCTGGCTCGGAGAGTCGCTTGCCCACCGGATGCACTCACGTCATCGGCAATGCGCTCGACGCTGCAACCTACGATACCCAGGTGCCGCCCTGCGATACCTTTGTTCATCTGGTTGGCGTTTCGCATCCCAGCCCAGCCAAGGCAGAGCTATTTCGCAGTGTCGACATGGCCTCGCTGCAAGCCGCGGTAGCAGCGGCAGCGCAGGCGGGAATTTCGCACTTTGTGTATGTAAGCGTGGCGCGCCCGGCGCCCGTTATGCAGGCCTATCAGCAGGTGCGCGCCGAGTGTGAACGCCTCATTGAAGCGAGCGGAATGAGCGCGACTATTCTTCGTCCGTGGTATGTGCTCGGCCCCGGCCACCGTTGGCCTTACGCGCTGATTCCTTTTTATTGGCTGATGGCGCGTATTCCAAAATTCAGGGAAGGAGCGCAGCGTCTCGGATTAGTCACCCTCAACCAGATGATTCAGGCACTGCAGGCTGCGGTTGAGAATCCGGCGACAGGCGTACGCATTGTGGATGTCCCCGCAATCCGGGCGGCGGCTCTGTTCTAACTCCAGCATTTCTGCGCCTTAATATTTCGAATGCTTCGCGGACCGTGTGCGAAGCCCCGAGTCCCGCTCCCCGGTGAGCGGGGAATGGCAAGAGCCGATTCAAATTAACCATGGGATAACAAAAAAATTGTACAATGGCTGCCGATTTCGGGCCCACCGCAAGACTTGTGTGTTGTAGTCAACCTTAAACTTTTTCTCACCCATGAAGGATTTCAAAATGAAAACAGAATGTGGTTCCCTCCAGCAGCAGCGCAAATCATTTTGCTATTCGTTAGCCACAGCACTTCTCCTCGCGGGAGTGATATTCAGTTCTTGCAACGGTGTTGCGCAGGTGATCCCGCCTCCCGGACTGGTGATCGGGTCGGCCAACACCGCGACTGCAGATCCGCCCGTGCCGCGCCCGAAAACTACTCCCTGCGTAGTCCCGCTTTTCACTGCCATCGCTTTTGCTGATTTCTCGCCCAAATCATTTTCCTTCGCGCCGCCCGCTGCCTGCCCGGGCCCGTGGGCCAAAGTCGTCCTGAACGCCGATTTTTCCATCCAGGCTGGAAGACAATTTGATCGCACCGCGGAAATCTGGATTGGCGGCGTGAATGTTTATTTCGGCACGACCTCCGAGCCTTCCCGCACCGTTGCACGTTCCTGGCACATTGAACGAGACCTCACCGACTACAGCGCCCTGTTCAAAACTTCCCAAAATGGGCGGGTTGATCTGGGCAATCTGGTCAATGCAACCTTTACCAGCACGTTGTTTGGAACCGCGGAGCTGCAGTTCTATCCTGCGCGGCAGCATCGCCATCGCGTACCGCAGACAGCCGATGTGGTCCTGCCCCTGGCTTCCGATCCTACCGGCGGCACAGCCTTCCTCTCTACTACGAACAGCACGCTGGCCAAGACTTTCAATCTGCCCACCAACGTGGAACGCGCCTTTCTGGATGTAGTGGCGCAGAGCCAGGCAGGCGACGAGTTCTGGTATACCTGCGTGCCTGACGATGTCGCCGGTGAGCTGCAAAGTTGTGGCGCGACCGGCTTTCGCGAGACCGAAGTCGCCATTGACGGCCATCCAGCCGGGGTGGCCCCGGTTTATCCCTGGATCTACACGGGCGGCATTGACCCGCTGCTGTGGCGTCCGATTCCCGGAGTGCAGACGCTCAATTTCGTTCCTTACCGCGTGGATCTGACGCCTTTCGCCGGTCTGCTCAGCAATGGCCAGCCGCACCAGGTAGCGGTCAGCGTCTTTAACGCCAACAATGGTTTTTCCACGACCGCGACGCTGCTTTTGTTCCAGGATCGCGAATCGAAGGTGGTTACCGGCGAGCTAACGCGCAACACTCTCAGCCCCGCGCCTGCTCCTGTAGTGGTCGAAAATCTCACGAACACGAGCGGCAATATCAGCGGCTCGGTCACGGTAAGTTCTTCCCGGCAGTTTTCTGTAGCTGGATTTGTGCGCACTTCACACGGACGTGTGGAGACCGAGGTAAAGCACACCATAAAGTTTACGAACCGCCAGGATTTCAACATTACGAACACGGCGTTCGTACAAAACATAACCCAGCGGACCAATATTTCATCGCAAACTATTACCGACGATGGCGAAGAGCCGAGAGTATCTTTCCAGCGCTTCCGATGGCCTCTCGACCTGAACTTTTCTTTCATCACAAATCCTGATGGCACAAGTGCTCAGACGACAACGATCCGGCAGCAGTACCTGGGCGAGCAAGCCGCGCATGGAGATGAAGGCGAAGAGACGTTCAGCGTCATCTCCAACACCGTGACTCCGAGCGATACGTTGCTCTTCGATGCCAGCTTTAATGTCATTGGCAACCAGGGCCAGCAGAGCGCGCAAAAATTCTTTTCCAACAATTCCAGCAGCGGATGTTTCAGCCGAAGCATTACAGCGGCCAAGGGAGTGCTGACCGCCATTACCGATGGCGCCGGCTGCGAAGACAGTAATGAAAACAGTAATAAAAAAGATGGTGATGATGATTAGGAGTGGACCGCGAGTGCGACGGCGGTAATGCCCCCAGGGCGGCGGCAGCTTGTGACTGGGATGGCCAACGTACCACCTGAGGTGCCCCCCACGCGCGCCTGGCGCGTGTGGGGGGCAAAGCTCGGCGGGGCCTGTTTCTGCGTGCACAAGAAACAATCCGCACTCAATAGATATCTACAGTTTTTTTTAGTGATGACTCGGAAACTTTTTGGGCGACCCCCATCCTGGATGGGTTTAGCTCTGCCACACGTACAGGTATTCAGCATCTGCTGCAGTGGAAACGGTGATCTTTCGTTTCTTGCTTTCCCGGCTCAGGGCGGCGCGCACATTCTCTTTGCTGTCTTGCAAAGCCTTGAGTGGGATTTTCAGGGCAGCGCCAGCAGCAAGACCTTCCAAATCTTCCAGAATAGAGCCCACAATTTTGCGATGCTTGCCATTGCGGCTCTGCGGAACGTCGTTTTGCTCCATGATTTCAAAGGTGCGCTTGCGATTTACCCGTGACAGCCTCTTCATAGAGTCCTCTCTGTATCTACGTAAACGTATAATAAACGTACCGTAAGTATCCTATGATGTCATAGCAGTGTCAATAGTTTTTGAATCAAGCAGGTGTAAGCCAAGCAGCGGTTAAGCAAGCTTCGTCAGCGCTTAATTGAGCTAGCCCATGTAGGCTCGTCTGTTAAAGACTTTCCCCGTATTAGGACAAAAGGCCTAATGTGAGAAGAAGGTTGGTGAGCATGCAAGCGCGAAGATCAAGGTTCGAAGTAGTTTCGCTGGCAGACATCGCTCCGCTGCTTGGCAACAGTGCAGCAAGCGAAACAAAGCTGCCGTGGCCCAAAAAGATATTATCCATCGCTAAGGATGCAAGCCTGGCAACAACCCGTTACCTGCTCCTTTCCAATGCGGGATTCCAGGTTACGTCGGCATTAACGACTGCAGACGCCATCCAGCATTGCAGGTCCGGTGAGTTCGGCTTGGTGGTGATCGGCCACAGTATTCCTTCCCAAGAGAAGAAAGCTCTGCTGGAATCAATCCAAAAGCGATGCCTGACTCCTGTGCTTGCGCTCTACCGCCATGGCGAGGGCAAATTGGAAGGTGCAGATTATGTTCTCGATTCGTCCGAGGGCCCGGCGGCGCTCCTGGAAAAAGTGACAGATATTTTGAAGGGTGAGCCCAAAGTAACTTAAAAGTGGCGGAAGAAATGAAGCAAAAACCTTTTACTGCTGGATGCGAGATTCCCGCCTCAGGTATCTATAAGGTAAAGCATGGTTCCCATGACTTACCCAATGAGGTTATTCTCCATAAGGGACAACAGTTCCCGGGTTGCGCAAAATGCGATGACCTGGTCTTGTTTGAACTCATCCACGCGGCGCCTGACGCGTTCTCAGACCCGGATTTCTGCGCGGCGTTCCTTGAACTGCGCCAGCTGCCCGCATTGAGACAATAAGCACACTCGAAACCCAGGGGTGAGAAAAACGCTTGAATCTTCTTCATGTTCAAGGTTTCTCTCACCGGTGCCGCCTTACCAGGTGGTGAGATTCACATTGTCCACTGTGACTGCCAGGTTACCGCCTGAGGCATTCAGGTCGGCCTGGAAAGCCACGTTGATGAAGTCGCCTCCCTCTGCAAAGGAATTGGAGCTGGCATCAACCGAGTGGCGGTCGCCATTCAGTGTGACCGCGACAAATATCACTTGGCCGTTGTTCCGCTGAAATTCCCAGGTGACATGGTTCCATTGCCCGGCTTGCGGCCGGCCGCAGAAGACACCGGTCGAGACCCATTTGTGCGCATCTGAATTCCATACACGCCATGTCTGGCTGCCGCCAAAATCGCATTCCGTGCCGTAGAGATATCGGTTGCCGCCAGTGCCCTGATTTACATCGA
Source organism: Terriglobales bacterium (assembly GCA_035651775.1). Lineage (GTDB taxonomy): Bacteria > Acidobacteriota > Terriglobia > Terriglobales > Acidobacteriaceae > QIAW01. The sequence goes on from DASREY010000065.1 coordinate 9,013, forward strand.
ATTCAAGGGCCTGGGCTTGATCGGGGTGGTCCACATTGAAATCGAGATCGTATTGCAGGTTGTTGACAGTCGTATCGCCCTGCAATTCCTTCCACCACAACGCCGCGCCCCAGGGCGTACCGCCAACATGGAAGCGGGCGGCTGCGCCACTGAGGGAAGCCGAACCGATGCCCTCTTCCATCCAATGATCGGTGTTGGGCCCGTTCCCTCCCTGGCCTGCGCAAACCGAGCAATCGGCCCAGTTGGGCATGGTTTGAATTCGGGAAAACGTCGGGCTGCGGCCGCTCGAACCTAAGACGGTGATATTCAGGGAGCTCTTGGAAACCTGGCCACTCTGGTCCCAGGCCTGCACCGTGAGTGAATGCTGGCCTCCGCTCATGTTCAGAGATGTATCGATTTGGCCGGATTGCGTTTTGTAGGCGAGATTGTTGTCTATGTAGACCTGCATCGCCGTGATTGAGTTGGGGCCGCTCGTAGAAGCCGTGACCTGAACCGGCGAAGTGACCGTTGCTCCATCGGAAGGAGCGGTGACGTTAACTGTTGTGGGCGGCGGCCCAGGTGGTGGAGGCGCAGGGGGAGGAGTAGGAGGGGTCGGCGGCGGAGCCTGGGGCGGCGGAGGAGCGGATACTGGTGGATTGCCTGTGGTTGGGGAACCGGCTACTGGTAGATTGCCTGCTGGAGTAAGTGAGACTGCCGGCGATTCTTTGGCAATCTGCGGCGCGCTGCCGCAACCCGCTATGAGAAATGACAACAACAATAACCAGGAACAGAGGACTACTTGCAGTCGCATCAGAGTTTTCCTTTTATTCAGTTGTGTGAGTCTTCCGCATTCGGGATGGGCATTGAGCGCGGAAGGAGAAGACTACGGAAGCTTCTACTCTCAATCTAGGAGAAAACGCTCTTAGTTCCAAAAATTTTCGCTTAGCTCGAAGGGACTAGGTAGTGTTGAGTTTCAGGTTTCGAGTTTCAACGCACCAGAACGGGCGCAATGGCTTGACGAGGCGGTTTGCACTGTCAGCTTCCGTAATCGAATTTAGCTGAATCGTTCTAGCTGTAAGGCGTAGAAACCTGAAACTAATCTTCACGATGTGATCTTCGTGGCTGTCGATTGCCCACCCGGCGGCGGGGGATGCCCGCAAAGCTCGGAGACTGCAACCCCGAACAGGAGCAAACAAATCAGATTGTTCCTCGCATCCACATTGTGGACTGCCAGGCTGCGAATCGGTTCGAATAGAAACAACGCAAAAATCGCGGCAGCCATCGCTGTGCCTAACATTCCTGCCAGGGCGCCGAAACGAAACGCCACAATGACGATCACTGCCAAAAAGTAGAGTGGCACCCATGGCTTGACCGAGCTTCTTTGAAGAAGAATGCAGAGCGTAGACGCGGTGAGCGTGCACACTCCCATGCCAAAGATCGGACCGATATAGTGAAACCGTTGGGGCCTCATCTTGCCAACTCCTAACGAGCAGACGACCTTGAAGGCGACTTAAATATTAGATGCGAATTCATAATCAAGCAGAGCTGGATTTGAGGAACAGAGCATGAAAAGACGATAAACCTGGATGGCGTAATTTGACGCCGATTGTCCATCCTGGCCAAAGGGTTCCAGAATGTTTCGAGCGCCATACCTCAGCAAGGCACTCTTTTGAAAAATCTGTGTTTGAAAGACTCGAAACTAGAAACTCAAAGCTTGAAAACTTCTTTAAAATTCAACCGACAAGTTGAACCAGCCGTTGCTTCACATCTGGCCACTCTGCCGTTACGATTGAATAGCGCACCGAGTCGCGAGCGATGTAGTCAGCGGCGATCCGGTGGGCCCGGAGAATCCCTTCGTATTTCGCGCCGATGCGTTCGAGGGCGGCGCGTGAGCGTTGGTTGCGCGCATCCGTGTGAAAGCAGACGCGCAGCACCTGCCATACCTCGAAGGCGTGGGTGAGCATGAGCAGTTTGGCCTCGGTGTTGGCCGCAGTCCGGATCGCCGAGCGGGTCAACCAGGTGTAGCCGATCTCACAGACATCGGGCGCGCTGCGGCCATGGAAGACATGTCCCTGCGGCCACGGCCATTGCTCCATGTTCCAGAATCGCGTGGAACCGATGACGGCATTGTCGTCCAGGCGAATGGTTGCAAACGGCACTGCCGTGCCCGCATCTCTCCAGGCCAGGGCGGTATCTACATACTTGCTGGCCTCAGGCTTGCCCTGCGGGACCGGACTCCACTGATAGAGCGAAGGATCAGTCGCCGCCGCGGCCACCAGTCCGTCAATGTGACGATGCTCAAGTGGTTCGAGACGAATATGCCTGCCCTGCAGCACAAATTGTTTTACACTCACGGCTTTCATGCCAACCAGTGTAGCCTGCTATCCCCGCGAATTCATCGTTCGCTGTCGAGCAGGAGTATGGCGCAGCCAGGTTTGAGGAATACAAAGGCGTCGATCTGCCAATTGAACTTGTCCACGACGGATTTTCCGAAAAAAACTCAAAAAGCCTTGAAACTTGGAACTAATTTGACTGCCCGCGTCCCGTAGTTGCGTGCGCCATGTTGGATGGCTGGCCGTAAAAGAAAGCGCGCACGCGCAGAGTTGCCCGCCTCTCGGGCGGTTCGAATGCATAACCGAATGAATTGATGCCACGCTCGAGTGCGGCGCGCACAGCGAAGTCGGAACTTTGCTGCGGTTTCATCTCCAGCAAATAGCCATCTTCATCGCTGGCATGGTTGCTCCAGGTGAGCCGGAAGCCGCTCACCGTGGATGGCACAAGCACCGCTTTCAGATCCGTGGGCGCAGCTTGTGCCGCCGATTCCGCGTTGCGGATCGACAGCTTGGCTACCGGCACGCCGTCGGGAACCGGAATAGTCTTAGGCACTGCCCAACTGAAGTCTTCCGGGCGGGCGAACCTGCGGGCATATTCTTTATCTGATAGCGCGTCGGGCAGGGCCACCTCCACCGGATCTGAAACCGGTCCATAGTATGCGCGCACCCGGTAATACCAATTCGTCTCCGGCATCAGGTTAGGGTGTGTGAACGTGTTCTGATCAGGAGGGAAAAAACCAAGCGTCGTGAACTCGCCTTGTGGCTCTGTCGCATACTCAACAATATGGCCCGCGGCATTGGGCGCGGGGTCCTTCCACGTGAGCTTGACGTCAGTGGGTGAAAGCAGGACGGCGCTCAAGGTGATGCTTTGAGGCGCAGCCGGAGTGCTGTCTGGTTTGCGTCGCGAGCATCCGGCTAAACCACCGGCAATGAGCGCCACGGCCAGGGTCGTCAGAGCCAACCCCGTTAAAGGGAGGCTCAGGGATTTCGTTGTCCGTTGTCTCATGTGTGGTTCAAATGGTATCTCGACTGGGTATCAATGGAGCGTCCCGGCGGATCGGGAGGATCGCGCCGGGACCGGTTCTTATCTCTAACTTTCTTTCCTCTTACTTCTAACCTTTCTCACTTCTTCCAGAATCCGATATTGCTCCACGTGGCTGCCACCGGCCCCTTGCCGCTGGCAGTCCGGTATGTACCGAACTTGTCATAGAGCGGGTTTTGGCCGCCTGTCCTGGTCTCGCGCAGCGAACCGTTGATGTAGACCTGGGTAACATGGGTCCCAGTATTGCTAATGGTGTTAATGCGCACCGGAGTGCCAATGGTGTAAGAAGACAGAGTAGCGCCGTTTTCAACTTCGTAGAGAATCCCCGGCTTCTTGACCGCGATCAGGATCCACGGCCCGGCATTCTGCTGAAATACCTGTTTCAAGCTGATTCTGTCGCCGACCAGGCTGGTTACCGTCACCGTGCCCTGAAACTGGCTCTGGGCAGAAGTGATGTTGGCATAGCGCCGCTCCGCTCTTTGGAAGCCGCTGGTGGATGAGCAGGTCAGCCTGAAATTAAGTCCGCTGGCGGCTCCGCAGCCCTGCAACTGAAGGTTGAAAGACGGCGAGTAGGGCGTCCATCCCGTGCCGATCTGGGCATGCGCCGTCAGCGCCAAGAGACAGACGAATACGACGACCACAACTATTTGAATCTTCATCTTCTTCATTCAATATTCCTCCGTTGGGAAACTTTTTTAAAATCATGTGCAGGCCGCATGCTGATTGCTGTGAATCCGGCCAGAACCACAATCCGGGACAAATTCCCGTGTGGCGGAACATCATACAGGGTTCATCCAAAAATTCAATAGCGATTATTTAAATATCGAATAAATAACGATTCAAACCTCAAATGATTGAACGTCCTTATTGCGGACTTCATCTGGATAGGATGGTTCAAAGTTCTCATATCAGGCAAGTGTCGGAACGGTTACAAAGCCAAGGTTACAGGTTACGGATGAAGCAAACCGCTTGTTTTATATGACTTAGTAGCGATGCTTTGACCGGCGGCAGAGGACAGTACGCTAAGGTGGTACAAACCCCATACTCAGAAAAGGCCCTTGTGTTATGAGAGATAGATCAGGAAAATAAATCATGAGCTCCGTGCGCATAGATAAATGGCTATGGGCCGCCAGATTCTTTAAGACGCGAGCCCTGGCCGCGCGAGCCTGTGAACTCGGCCGGGTTCAATCGAACGGACAGCCCGCCAAGCCTGCGCGCGATGTCCGGGTGGGGGACATGCTGCGGGTGACCAACGATAGCGGGGTTTTTGAGATAACAGTCGTGCTGCTCAGCGAAGTGCGCGGTCCGGCATCGGTTGCTCAAACCTTATACCGCGAGACCGAGTCCAGCAGAGAGCTACGTCAGAAGGTAGCAGAGGAGCGCAAAGCGATGAAACAGTTCGAAGAGTTGCCCACGGGGCGGCCATCCAAGCGCGATCGCCGCAAAATCATCCAATTCAGGGGCAGAGTATGACGAAGCCAGGCTGCAGGCTGGGACAAGCGGGATTTTCGGGTTCGTTTTTAGAGCAGCGAGTAGTGTGCCCACCCCCCATTACATCAAGTAGTTAATTCCGCGATAAGCCGTTTGTATTCAATCGCATGCAGGCAGTCCGGGAGTAGTTCGAGGCCCGTAAGCGAGTTGCACAGACCCTAACCCGTTCCCTGCACCCAAACTGCAACGGCTACTGAGAGCCTGTTTTCAAAGACCTGGACGAAGGCGGCGTTCTGAACGCCGCCCACAATTATGACCGGAATTTGCGCTGAGTTAATAAAGTGATATCAGTCAGATTTTTTTCTTTATTTTTCACCACGGAGACAGAGAAGCGCCGAGAAAACGAAGCAAGTCCACGGGTGATGCTTGCCGGGGGTGAGCTGACGGCTCATCTGCGTTAGTCCGCCGCCATCCGCGGCGAAAACTTTCTTAGGTGAACAAGAATTCTTTCGTTCGCAAATCCCTGATGCTGTCGCGCAACTTGGCGGCCTTTTCGAACTCGAAGCGCTTGGCGGCCTCGCGCATGTCGGTTTCAAGTTTGGCTACGTAAGTGTCGAGTTCTTCCTGTGATTTAAAGTCGGGGATTCCATCGGCGGCCTCGCTGAAATCCGTATAGTCGGCCTGCACGATCTGCGCCAGCGACATATTCCAGGGGCGAACAATGCTTTCAGGAGTAATGCCGTGCTCGCGGTTGTAGGCTTCCTGCAGGGCGCGGCGACGGTCGGTTTCGTCCATGGCTTTTTTCATGGAGTCGGTGATCCTATCGGCGTAGAGGATCGCTCTTCCCTTGATATGGCGGGCGCAGCGGCCCATGGTCTGGATCAGCGACCCGGCCGAGCGCAGGAAGCCTTCTTTATCGGCATCGAGAATGGCGACTAAGGAGACCTCAGGCAGGTCCAGGCCTTCGCGCAGAAGATTGATTCCGATGAGCACATCGTATTCGCCGCGGCGCAGGTCGCGCAGAATCTTGACGCGCTCCAGCGTCTCAATCTCGGAGTGCATATAGCGGCAGCGCACGCCGACTTCGCTGTAATATTCGGCCAGGTCTTCCGCCATGCGCTTGGTGAGCGTGGTCACCAGCACGCGCTCGCCATTGGCCGCTCGCTCGCGAATCTCATGCAGCAGGTCGTCAATCTGTCCTTTGACCGGGCGGACTTCAACCTGAGGATCAACCAATCCTGTTGGCCGGATGATCTGCTCCACTACCACGCCGGCCGACTTGGTAAGCTCATACGGCCCCGGCGTGGCAGAGACGTAAACCGCCTGGTTCACGCGATGCTCGAACTCTTCAAACGAAAGCGGGCGGTTATCGAGCGCGGAAGGCAGGCGGAAGCCGTATTCAATCAACACCTGTTTGCGCGAGCGGTCGCCGTGCCACATGGCGTGAAGCTGCGGGATGGTCTGGTGCGATTCGTCGATAAAAAGCAGGTAGTCGCGCGGGACATAGTCGAGCAGGGTGGGCGGAGCCTCGCCGGGCATGCGTCCGGTGAAGTGGCGGGAGTAGTTCTCGATGCCGTGGCAGTAGCCGACCGATTGCATCATCTCCAGGTCAAAGCGCACGCGCTGGTGCAGGCGTTGCGCCTCCACGATGCGTCCCTGTTTTTCCAGTTCCTTCTCCCACGTGCCCAGCTCTTCCAGAATTGAAACCACGGCCCGCTTCTTGGTTTCGGGCTTCATTACATAGTGGGTCTTGGGATAGATGGGCAGCCGCGCATACTTCTGCTTCACCGTGCCGAACAGTGGATCAATCTGCGCCAGCGACGCGACTTCATCGCCGAACAGCTCGATGCGGTAGGCCATGTCGTCGTAAGGAGGCTGGACTTCAATCACGTCGCCGCGCACGCGAAACGTTCCCCGCCGGAATTCGCCTTCGCTGCGTTCATAAAGGATCTCAACCAG
>DASREY010000066.1:0-10997 GCA_035651775.1 Terriglobales bacterium
CGGCGCGCAGAATATTGCCATCCAGGGGGGTGGAACCATCGCAGGCGGCTCCACCGTCGGCGCTCTGCGCAACCCGCGCGGTCCGGTCCTGATCGAACCCAGCAATTGCACCAACGTCACCATTGATGGCATGCACCTGACCAATCACAGCGTTTGGACAATCCATCCTGTGTTCGACAGCGGCGTCAAGATCACCAACACCACGATCAATACCTCCGGAGGCAACTCCGATGGCATTGATCCTGATTCCACCATGCATATGCTGATTGATCACGACACTATCAATACCGGCGATGACGCTATTGCCATCAAGTCCGGCAGGGGCGAGGAAGGCTTCACCATGGCCAAGCCCTCCGGAGACATCACCATCTCCAACTCTTCCATGACCACCGGCTTTGGTTGCGTCACGTTAGGCAGCGAAATGTCTGGAGGCATTGATGGAGTGATTATCCGGAATCTCACCTGCGGTCCGAGGGCTGAAGCTGCGATTAAGTTCAAGGCTCCCATCGGGCGTGGCGCATTCATTCGCAACATTGATGCGCAAGGTGTGGATTCTCTTGGCAGCTTCATGATCCGCTTCACTCTCAGCCAGGGCAAGGCCGATTCCAACCCCGTTCCCGGATTGGCCGGCGTTCCGCAGTTGAGCAATATCAGCGTGACCAACAGCACCATCCATGGCGGCACTCTGGCCGACATGGTGGGTTGGTCGCAAAAACCAACCGATGGCATCACCATCGCCAATATAACCGGGACGTGCAGCCATGGCGTCAACATCGCCAACGCGGTTCATGTGAATGTCGATCCTACAACTCTTCACGTGACCGGCTTCACGCCTCCGCTTATCACGTTAACTAACGTGCACTAGTCGGCGCCCAGCAAGGGGGCCTGAATGGATGAATGTCACTCTGAATCATCAGGCCGACTGAAGAATCGTTCATGCGCGGAATCGCGGACAGTTCGAGGTGTTTATGGCACGCGAGTCTCCGAGAATCTCGGAGTCTAGCGTTGCGGAGATAGGGTTAGCCGATTAAAGTTGTCGACCGGTTTGATCGATTTCTTCGCAGGGAAGCAATTCACGATATGAGATATGGAATTCAAGCTGCGAGATAACCTAAAGGAGATATTTAAAATGCGCAGCACCCCCCAGACACTGATTCGCTGGACCCTCTCATTACTGCTGGCCTGCTTTGCCATTCATACCTGCCATGCCCAGTATGTTATTGACAGTCTCAACGGCGAAGTTACGCAACACGAAGTGGATACCTTCATCAGCAATGTAACTGCCATACCTATCCCTACGATTGAGGACCCCGGAACCAGTCACAACTATTTGGCAGACGGTCCGGGCGGCGTCACCCTCGAAGCTATCAATTACATGTATGTGATTACCGGCGACATCCCCAGCTTGAGCGCCGAGCATGCTCAACTGCTTAACCTTGCCATCAAGTGGAACGATGTCTGGCTGACTCACCGCAATGACATGCCCGCGGGCGAACATCGTGTTATGTGGACAGGAAAGGTCGAGCCGGTCTGGCCGCCGAATTGCGGTACCTGCTCCAACCCTACCTACTACGAAAGCGAGGATGGGGACACCATCGCGCACATGGGCTATACCACGCTCAACATTCTGAATACGCCTTCGATCTGGAACAACACCGTGCCCGACGGCGATCCAAACCATTTCGGCGCCACTTACCTGGCCCGGGCGAAAACTTATGTTTCCATGCTTGAATTCAGCATGAGCAATTCCTTTACTCCTTACTTCATCGATCCAAATACGCTTCTGATCAGGCGTCCCAGCACGTCATTGGGATATCAATCCGGCTTTCACAACGTGAATGCCTGGAACGTCATGATGATGTTAATCGGAGCCTATCAGCGGCTGGCGCAGTGTCATGCGATTTTAGGAGACAACCCCAGCCTGGCCACGATGTATACGGGCATCGTTAAAAACACTACCGACTTGTTTGTAAAGAATGGATTACCGTACTCTTCGCCCGATGGCACCACCGTCTACAACTGGAGCTACGGTAATTTTGGTGACGTACACGCCGGAACAACCGGTGAAGATGTCGGACACGGCCAGTACGACATGTGGGGTCTCACGCGAGCCTACCAATCTGGTTACACCGATGCTACGGCACAGCAGATGAAGACTTATGCTGACACTGTGGTCCATGAAATTGCGGACGGTACTAATCTCTACTTCGCCCGTGTTGACCGCTCGGGCGGCGCCACCCAGAACAATCTGCTTCCCGGATGGTTCTTTCTCACGCCGTACAACACCGCCATTTACAAACCGGTCGCCAACGCCAACATCGCCGCGGGAAAGCAGCAGGGTTCGACCATCATAACCGCGGGCATCCTCTGGATGAAGCACTGGATCAGCGTTCATTCCTCTCCACCCGATTTTTCGATCACAGCCGGACCGGCATCGCAAACCGTGATCGCCGGCAATGGGACCAGCTACACCGCGACGGTTGCGCCCATTAACGGATTCAATGGAACCGTCAGCCTCGGTGTAAGCGGAGTGCCCAGCGGAGCAGCTTGCAGCGGCCCCGCCATCAGCGGCGGATCAGGATCATCGACGGTGAGTTGCTCAACCACCATCTCGACCGCACCGGGAACCTACACTCTCACCATTACTGGAACCAGCGGCAGCCTCAGCCACACGGCGACGGTCAGTTTGACCGTTATGCCTGAGCCACCGCCGGCTTTCTCAGTGAGCGTATCGCCCACATCGCAGACGGTGACCGCAGGCGGCAGCACAAGCTACACAGCGACGGTTACACCCAGCAATGGATTCAATGGGACAGTAAATTTCACGGTAAGCGGCGTGCCCAGCGGAGCCAGTTGCAGTGCACCCGCGATCAGTGGCGGCTCAGGATCATCTACCGTGAGTTGTTCTACAACCAGCGCCGTGACGCCGGCAACCTACACGCTGACTATTATCGGAACCAGCGGCAGCCAGAGCCACAGTGCGACCGTTAATCTCACCGTGACATCGCCGAACGTCTGTTCGACTGCCACCGCAACCGGTACCTGGAACGACACTGCCTTCCCCTCGCACAGTGGAAGCTTCACCGCCACCTTCGATGCCACGCCCTCAATCGGTACCCAAAGCTCCGCAGTGGGAATATCGAAAGGCGCGCAGACCGCCTTCACCGGTTTCGCCAATATCGTTGCCTTCGCCACCACGGGAATCATCCAGGCGCGCAACGGCGGCAGCTATTTCAATTCAACCATTCACTACTCGGGAGGAGTGAGCTATCACTTTCGGCTTGCCATCAACGTCACAGCGCATACGTACTCCATCTTCGTGACGCCTGCCGGCGGCTCGGAGCAGACAATAGGCACGAACTTCGCCTTCCGTAACGAACAGAACACGGTCACCAGCCTGGACCACTGGGGCAGTGAGGTAAGCGCCACTTCGAGCGGCACCCTGCAAGTATGTAACTTTGCCGCGCAGTGATTGGCAATTATGGAGCAGAGACATAGCTTGCTACGTCTCTGCTCACGAAGCTCAGCAGTTGGCCGCAGCAATATCGTTGAGCCTCGAAAAATTTTGTAACCATTGGTGTGCGGACCAATGGCATGCAAAAGGACGTGGTCTCTCTTCCCACAAGGCAGAGAGACCGCAGTCTCTCTCTACCTCCACACACCGTTATTGTCCCTCAGGGTACTGTCCTCCAAGGCGCCGGCGTACCTGAATTAACGTCCTGAAAATCATGGGGTTATCGGGATTTTTCTGTTTGTAACCGTTCCGCCACTTCCACAACCACTCCGGCTTGCACCATGCTGCTCAATGCCCTATTGGTGCCAAAGCGGCACGGGGGCATGAAAGCCAAACCAGGTTCGTCGGGAGAATAGGAATGATGCTTAACAGACAATTCAAAATGGCGCAGCTTTGCATACTGATGCTTTTATTGATATGCGCGCCGGCGCTGTTCGCGCAGACGACAATTTTGAGCGCAGATGGCCAGACAGATAGTTACACGCTGATTCAAAATGTGCTTGGGGCCGGCCCGGAAACTCCGGATTGCAGCCATCCCAGCTTCGGCCATCACATCACCCAGGCCCCCGATCCCGACTTGAACAAGCCGGTTTTCGTCTTTCACATCCACGTAACGCCTGACAATGACAGATGTATCAATTTCGACCGGCAACGGCTTGAGATCAAGACTGAAGGCCCCTCGCCCGCTTCGGTGAAGGCTTTTCTCAACGAAACTCTTGTGTTTCGCTGGAAATTCAAGCTGGCGCCAGGATTTCAGGCGTCTCCTAACTTCACACACATCCATCAGATCAAGGCGGGTGACGGAGACAATGCCGCGCCCATCATCACCTTAACACCACGCAAAGGAAGCCCAGACCAGATCCAGATCATCCACAACGGCGGTTCTTCAGGAGGCAGCTTAGGCACGGTGAAGACTACGGCTCTGGCGCCGTTCGTGGGCGTATGGGTTGAAGCGTATGAAAGAGTCAAATTCAGCCCCACGGGAACTTATTCTATTGTCATCAAGAGGCTCAGCGACGGGGCCACACTGCTCACCTATAGCAACAGCAATCTCAATATGTGGCGCACAGGCACTACCTTCTCCAGACCCAAATGGGGTATCTACCGCAGCCTGCTCACCCCAAGCGATCTTCGTGATGAGGACGTGCGCTTCGACCGTTTTTGCATCGCCAAGTCGCCCTCAGATTGCCCTGGCGACCAGCCCACGCCTGACTTTTCCACCTCGGCGATGCCAGCCTCACAAACTGTGATGGCGGGCAGCGGCGCCAACTATACGGCAACCATAACGCCATCGAACGGATTCAATAGCACAGTAAATCTTGGTATCAATGGATTGCCCGCGGGAGCCTCCGCATCGTTCAATCCGGCCTCGGTCACCGGATTGGGCTCTTCCACACTCAATGTTTCAACCGCAACAACAACGCCTGCTGGAACCTATACCTTGACCGTTACCGGCTCCAGTGGCAGTTTGTCTCACACAGCTACGGTTACGTTGGTGGTGACTCCGCTCCAGGCTCCGGATTTCACGCTCTCTGCGTCACCCGCCTCGCAGACGGTTACCGCCGGCAACGGCGCCAGTTATACCGCGACTGTGGGAGCGCTCCATGGCTTCAACAGCAGCGTAGCCTTCAGCCTGAGCGGATTGCCCGCAGGGGCTTCTGGCAGCTTCAATCCGGCTTCGGTAACAGGGTCGGGGACTTCGACGTTGACGGTTTCTACTGCCCCCTCGACGCCGGTTGGCGCTTTTCCATTGACCATCACCGGCACAAGCGGCAGCCTCGCGCATTCGATGAATGTAAGCCTGGTGGTAAACCCTGTTTCCACTGGTTGTGTAACCGCCGGAGCTACATGGCATAACACCGCCATCGCCTCCAAAACTGGAACCTTTACCGCAAGCTTTGACGCTACCCCCTCGACTACACCAATGAACAGCGTCATTGGGCTCTCGCATGGAGCACAAACCGCTTACACCGGGTTTGCCACCTTGGCGCGATTCAACTCCTCCAATGACATCGACGCCCGCAACGGCGGGGCTTATGCTGCCGCTTCAACCATTCCCTTCGCGGCCGGTAAGACCTATCACTTCCGCATGGTGATGAATGTAACCGCTCACACCTACTCGGTTTTCGTGACACCGCCGGGAGGAACCGAACAAACCGTAGGCAGCAATTTTGCCTTCCGCACCGAACAAAATACAGTTACAAGCTTGGATCATTGGGGAGTCTTCTCGGCCAGCGGCTCTGATACTGTGTGTAATTTCGCAGTTCAATAACCAGCCGCAAAGCACACCGAAGTATCCGGGCGGCGACTTTGAAGTCGCCGCCCTTTTCTTATCTAGGTTTTATTGCGATTCAGAATTACTGTATCCACAGCCTCTTTCGGCCGTGCCCGGCGCAGATACACAAACTCTGGGATTGTTAGGGCAAAAAAAAACTCGATCGGCCGTTTGCTGGAGGGCATAGCCGATCGAGAAGCCAAGATGGCCTAGAAGCGCACGAGTCTACAGCATGAAAATTATGCCGTTATGAATGCTGTTAGCTACACGCACGATAGGCCGTTTGCTAAAAGCCAGTCAAGCCAAAAAATCTAAAGCTCGTTTTTAGAACAGCTAAACGATTGCTGTGATCGCTTTGGCACAGCGGCTCGCGCAACCCGGGCTTTGGCTTTGGCTCTATTTCTGGGAAACCGCGCCAGGATAAGGATGATCTTCCGGCTGCCGTATCTTCACGACAAAGTAGAGAAACGTCGGCGGCGTCTGTACGGTTTTGAACCAGTGTGGCGTCCCAGGTGGTATGACGATGATGTCCCCTTTGTTGAGCAGGTGGGCTTCACCCCCGTCAATAGCAGACCCGCGGACCTCTTCCGGTGCGGTGATCTTGGCGTCGACAATCTTGCCGCCCGTAACAAAGGTTGCGGTCCCGTCAACGATGTAAAACACATCGGTATCCCTGGTATGCAGCTCTGCCTTACCGGGCGTGTCGTGCCGCCCGGCGATCACTTTGTAATTGCGCCCGTCTCCGGGAACGAATGTTGATGCTTTATCGAATCCCGCTTTGACCTCGCTGCTGGAAAAATATCTCACGGTTTCGGTCGCGGGCGCAGCAGGAGCGGAACTCGTATTGGCCGGCGCCGTCTTTTGGTCCTGACTTTGCGAACTGCAACTGGCTCCCATGCTGAAAACCGCCAGCATGATTACGGCAATTTCGAAAAAAACTCTTTTCATATCTAGTGATCCTTCCCACTTATAAAGTTTAGAGCGTGCTTCAAAAACAGGTTGCGTCAGGGTACGGATTTTATCCGTGCCGCAAAAAGCCCTAAAAATCAGGGCTTCAGTCCTGAGGTCACTCTGAATCATTGTCATGAATGTTCTTGAAACAACATTCTATGGTTCCAAAATCGTATCTCTGCAACGCTCGGATGTCGATCCGTTGTAAGAAATGAGTTCATTCCTTGGTCAATGTTGTCTGCAGGAAGTTCGTGATCGATTGCGTCAACTTGCGCGGATACTCCGTCTGGGCCATGGCCAGTGCCTGCCTTCTCACCAGTCGATGCCCTCCGATGCGCTGAATCTGAAAGAACCGGGTTTGTCCACGGAGCGCGTGTTCCGGAAGTATGGAGCAGCCGAATCCGGATTCCACCAGCCGCTTGATTGCCTCGGTATCGTCCGCCTCCATGACCACATGCGGGGTCAACCCGATCTCGTCGAAGAAGTGGTCAATGACCGTGCGCATGTTGCTTCGCTTGGGATAAAGCAGGAATGGAACGCCGGCCAGCTCGCTGGGCTTGATCGTGCCAATGTGCCCGCCGCGGACGCGCGTCGCCGAAGGGCGCACAAACAGCAGTTCTTCCTCATACAGTGGAACAATCTTGAGTTTCTCCACCGAAAATGGAAGAGAAATAAGCCCCAGGTCGTAGCGGCGGTCGAGCAGGCCATTCACAATATCTTCGGTCGTTCCCACTGAGACTCTGATCTCGGTTTTGGGATATTGTTTTCTCAGCAATCGCAGCGGACGTCCCAGCCGGTAGATCAACGTTGTAACTCCGGTCGCGAAGGTAAATGGCCGCGTATCGCTGGAAGCGTCGTTCTCAAAATCGTGCTGCAACTGCACCATCTGCTTGATCACTGCCCGCGCATGCTCGGTAAGGCGGAATGCAGCCGGGGTGGGCAGCAGGCGCTTCCCGGAGCGCACGAAAAGTTCGGTATGCAGTTCTGAAGCCAGGTTGTGGAGCTGGAGACTGATAGCACCGGGTGATAAATGAACCTTGTCGGCGGCCCGAGTCACGCTCGACGAATCCATCACTGCGAGAAACAGCTCGAGTTGGCGAATATCCATTGCTATCTCCCCATCATCATCTCACACCCACGCCAACCTATGCTGGTTTGACGGAACTGGTACAGCATCGCGAGTGCTCGGGCTATCACATAGCTGCCGCAAAACTATACCTGATTGCTGTCTCTAGATCACCAATCGTTAAGCTCTGCTAAACAATAGTTTTAGTTTTTCGGGCTTGACTCTCTTGACACTACCGCCTATCTTGCAACCGATACTCGCAAAATTTTGCAGCATCAGTGCGTGTGCTCTGTTAGCGGCATTCAGTGACGGGTTAATAACAAAGTTAATAACCCAAGCGGTTAGCTTGTCGAAGTCAGATACCCGAAAGTACTGGTACTTCCGAATGTACTCTTTAACAAAATAATTTTAATTGAATGTTGACTTTGGGGGTAACATGGCCGCGTTGTCCTCCCAAAGAAAATAACTGGTTGCTGAGAACCTTTTTTGAAAGTCTCGGCACGTAAAACTGTGGTTCTTTAAGTCAAGTTCTCTCAATAAAAGGGGCAAAGATTATGAAAAAGAATATCACCTTGAACGTTACATTCCTTTTGCTGGGCCTTATGCTGCTGCCCGTGCTTTCGCATGGCCAGGGCTTTGGCAGCATCGTCGGCACAGTCACTGACAGTACGGGGTCGGTCATTGTTTCCGCAACGGTCAAAGCTACTGAAACCGGTACAGGCCAGTCGCGCACTGTTACTACAGATTCTCAGGGCTATTTCGTTATTCCCACCCTGCGTCCTGCGCAATACAACTTGAGCGTCGGGGCAACCGGCTTTCGTCCATTCAGCCAGAAGGATGTCACGCTGCTCGCCGATCAAACTCTTACGGTCAACGTTGAAATGAAGGCGGGAGGCAACAATGAGGTCGTTGAGGTTATCGGGCAGAACGTGCAAGTCAACGTCGCCGACGGAACCGCGAGCCAGGTCATTGACCGGTCGCGCATCTCCAACCTGCCTTTGAACGGCCGCAATGCCGCCCAGCTCACCTTGTTAGTGGCGGGCGCAGTGAGTATTCCGGGCGCGAGCAACCCTACTTCAGCATCCGGTGGAGGCGCGATTCAGGGCCAGACCAAGACATTTCCGGGAGCCATAACCGTTTCTACCAACGGCTCACGGCAAAACTGGCTGAGCTACCAGCTCGACGGCGGCAATAACGTTGACGAATATACCAACGTAAACCAGCCTTTTCCCTTCCCTGACGCTTTACAGGAATTCAGCGTTCAAAGCAGCAACTACAGCGCCCAGTATGGCCAGAGCGCCGGTGGCGTAGTGAATATTGTTACCCGCTCCGGAGGCAACCAGTTCCATGGCGATGCCTTTGAATACGTGCGCAATCCTGTTTTTAACGCGAAAAACTTCTTTAGCCCGGTTGATGTGTTCAAACGCAACCAATTCGGTGGCACCTTCGGTGGGCCAATCATCCACGACAAGACCTTTTTCTTCCTCGGCTATCAGGGGACCAGAATTCGCAACGTATCCACCTTCAAAGCCATCGTGCCTACCGCAGCTCAGCTCAACGGCGACTTTTCTGCGCTGCCCATCCAGCTCAAATACCCCAACGGCGGTGGCAATGTTCCGGGCAACATGATTAATTTGACGACGCATCCCTATGATCCAGCTTCTGTGGCTTTGCTGAAGTTCCTGCCGGCAGGCGATGCCAGTGGCAACGTTACTGCTGCACGCCCACTCGCTCAGAACTTTAACGAATATATGGTCCGTTTGGATCACACGTTCTCTCCCAAAGATCAGTTCACCTTCCGTCATTACTATGCGCAGTTCAACGCGCCGGCGGTGTTTCAGCCCGCCGACATCCTGACGTACATTGACCAGGCCAGCATTCTCTCGCAGAATTTCCTGGTCAACGAAACTCATATTTTCAACACCAACCTGCTGAATGAATTTCACTTCAGCTATTCGCGAGAGTCGGCTACACGCGGACCGTCAGCCAATGCCATCAGCGTGCGTGATCTGGGCTCCAATGTTCCCTTTCAGCCGGCACAGAAGGCAATTCAATCCATTGCCGTGACCAACTTCTTCAGCTTCGGGGACAACCCGAGCGGCAAATTTGTTCGAAACAATTATTCGTTCAACAACAACACAAGCTGGATCGTAGGTAAGCACACCATCCACTTCGGCGGCACGATTGAACTCAGCCAGGTCCTGATCAGGAACCTTTTCCGGCAACCGGGATTGTTCACCTTCTCCGGCGATAATAGCGGCAACGCCATGGCAGATTTCCTTCTAGGCTGGACCCGGCAGTTCCAGCAGGGCTTCGGGGAATTTAAGGACAATCGCAACACCTTCCCCGGGGTCTATATCCAGGATGATTACAAGATATCCCGCCGTTTGACCGTGAACCTCGGCCTGCGCTGGGAGGCGCTATTGCCTTGGAAAGAAGGGCAGAACCGAGTCGAAGTCTTCAACCCTGCTGCGGCAGCGCTGGGCACAAGATCCACTGTGTTCCCCAATGCACCTCCGGGACTGTTCTTTGTGGGCGATCCTGGGGTGATTGCGCATACCGGCACGACCGGCAGCTATAACAACTTCGCTCCCCGTTTGGGATTTGCCTATGACCTGACCGGTGACGGAAAGACCAGCATCCGCGGCGGAGCAGGCATTTTCTACGGTACCCGCCAGGAAGGCATCATCAACAACCGCTTTGTGGACGTTACTCCGTTCAGCCCGCAGCTGGTGCTGACCACGGCTAGCGGTCCTAAGCCTGGTTCCTTCAGTGATCCACTGTGCAGTGCGCTTGGTACTCAGACCACCTTCGGCTGCTCGCAAACCGTCAGTCCATTTCCGGCTCCATTTCCGCCACCCTCGACTCAGACTTTCGAGAAGGCTGTCTTGGCAGTTACTTGGGACCCCAACAGAAAGCTGATGGCCCCAACCGTGTATAACGCGAACTTGGCGATTGAGCGGGAAATGCCCTGGGGCATACTCGCGCGTGCGGCGTATGTTGGTTCTCATACTAGCCACATCCGCGAAACCGTCGAGCTCGATCCGGCCAGCAACGGCACTCGCAAGTTTGCAAGTTTTCCGACCGTTCCAGGCAGCGTCGGTTACGGCAGCATCACCATGGCTGACTTCGACGTCAACTCCTCGTACAACTCTTTGCAGTTGTCTGCTGAGAAACGCGCTTCGAAAAAC
>DASREY010000067.1:0-25404 GCA_035651775.1 Terriglobales bacterium
CCACTCTCAGGCGCGGAGCGGCGCGCATGGGATGTTTGGCTTTCGCGATTTCGAAGCACCGCGATTCGCCCTTGGTTCGGTCCATTCGTCCCATAAGGGCCGTTGCGCACCGGATTGGTCGGGCCATAAATAGCGACCACCGGAATATTCTGTGCCGCCGCCAGGTGCACCGGGCCGGTGTCGCCGCCAACAAAGAGCCGGGCACGGCGAGTGAGCGCAATCAATTGGGCGATCGAGCAGGAGATTGCTTTGGCAGCGCCGTCGCTGGCCGCTTCCAGTTCGCGGGCCAATACTTCTTCTCCCGGACCGACATTGGCAATCGTTACTAATCCCGATCTCTTAAACTCTTTTGCCAGCGCACCATAGCGGGCGACCGGCCAGCACTTTGCGCCCCATCCGGCGCCAGGGTTCATGATCACAAAGTCGCTGATATCGCGATCGCGAAGCTGTGCGTCGCACCAGGCTTCTGCCCCCGCGTCGCATGGCAAAGGAAATTCAATCCGCAGATCGCTTCTGCCACTGATGCTTTCCGCCAATTGCATGCCCTGTTCCACTACGTGCGCGGCCGGCGTTCGAACGGTTTGCGTATAGAACAGCTTGGCCAGCGACTCCCGCGGCGCGGCGAAACCGATGCGCGCTTGCGCGCCGCTCAAACGTCCTAAGACTGCCGAGCGAATGGCCGCCTGCAGGTCAATGGCAACCTCGTAGCGATATTTTTTTAAATCGGCAATGACTGCTTTAATCTCTTTTCGCGTGGCCGCCGAAAGCGGAGAAGACCGCCACACGCGGGTGTTCACGCGATGCACTATATCCACCAGGGGCCGCGCTGCGGAACGGACTTGCTCTTCCGCCGAAGGCGCAGATATCAGCTCAACCCAGCGGTCTTCAATGGCCCATCCGATCATGGCTGAAGGGAACGCCTGGCGCAGGGCGGCCACGGCAGGCAGGCTGTGAATAATGTCTCCCATCGCGCTCATGCGCGTGATGAGAATACGGCTCCATGGAGGTTGAGGGCGCAAGCGACTATTTTCGCAGAATCTCGCTGCTGGAGTGATTTTTTGGGTCGCCCACGATCTCCACCCGGCCGCCGCATTCGATGACAACCTCGCGTTCGGGAACGGTTTCAGCCGTGTAATCGGTGCCCTTGGCGTGGATATCAGGACGAATCTCGCGGATCAACGCGCGCGCATCAGGCTCGCTGAAAATGACCACTGCATCCACGTCGCTGAGGGCCGCCAGCAGTTCAGCGCGTTCGCCCTCCGGGGTGCGTGGACGGCCTTCGCCTTTGATGGTGCGCACCGATGCGTCAGAGTTCAGCCCAACAATCACCCGCGCGCGCGGCGTCAGCTCGCGGGCCGCCCGCAGAGAGCGGACGTGCCCCACATGCAGCAAGTCAAAGCAACCATTAGTGAGCACAATGCTATCGCCGGCAGCGCGCCACGCGGCTACCTGCTTGCTGATTTCCTGCCGGCTGAAAATTTTATTATGACCCATGAAGTAGTTAACTCGAAGTTGGAAACGAGACGGCTTTTCTCCGTGCCTCTGTTTCCTGCTAGTGAATAAACTTTAAGCTTATCTGCGCTCTTGGTGATCTCCATGCATATGCTATGCTTCTGTGAAGGAAATCCCTATGAGTAGTGCCAAACAGGATGTTACTTCGTTGTTGAATAAGCTTCCCGATGATTGTTCTTTGGAAGATATTCAATATCATTTATACGTCCTTGAAAAAATTCAGCACGGCCTTGAAGCTACCTCGTCACAAGGCATCAAAACCCAGCAGGAGGCCGAGGAACAACTGAGTAAATGGCTCACGAAGTAGTTTGGTCTCCACGCGCCATTCAAGATGTAGATTCTATTGCCAGTTACATTGCCGCCGATTCCACTGCCTACGCCAGCGCAGTTGTACAAAAGATTATAGACACTACCCGGAATTTGAGCCGCTTTCCTTTGGGTGGTCGCATGGTTCCAGAATTAGATGACAAAGCAGTTCGCGAGCACATTGTCTATAGTTACAGGGTTATCTATCGTGTCGAAGAAAAACAAATCACGATAGTCGCAGTGATTCATGGTAAACGGATATTAGCCCCGCAATTTCCAAAAGGTCTGCCGTAAGCCTTCATTGCTGTCATCGGCGTGATAAATCACGAAGCTGAGGTTTTATTGATAGCCTCCAGCAGCTCTTGTCGAGAAACCGTGGCCGTCCCGCGCTTCATCACTACAATGCCGCCGGCAATGTTGGCCAGGCGCGCTGCGGCTTCGGCGCCAGCGCCTGCCGCCAGCGCTGCGGTAAACGTGGCAATGACAGTATCTCCGGCGCCGGTGACATCGGTAACCTGGTCAGAGCCGAAGATAGGAATCTCAACCGGCTTTTTTGCGCGTTCGAAGGCCACCATGCCATCGCGCCCGCGGGTGATCACCAGCGATTCCAGTTTCATGCGCTGCAGCAGCGTTTTGCCGGCGCTCATGAGTTGCGTATTGTCGTTGCCAATTTTGACCGCGAGCGCCTCTTCCACTTCAGGCTCATTCGGAGTAGCGGCGGTGATGCCGGTATATTGCAGCATGCGATAGCGGGAGTCGAGCGTAACCGGCATCCCGTCGAGCGCCCCGCGCGAGCGTATGGCAGTAAGGACCTCTGGGGTGGCAGCGCCATAGCCATAGTCGGAGATCAGCAATGCGTCCGCTGCCCGGGCATATTTTCGCGCAGCCAGAATCAGCTCGCCCACTACGTGACGGTCGAGCGGCCCTTGTGGTTCGCGGTCCACACGCACCACCTGCTGGCGGCTGGTGTGGGCCATGCCCGCGAGAATGCGCGTCTTGGTCACCGTGGTGTGGCCTCTTACCTTCTGAATTCCACTGATGGGGATGTGCCGATGGCGGAATTGCTGCAGCAGCAATCGTCCGGGCTCATCGTCTCCCACCAGGCCCACGGGCAGCACGTTCACTTCCAGCGCGGCCAGGTTGCAGATGGCGTTGGCCCCGCCCCCGGGCGCCACCGTTCGCTCCCGGTGTTTGAGGATGAGTACGGGAGCTTCGCGCGAAACCCGCGAGATTTCTCCGAAAACAAATTCATCGGCCACCAGGTCGGCCAGCACCGAAACCGTGAGTCGGGGAAAGCCTTCAACAATCTTGGCCAACGTATTGGCATTTTTATGAGTCATGAGGTATTGCCAAATTGTCTCATGGCGCGCGTTTACACGCTTGCCATGATGCTCGCCAGCAGGGATTCGATTACACCTTGGGAGTCGTGCATCTCCATGCGGAGGGGCACGACGAAAACGGGCGCCAACCTTTCAATGAATGCTTCCAGGTTAATAGCATCTTTCTCTGTTGTCACAAAGCCCTGGGTTTTTTTCTGGTCGCGCAGGCGCAGCAGGGAGTCTATATCTTTTTTGCCGTAAACATGATGGTCGCGGAAGACAACTGTGGCCGCCGGTTCCAGGCCTGATTGCTGCAGGGCGCGGAAAAAATTGTTAGGGCGAGCGATGCCGCAAAAGGCAATCTGTCCCGGCGGGGTGTCGCCAATACGCACGCTGCGGTCCACCTTCCATAGAAATTTATCGCGCACTTCCACGCGCGTGTCTAGGGAGCGATCCATGAGAACCACGGCGTGTGCGCGCTCAAGCGAGGTGAGCGGCTCACGCAGGCGTCCCATGGGAAACAGGCGGTCGCGCAGGTCGCGCTCGGTCAGCAGGACAATATCGAAATCGCGGCGCAGAGAACGGTGCTGAAAGCCGTCATCCAATAGATGTATCTGCGGACCGAATTTCTGCTCAGCGTAAGCGCCTGCGTCATAGCGTTCTTCTCCTACAATCACCGGGACCTGCAATTTGCGCGCGATCAGCAGGGGCTCATCGCCAAATTCGCGCGCGCTGCCGGAAGCGTCAACCAGGCGCACCCCGCGGGTGGCGCGACCGTATCCGCGGGAGAGGACGTCGAAGGCGACACTATGCGCTTTGAGCAACTCTCCCAGCAGAATCAGAAAAGGCGTTTTGCCCGCGCCTCCCATGGAAGGACTGCCGATGCTCACCACCGGCCCGCGCAGCTTGCCGGAAAAAAATCCGCTGTCATAGAGCAGGTTGCGCGCGGCCGTGATGGCGCCATAGGTGGCAGAGAAAGGATTCACGGAATGGATTGCTCCGGAGCTGGTTGATTGCATTCCTGTGAAGAGCCTTGGTGAAAATATTTTTGAAAAGATTCATTGAAGATAAACATTGTTTTCAATCTTTCCATGATGGCTGTTGCTCAATTCCTGCGAAGGTTGAGGATTGACGACTGAAGGCTGAGGGTTGCTTTTAACAGGAGCATCCCCCGAATGTTTGTCTTTAAGCTTGCGCTGAAGGAAGTCAACCGTAAGTTCGCCCGCCTCCGGTCCGATTTGGTGCTCCCGCCCAGGGAACAGTTTGATCTCAAAATCTTTATGGAGCCTGGTGAGACGGTCTCGCAACAGCAGTGCCTGGCTGACCGGAACGTTTTGGTCTTTTTCACCGTGGAGGATCAGCACTGGGCACTTCAGGTTTTCCATTCTCAAGATCGACGAACGCTGACGGAAGGCTTCTTTCGTCATCCCGGTTTCGGCCTTCACATTTTCGCGTTCGCCGGGCAGCACGCTGTCATCATAGAATTTTTGTAAATCATAAATGCCCGCGCCGAAGACAGCCGCCTTTACATCATCCAACTCCACCGCCAGCAGCGATGCCGCCATACCCCCACGCGAGTAGCCGTAGATGCCCATGCGATTCGGGTCCACGTAGCGCTCCTGCTGAAGTTTTCGATAACCCGCAGTCAAAACCGCGAGTGTCTTAGGACCAACAAAATCGGGCGGTCCCTGCGATTTTCCAAAGCCCGGTTGTGATACGGCAATGGCGGCAATGCTCACGCTGGCCAGACGAATTCCCAAAGGGACCAGGTTCTTGGCATTGCGTTCATACCCAGGAATCAGCAGCACACCAGGAAACGGCCCATCCCCCACGGGACGAAACGATATGGCCTCGACCACGCTGCCATTGACGGTGTAGTCGTATTGGCAGACCTTCACGCCCGATTCCGTCAAAGCGCAGCCTTCCTTCTCCATCTGCGCAATGATCTTGTCCTGCTGGCCGGGCTGCGATATCGCGAGATATGTCCATACCGTGCTAAGTGCGATACAAATTGCGCCTGCCCAGACAAAAGTCCGTCGTTTCATGATCGAGGACCCTCTTTGCCGGAAGCTGGTAAAAACATAAGGCTCCCGACTTGCGTTCTAAATTCTATCCGATGAAAAGCAAACTGAAGTAGCCGCTAGACCGCAGCCAATTCCTGCAATGCTAACGCAGCCCGTGCTGTGGCTCCGGCATGCAGCCGCAGAACTTCGGCGGCGCGCCGGCCCAAAGCTTGCCGCTCGACAGCGTCTTCCAGCAGTTGCAAAACCACCTCGGTCAAATCGGCTTTCCTATCGCCTACACGAAAGCCGCGCACCGTCTTGGCGGCGTTGGCACCCTGAAAGATGGCAATAATATCGCGGAAATTTTCCACGTGCGGGCCAACCAATATGGGTACGCCAAAATAGGCCGGCTCAAGAATGTTGTGTCCCCCGCGGGGGACCAGGCTGCCGCCGACAAATGCGATAGTGGCTAAGGCATAAACCGCAGCCAACTCGCCAATGCTATCGAGCAACAGAACCCCTCCACGCAGCGCCGCCTGTGGATCGAGCTGCGAGCGCCGCCAGAAATTCCACCGCGTCAGCCCAGGCAAATGAGGATGGGTCTCCGGCGGCACGCCGCAAGAAGAAACCAGCTGCGCGACATCGTCGAAGCGCTCCGGATGGCGCGGAGCAAGAAGCATCACTGCCCTGGGATATTTGCGCAATACCTGCTGAAACATGCCTAGCAACGGAAACTCCTCGCCTTCGACTGTGCTGCCACAAACAAGTACGGGAAAGGCTTCGGCCTGTTGCAATCGCGTTTTGAGTTCCTGCTGCAAAGGGACCGACTGCGGCGGCTGAACGTCAAATTTCAAGTTGCCGCTCACCGTTATCCGTTCGGCGCGCGCTCCAATTTCCACCAGCCGCCTGGCATCTTCATCGCTCTGGGCTAGGAAAAGATCTGCGTTTTGTAACACTCTGCGCAATATTCCACGCCAGCGGCGGTAGCCGGGATAGGAGCGGTCGGAAATACGCGCATTGACCACGGCAACGCTGGCCCCCGATTTTTTAGCCAGCCGCAGGAAGTTCGGCCAGAATTCAGTCTCGGCCAAAACAACAAGCCTGGGATGGAGCCGCTTAAAGTAGGGCCGTACAGCAAAGGCAAAATCCAAAGGGAAGTAAAAGACGTTTTGCTCTCCATGTCGCTCGCGGGCCAGCTTCTGCCCGGCGGCTGTGGTTGTAGAGATGAAAATTCGCTTGTCCGGGTTCGCAGCGCGCAGCTCTTTGATCAACTGTCCCACGGCCAACACCTCGCCCACAGAGACTGCATGAATCCAAATAGAACCACGCTCACGGGTAGAGACGTAGCTTGTTACGTCTCTTGCTGCGTCGCTACTACTCCACAGTCTTGCCGGAACGAAACCTAGGCGCTCCCACAATCCGGCACGGTACTTGTGATGGCGCACCATGCGAAAAAGCCACCACGGCGCTGAGAGCAGCAACGCCAGAGCCGCGGCCAGACTGTAGAGTGCATACATGCAGAGGTCTGGATTATTCTAACGGAAGTGAACTATCCTCGATTCCGCTGAGAATAAAGCCAGGTTAGGCAGGCCATAATCAGATACGCACTCGATTAGAATGTCTTGCCTGCCTGTGGTAAGGAAGTTACAGATTTATGCAGCACAAAATATTTTGGGTGACATTTTCGCTGCTCAGCCTCGTCGCCGGCATGGCGCTTCCGCTGATATGGTCGCTGCTGGCCACGATTCCCCTGGTTTTTTTGAGTTGGTGGATAGCCTATCGTAGCGGTTGGTTCTAGCCAGTCGCACCCCTGCTTTTCCTCCGCTTGTAGAGCGAATCAAATCTCTTGCGATGCAACTCTCCGCCTTTACCGAAGTAATGATTGGGAATAATGAGATTCGGCGCCAGGGCCTTCACGGCAGCAAGGCCCGCCTCAAAATATTCCGGACAGCTATTCAGGAATGGTGGAGGAAGATGGGCAAACCAGGGATAACTGGCGAACAGGTCGCCGGTAAATAACAGATTAAAGCGCCGGCTGTAGAATCCGCAGTGCCCCTGCGTGTGCCCGGGAAGATGTACCACCCGCAAGCCTCCCCAATAAGGCAGTTCCATGTTGGCATAGAGCGGTTCGTCAATGCTCGTGCTGTGATAGCGGAGCACCCAACGTCCAAAGGCTTCGAGGGCGCCGCACACGCGACTGGAACCCTTGTAGGGATAATTCCCTTCGATATGCGGTTGTTCCAAAGGATGAGCCAGAACGGGCGCGCCGGTCAGTTCTTTGAGTCTAGCGAGGTATCCAGTGTGATCAAGATGCCCGTGGGTGAGAAGAATTGCCTTAATATCGTGCCAACCCAGTCCAATGGTTTTGAGAACTCTTGTGAGCCGGGGCATTTCGCCCACCAGCCCAGTGTCAATCAGCACAGCTTCACGAGAGCGGTCATCATAGAGCAGATGGAAGCAACCCAGCAGTCCGCGAATTGGATAAATCCGCGCCCCAGAGTCCAGGTAGTAAGCTTTGATCGTCATGGGTCAATGGAATTGGGTTTGCATCGCAGCATCCCAGCAAAGGAATTTGCCGGAAGAGCTGATCCATACAAAGTGTGATTATGATTATTCTAAATGGCAGGGTATTAGAAACATGCGGTCTACCGAATTGTTTAGGGGCTGAGTGCTGATTGCTAAATAGCTTGCCCATTGTTTCCTTTCCGCCGGATAATCAAAGCATGGTAACAAGCACCGCCTTACGGATTTTCCGCCGCATAATTGCCTGTGCCTGCGCGATTGCTCTTTTTTCCGTCGCCCAGGCCAAGGAAGAAAAGACCTATGTTGCGCCTCCGGTGGCGCACGCCCGCACATATGCCGCGCACGAAGAGGACGCCCCCGACAAGATCACGATCGCCATTGATCCCTACGACAACAGCGCCAAAGCCAGTATCTTTACCGTGGACTATCTCAAATATGGTTTGCTGCCTGTGCAGTTGATTATCTCGAACGATGGAGACGATCCCATTTCGGTCAAGTACCTGAAAGCTGAGCTGGAGACGGGCAGGAAGGCCAAGCTGGAGGCGCTCACCGAAGCCGAAGTCATGGATCGGCTCTTTCGTCACGGAGAGATTCGTCCTCACGTGCAAGGCCCCTCGCCGCTGCCCATTCCATTGCCCCACAAGTCCAAGGAATCGGACGCGCAAAAAGCGCGTGAAGAGCTCGACCGTGCCCGTTTCAACTTTCTTGCCATCGAGCCGCACACCACCCGCGCCGGTTTCCTGTTTTTCGATTCCGGCCTGGTGAGCGACGCCATTACAGGCTCTTACATATATGTGAACGGAGTGCGCAACGCGCAGGGCCAGGAGCTTTTGTACTTCGAGCTATCGGTCGAAAAAGCGAAAAGCCCACCCAGCACGCCTTCTAATTCCGAGACAGAATCAAGCAAGTAGCGAAAATCGTGAGTAATACAGTTTGAATTTAGGCCCGAATACGTTATTTTGTGATGCTATAGCTTCCCAATGTGGGCAATCATGAAGCCAGATCGAAATAGTCTCTGAGGGTGAAAGAAATGGCGCTTTACAAAGATCCCAATATTCTGCAGCAATGGGATAATGAATCGTTCGACGAGGTGCATGCCCCCGGCGCGATCGTGCCATGGTCGGGAATATACCGATGCCAGGGATGTGGACACGAAGTCGTCCATAGGATCGAGAGGCCTTTACCCCCGCAAGATCATCATCAGCATAAGCCTGAGCAGGGCGCCATTCGCTGGCGGCTCATCGTAACCGATTCTCCGATTCCCGATTGAAGGAGTGCGAAGTGGGATTTACGAATTACGATTTAAGAAGTACGATTTAAGAAGTGCGATTAACGATTGAGAGAAAGATTTTGATTTGCAGATGGGAGCATTCGCCTTTGTGCATCAAAAATCGTAAATCGAACTTTATAAATTGTACTTCCTGAAGGATTATGTCCACTGTTTCTGAGGCGGCGGTGCAGGCAGGCTCGAAGTACGAGCCGGTGATTGGCCTTGAAGTCCATATTCAGCTGCTGACAGCCACCAAGATTTTTTGCGGATGCTCCACCCAGTTCGGCGCACCTCCTAACACCAACGTATGCCCGGTATGTCTGGGCCTTCCTGGCGCCTTGCCGGTGCTCAACAGAAAAGCGGTAGAGTTTGCGGTTCTGGCGAGCATGGCCCTGAACTGCCGTATCAACGAGACTTCGATTTTCGCCCGCAAAAATTATTTTTATCCCGACCTGCCCAAGGGATACCAGATCTCGCAATACGACCGCCCCCTGGCCGAGCATGGCTATATTGATATTGAAACGGGCGGCCGGGCCAAGCGCATCGGCATCACCCGCCTGCACCTGGAAGAGGATGCCGGCAAGAGCCTGCACGAGGGCTTTTCTGATCCCGAGCGCAGCTACATTGACCTGAACCGCTCGGGCACCCCGCTGGCTGAAATTGTGAGCGAGCCCGATCTGCGCTCCCCGGAAGAGGCCTATGAATACCTCACCCGGCTGAAAGAGATCATCCTTTACACCGGCGTCAGCGATTGCAATATGGAAGAGGGATCGCTGCGCTGCGATGCCAATGTCAGCATCCGCCCGCGCGGCCAGAAAGAGTTGGGCACCAAGACCGAGATCAAGAATGTAAACTCATTCCGCTTTGTGAGGCAGGCGCTGGAGTATGAGATCGATCGCCAGATCGAAGTTGTGGAAGAGGGTGGCCGCATTATGCAGGAGACCCGTCTCTACAACGCCGCCGAAGGCCGGACGTACGGCATGCGCTCTAAAGAGCAGGCGCACGACTACCGCTACTTTCCTGAGCCTGATCTATTACCGCTGGTCGTGGATAGCAGATGGCAGCAGGAAATCAGGACCAGGCTGCCTGAGCTGCCCCAAGCCCGCCGCCAGCGCATGGTGAGCGAATACGGCATCACGATGAAAGATGCCGAGGTGCTCACCGCCAGCCGTACCCTGGCCGACCAGTTCGAAGAGGCTGCTCGCGCTGCGAAGAATCCTAAAAAAGTCGCCAACCTGGTGCAGAGCGAATTAATGGGACGCCTGAAGGCGCAGAACCTGGAGATTGAGCAGTCGCCCATCACCATGAAGGGTGTGGCGTTTTCAGCAGACCTGGTGGAGTCTGGCTCGATCTCCGGCAAGATGCTCAAAGACCTCTACGATCTTGCGTTCGAGCGCAATCAGGATTTCCCTGTCGTCTACGAAAAAGAGAAGCCGCAGCAGATAACGGATGAATCGGCAATCGAAAAAATGATTGATGAGGTCATCGCGGCAAGTCCTAAACAGCTTGAGCAGTACCGCGCCGGCAAAACAACCATCATTGGATTTTTTGTAGGCCAGGTAATGAAAGCGTCGAAGGGCCAGGCGAATCCAGAAAAAGTCAACGAACTGCTGAAGAAAAAACTAGGATAGGAAGCGCGGAGAAGAATTGGGCAATTGTGTAATCGGGTAATTGTGTAATTGATTGTGTAATTGAAGGTCAAAATGCTGAATCGGCATTGGCCATTGAAGAATTGGCAATTGAATGATTTTGTAATTGTGCAATTTGAAAGCGCTCAATTCCTCAGCGTCTCTGCGCCTCCGCGGTTAAAAATTACCTAGTGATTTCCGCTCCTTCGAACAGCTTCCACAGCTGATCCCGTACCGCGCGGTAGAGTTCGAAACTCTGCGTGGTAACTCCCACCCGGCGGAAGAGCAGTTCGGCGCGACCATCGCCGTCGGCATCAACGGCATCCACCAGCTCCAGCCTGCCATTTACATCCATGTGATCATCGTCGGTAATCTCAGAAAGGAGCTTACTGTAGTCTCCGCTGGGCTCCTGCCCCACCACGTAAGTGATATATGCATTCAGCGGAGCGGTTTTGGCCGGAGCCAGCTTCTTGCGCAGCGCACATTTTGCTGTGACTACCATTTCAGGATTGTTGTCGCTGTATAGATCAAATGCCTGAACGCTGGCTGCAAAGCTGCCGGGAACTATCGTCTGCGAAGACTTGGCAGCGTAGGCCGTCATCTCTGCCAGCGCCTGTTTTTCGACCGCGCTGGTGAGCTGCTGCTGCTCGTCGGCGGTCCAGGGAAATTTGTAAGTGTGCGTTTCGTAGGGGGAAGCGTCGGAGATAGCCACCAGGAACTGCGCCGCAGCCTGCGGTCTTTTTTTCAGCACCGGCGTGGGCAAATTCAAGGCTGGAGCTGTAGATTGCGTGCTTCCCTTGGCAGGAACACGCGCCGCCACCGGCACGCGCGTCGCTTCCCGCTTGCGCTCAACCTGCGTAGGAGGAGTGGTTTTCTCCGAAGCCGCTTCCGCACGGTGGCGCAACGTTGGCCGATTGGGATCAGCTTCAGAAGGGTCAGCTTCTTCCGCCGAAGGTGAGGCAGCCGTAGATTCCTGGGCAGGCTGAGTTGCTTCGGCCGGAGTGGGAGCCGCAGCAGGAGCAGGCGTCGGCGTGGGCTGAGCGGGGGTAGAGGAGGAATTCGGCGCCGGGCTGGGCGCAGGCGCAGGTTGCGGAGCGGCAGCTTGGTTGCCACCACGCTTCAGATGCGGCCGTTCATCGGACGCTTGTACTGGCGCTGCCCCGGGGGCGGGCGCATGTTTAGCTGCGGTAATACTGGCTTCCGATTTCCACTTCCCGCTGGCCAGCCAGTCGTCTTTGGCCTTGCTTGCGCTTTCAACGGTCAACAGGCCCAGAGGCTCGCCACTCTGTTGCACGTCATAAACTGTCCCTGGCTCCAGCGCCATGGGCATGGGGTTGATCTCATAGATGGAAGCATCCTGGTATTCCCCATTGATAAAAATAGCGACGGGGTGCAGCCTGGCCGAAGAAGGCATCTGCATATCGGGACCAACGCGGGCAGAAGCGGGAAACTCCACCACAGCCAATGCCCGTAGTTTGCTGCGCGTTTTCTTTTGCGCCACACAGGTTGCCGGCGCAAGCAACGGCAGCAGGATGGCAGCGACCGCCAGAATCCGGTATAAATATTTCACTGCTGAAAATCGTTTTTCGTGAGCAAGGAGCGTAATCATGAAAGTCAAAGGCAAAGCACCCGATTTTAGTCTTCCTGATGAGACCGGGAAAACCGTCAGTTTAAAAGACTTTCGCGGCCAGGATGTGGTGCTGTTCTTCTATCCTAAGGCTAACACTCCCGGCTGAACCCTGGAAGCGTGCGGGTTCCGCGACGCCTACAGCAAACTGCAAAAAGCCGGCCTGGCGGTGCTGGGCATCTCTGCCGACACTCCCGGCGCCCAGCTTAAGTTTAAACAACAGCACGACCTGCCGTATACGCTGCTTGCCGACCAGGAGAAAAAAGTAGCCAATAAGTTCGGCGTAATCAAAGAAAAAAATATGTACGGCAAGAAGGTGATGGGCATTGCCCGCACCACCTTCGTGATTGATAAAGAAGGCAAAATCGCCAGGGTTTTCGAGAACGTCAAGCCGGAAGGCCACGCCGAAGAGGTGCTGGCCGCGCTGGCAAAATAGCAAGTCGTTGCCATGAAAAACGATCTGGATGAGCCGGTCCATTTAGTCGAATACGATCCAAACTGGACGGAGCTTTTTCGGGAAGAATCAGGTCGCCTGCGCACGCTTGCTCCCTTCATCCTGGCAGCTGAACATTTTGGCAGCACTGCAATACAGGGGATGGCAGCCAAACCAATTATTGACATCCTGATTGGCGTGAAGGAACTGCCGGTTGCTGCCCACGACATAGAGCAATTGCAGCAAGCAGGTTACGAATCTCTGGGAGAGGCCGGAGTCCCCGGCCGCTCCTATTTCAGAAAACGTGGAATCCACAATTTCAACCTGGCGGTTGTCGTCTTTGGCGGCCATCATTGGAAGGATAACCTGCTGTTTCGAGATTACCTGAGAAGCAACCCAGCGGCGGCGGCTGAATACGAGAGGGAAAAGCGCCGGTCTGTCGCCCATGGAGCAACGATGCTGTTGGCGTACTCGCAGGCCAAAGGCGATTGCATATCCCGGCTGCTCGCCCGGGCGCCCGCATCTGGCAGGCTTCCATTCAGGCGGCAACGTAGTTCAATGTCTTATGCCATCCCCGGCTTTACAAGCCTTCTTCCGGCAAATTACACTAGTTGTTTTGCAGCAGCTTAACAGACGCCCCCTGAGGGACGTGCCTTGATTCCGGCTTGCGCTGGCCCGGGCTCTCAAATTACGAATTACACGCGAAGGAGACTTTTTCGATGGCAGAGAAGAATGTTGAAGACAAGGTAAAGCAGATCATCGTAGAGCAACTGGGTGTGGATGAGGGCGAAGTCACGCCCAGCGCCTCGTTCGTGGATGATCTGGGCGCGGATTCGCTCGACACGGTCGAACTGGTCATGGCTTTCGAAGAGGCTTTCGACATCGAGATCCCGGACGAGGATGCGGAGAAGATCAAGACTGTGAAAGACGCGATTGATTACATCGCCAAGAACTCGAAAGGCGGGAAGTAGTTGGGTTTATCTGCTCGAAGAGTGGTGGTCACAGGCTTGGGGCTGATATGCGCGGTGGGCAACACCGTGGATGAGGTCTGGAAGAACCTCCATGCCGGCAAGAGTGGCGTCACGAGCATCACGCAGTTTGATGCCGCCGAGTTTGCCTGCCGGATTGCCGCTGAAGTCAAAAATTTCGAACCTCTCGATTTCATCGAAAAAAAAGAGCTGAAAAAAATGGCCCGCTTCATCCAGTTGGCGCTCGCCGCTACCGATGAAGCCATGAAGATGAGCGGACTGAAGATCACTCCCGAAAATGCCACCCGGGTGGGAGTGCACATCGGCTCCGGCATCGGCGGTTTCGATGTAATCGAGCGGGAGCACAGCGCTTTACTTGCCGGCGGGCCGCGCAAGATCTCTCCTTTTTTTATTCCTTCCGCCATCGTGAACCTGGCGGCCGGGCAGGTAAGCATTCGCTGGGGCGCCAAGGGGCCCAATGAGGCCACCTGCACCGCCTGCACTACCAGCGCGCACTCCATCGGCGATGCCATGAAGATTATTGCCCGTGGCGATGCTGACGTCATGATCGCCGGCGGCAGCGAAGCTGCCATTACTCCCATGGGCATCGGCGGGTTCGCCGCTATGCGGGCTCTCTCTACTCGTAATGACGACCCGCAGAAGTCCAGCCGCCCCTTTGATGCGGACCGAGACGGTTTTGTGGTTGGCGAAGGGGCCGGCATCCTGATTCTTGAGGACCTGGATCACGCCCGCAAGCGCGACGCAAAAATTTACGCGGAGTTAGTGGGCTATGGCATGAGCGCCGATGCCTATCACATTACCCAGCCGGCCGAAGGCGGCGAGGGCGCCTACCGGGTCATGGTGAATACCCTCAAAGATGCAGGCATTGCTCCAGAGGCCGTGGATTATGTGAATGCCCATGGCACGTCTACTCCCCTCGGCGACCGTCTGGAAACCATGGCTATCAAGGCGGCTTTTGGCCAGCATGCAAAGAAATTGGCGGTAAGCTCCACCAAGTCCATGACCGGACATGTGCTGGGAGGAGCAGGAGGCATTGAAGCCGGTGTTACGGTGCTTGTTTTGCGTGATCAATGCCTGCCGCCTACCATCAATCAGGAAAAGCCCGATCCTGAGTGCGACCTGGATTATGTCCCCAATCACGCCCGTAAAGCTCACATTGAGTATGCCCTGACCAATTCTTTCGGCTTCGGCGGCACGAACGGCTGCTTGCTCTTCCAGCGTTGGCCGGAATAAAAGACGCTCAAGCAAGGCTAATCTTTCATCGCATAGTCCACCGCGGCAACGGCATGAATATACGCCGTGTCAAACAGCGGGACCTTCACATCGGTTTGTCGCACCAGCAGCCCAATTTCTGTGCAGCCCAGGACCACACATTCCGCACCGCGATCGATCATGCGGCCCATGGTTTCCAGGTATTGTGCTTTGGAGCCAGGCAGGATCTTTCCCAGGCACAGCTCTTCGTAGATAACGCGATGTACCATCTCGCGCTCTGCCCTTTCCGGCGTGAGAACCTGCAGTTGAAACTGGTCTGCCAGCCTGCGTTTATAGAAGTCTTCCTCCATGGTGAATCGAGTTGCCAGAAGCCCTATGCACTTCAGGCCCTGGGCGGCAATGGCTGCGCCCGTGGGGTCGGCGATATGCAGGAAGGGAATATGGATACTCTGCTCAATTTCCGCTGCCACCTTGTGCATCGTGTTGGTGCAGAGAAGAATGAAGTCTGCTCCGGCGGCTTCCAGGCGCTGGGCTGCAGCGGCAAGCAAGCGAGCAGCATCGTTCCAACGCCCTTCATGCTGCATTTGTTCCACTTCTGCGAAGTCCACAGAAAACATGAGAATCTTTGCCGAGTGGAACCCTCCGGCTCTGGCTTTTACGGTTTCATTAAGAATCCGGTAGTACTCAAGCGTAGATTCCCAGCTCATTCCGCCGATCAACCCTATGGTTTTCATATATGGAATTGCTTCTTAGAAAGTATACGGGTGGGGGGAGTGCACGTGCTGGAGATGAACTGGACGCGTAGCGCCAGGGTGTAAGAAGATTTCTTTGCCACGGGAGTCCAAAAAAATAGGGACGCAACATACTGCGTCCCTGTATTCCTTGTAGCTTGCAGCTGCTCTTAAGAGGTCGGCGCCGCTGCTTTGCTCTTCTTGCCTTTTTTGGCATTGGAAGCGGGGCAGCTATCAGAGACCATCTTAATGCTGGAAACTTTCATGTGTTTTTCGGCCTTCTCGTTTTCAGCAGTATTGGATTTCTCGCCGATATCGGCGGCGCTTCCCCAAGTGCCTTTGAGCGTGACCTGGTGTCCGACATGGTCTTTCAGCTCATCGTTGCCCCCGACCTCAAGGCCTTTGGTGTAGTGGCCATTGGTCAGCGTATAGACGCCTTCGTCATTAGGGCCGGCCAGGCAACCGGTAACCTGGTGCTCGCCCTCGGCGGTCTTGGACGATTTGGCTTTCTTGGTCTTGGTGGTTGTGGTTGTGGTGGAACTCGTGGATGTAGAGCTGTTGGAGGTGTCGCTCTGGGCCACACCCGAAACAGCAAAGAACAACAGAACGGCAAAACACAATGCTAATTTACGCATAACATCTCTCCTTCGTTGATCCTGATTTGCTACGAAAGTGGCCTGAATTTCTATGATGCGGAAATATTGCTCTATGGCTACTCGCGGCAGCCGGATTGCAGCTTACGCCAGCTCTCCTGCCTCGCGAATGAGAGAGCGCCACATTATAGAACATTGCTGATCTGACGCTGGCGGCAAATGCAGCAAGAACTCTGAAGTTCAGCTCTGTAATTTAGACCCAGATTGGCGCAACTTGACGCATCATTCGATCATCCCAACGTAAATCAGATGTCTGCGCGCGGTTAATGCGCCTGGGTTTCGCGCACGCATAAGGAGTAGGTGGTGATGGGCCACCAGCAGCCTCAAAATCAGAATATGCATGCGCTGGCCGAGCTGGGCTTGGCCTCGGCCGCCATCATCCACGAGATAAAAAACTCTCTTCAAAGCGTGGCCAATGCGCTCCTGTTGCTGGAGAAGGAATCCGGGCTCTCACCCCACTCCCGCCAACTGGTCGCAATTGCGAGACAGGAATTGTCGCGTACATTCGATGTATCGGCCCAGAGCCTGTCGCTGGTACGGGAAGAAACCCCGGTCGCAGTATCCATGGCGAATATGCTGGAAGAGGTTCTCAATACTTACGCCGCGAAAATTGAGCATAAACACATTACGGTGGAGAGGCGCTATGACTTCAATGGGACGATTCAAGGCAGCCCGGGGGCAATTCGCCAGATTTTTTCGAACATCGTAATCAATGCCCTGGAATCGGCGCCTTGCGAAACCGGGAAACTGTCGGTGCATACCTATGCCTGTCATGAAAAGTCTGAAGCTGGAAAAGTCCAGGGAGTTCAAATCGAATTTGCAGACAACGGCCCCGGCATCCCCAATGACCTCAGAGAGAGAATTTTTGAACCTTTATTTTCCACCAAAAATGGCAAAGGTTCTGGGCTGGGCTTGTGGGTGACTCGCAGACTCGTGCTTAAACAGAGTGGCTGGCTTCGCCTGCTGGGCAGCAGCGAGGGCGGTCATTCCGGAACTTGCTTTTCCATCTTCCTGCCGCTGAATCCGCCTCAAATGAATTAAGCCACAACATGAAGCGCTTACAATTCTTGTAATGACTTCCTCAGAGAGCGCTGCATTTCTTCCAGCGAACGCCTCATCTGGTCGAGCTGAGGTTTTATCTGGTCTATTGCAGCCTTGGCTTGTGTGCCATTCTTCTTCAGCGTTACCCGCATCTGGGCAGCAGCCTGGCGTGCCGCTGTGCTGATCTGCTGCAGGTCGCTGCTGTCAAAGTCTATGCCAAAATCCTCCCATTGCATTCCTTCGCCGGGAGTCCAGAGGCTGGAGTGGTCTTTGGACCGCTCGGGGATCGTCAGAGAGAAGTTTTGCTCGCGCTTATCGCGTACGACGCCAATCGTGACTTTACTCCCGGTGTGAGAGCGCACAGCCATATTCCAGTCGCTGCGGTTGGCGATCTTTTCGGTTTCAACTCGCACAATCACATCGCCCGCCTTGAGGCCGGCGCTCTCGCCCGGGCTGTTTTTATCTACCGAGCGTACCAGAACGCCGTCCCCGCCCTTGACCCCGAAGAATTCTCCCAGTTGTGGGGTAAGGCTTTCAACCTGCAGCCCGGAGCGGACCGGGCGAATGATCAAATCAAAATCGGGCATGGTGATCTCAGGCATGCTTGGCATCTGGGGCATGGCGGGCATTTTTGGCATGGCGTGGGCCATGGCCTTGGCGCGGTCCGCCAATTGCACCTCTACGGTAACCGGCTGTCCATCGCGGCTGAGCCCCAGGGTGACGGTGCGGCCTGGAGGAACTTCATGGATCAGGCGGCGCAGTTGCTCAACGCCCTCGACCTTGGTCCCGTTGAAATCCAGGATGACATCGTGCTCCTTGACGCCGGCTTTGCCGGCGGGAGCATCCTGATCGACCATCATGACTTCGACTCCGCGCTCTTCTTTCAGCTTGAGCGGGGCCACGCGTTCAGCCGTGATGTCTTGCGTATCAATTCCCAAGTAGGAACCACTGGTAAAGTGAAAGCTGCTTGTTCCCGCGCCCGGTTCGCCTGATTCCGTATAATCCTGCATGTCGACGCCCGAATAGGAGCCATGACCTTGATAACCGGGCTCCCCGGGCTCAGCGCGATATTCATCGTCTGCCGCCCAGGCGGTAAGCGAGACGGCCATTATCATCAACAGAACTTTGCCCAATAGGCTACGCATACAAAACCTCTTTTATCTTGGATTACGATCGCTCACAGAAACCGTGCGCTTCAGCAACTCGATATTACCGGTGCTGGTATGAATGTGAAGCACCTTGCCGCCGCCATTTATGTTGCCCTGGCAATACGTCTCTTTGGCCCACCCCGGGCCCTCGGAAGAAATTTGCAGACTGGGGAATTCGGAGTGGATCCTCTGGCCTGACGCCATATCAATAGCTGCCTGTACCGTTACCGGAAGGTCTTCCGGAAGATAGACGCGGATATCGCCGGCTGCTGTTTCCAGGCGTGAAGCCGTGAAGTTGGCGCCTTGCCCTATGAATTCAGCCGTAATCTGGCCGCCTCCGGTGGCCACCTGGGCGCCGCGCATCAGCTTGTATAGCTCGACGCTACCGCCGCCACTCTCTGCCTGTACCGGTCCGTTGGCTGAAGTCAGTTTGATCGCCCCCCCGCCTGTTTTCAGCGTCGCCTTGCCGCCTACGTTGCCGGCTGTGATATTGCCGCCGCCCGTCTCCGCGGTCAGGTCTCCGCCGCAACTGGAAACCGCAATTGGACCGCCTCCGGTTACCAGAACAATATTCTGCTTACCGGAATCAACCCGGATAGCTCCGCCTCCACTCTCCGCATGTACAATCCCACCTGCGGAGCGCAGGTTGATATTGCCACCGCCTGTTTCCAGCTTGACCTCTGCACCGGCTGTGCCTACATCCACGCTGCCGCCGCCGCTGGAGGCATCAATTGCACCTCCAACGTCGTCGAGCGAAACGTTGCCGCCGCCTGTTTCTGCCTGTACTGCGCCGCTGATGGCATTCACTGCCAGGTTCCCGCCGCCGGTGCGCGCATAGACATCAAGCTCTTTTGGTGTGTGGATATCAAAATCTGCGGAATAGGAACGCCCACGCCCGTAGTTGCTGGGCCCCTGCCCCCGCAGGTTAACAGTGTCGCCCTGTGTGCTGGCGCTGATGTGGATAAGCTCAAACGCGCGTCGCGCCTCCTGCTCCGATGAGGTGTAGACCCGCTTCTTAACGGTGTATGTAACGTTGTTGGCTGTCCCGCCCTGAATATGGACGGATCCGAAATTCGTGGTCAGCCTCAGGTTGCGCTGTGCCGGCAGGCTTCCTGTCGTCTCTTCCACCCAGGCTTCCCCGTCGCGATAAACTTTTGCTTCTTGCGCCCTGGCCATGCCGGCCATTGCGAGGGCAGCGACCAGAACGATTTGTATTCTCTTCTTCTTCAATGGGTGTCTCCCTCTTAACGCTGGGCGTGACATCGCTACAGTTCTCTAATCGATGTCGGGCAGCGAGGCCAGCGTGCGCTCCGATTCGGAGCGGATGTACTCGTTTTCATCTTCCCGCGCCAGTTGCTCAAAGGCGCTGCGTACGGCGCTATCTGCCTTCACTGGCTGCAGCAGGCGAATCGCCTCGGTGCGCACACCCTGGTTGGTATCATGCAACAGGGCCTGGATCACAACGTCGCGAACCTGGATATCTTCTTTCACATACTGTTCGAGCCCATCCAGCGCCTGCAGGCGCACCCCCGGATTGCGGTCTTCAAGCAGGGCGCGCATCATCGCCTGGCGCACTTCAGAGTCATGGCACTTTTGCGAAAGAATGGAAACCGACTCTACCCTCACTCCCGGGTTCTCTTGAGTATGAGCGGCATAAAGCAGCAGCTTTTCAATATCGGGATTATCAATCGAACCCCGCGCCGAGGCGGGCAGCAGCTTGTCGTAATTGATTTGAACGGTATTGGTGTTGGGATCTTGCGTGATGCCGCGAATTCCGGCGATGGAGGCTTCGGTAGATGGGGGTGTCATTACGCCGCCGGAAAGCGGCCGCATCTGGAAGGTCGTCATCACCCCTCCCGCAAAACCAAAAATCAGGATTGCAGCGGCCAGCGCGGGTGAAAATCTGATCTGCCGCAGCCAATCTACTGGATCGAACACCCATCTCCGCCAACCTCTATGTTGCTGGGCTGTCTCCAGCGCGTCTTGCAAACGCAGGCGGGAGGAAGCCAGCAGATTAGGGCTCGGCTCCAGGGCCGGGGTGGTGCTTACATCCGCCCGAAACTGCTGTGCCGATTCCAGCTCTTGATTGCAGGCAGCGCAGCGCTCGGCATGCTGCTTCATCTCGAAAAGCGTGTCGTCAGGCAGCTCGTCGTAGACCAGCAAAACAACGTTTTGTTTAAACAACTCGCAATTCATGGTTGTCTCTCATTTTCATAGAGACGCAGCTTGCTGCGTCTCTCAAAATTCATCGCATCTCTGCCAGAGCGCCTCGCAGCTTTTGCGTGGCGCGGAAAAGCGTATTCTTGGCCGTCTCTTCGGTGGTGCTCAGCATTTCACCGATAGTGCGCAATTTCAGCCCCTGATAGTGCTTCAGCTCAAACACCATGCGCTCGCGTGGGGTAAGCCGATTCAATGCCAGGCCGATCTTGCGGCCCAGTTCGCGCCGCATCAGGTCGCGCTCCGGATTGCTGTGGGCGCGTTCATCAGCCACCTGGTCAAGCACATTCAGCTCGCTGCCATCCTGCATCGTGGCGACCGGAGCTTCTTCTTTGCGCACGTTCTTTTTGCGCAAGTGGTCCAGGCATAAGTTGGTCACGATGCGGTAAATCCAGGTATAAAACGAGCATTCGAAGCGGAAGCTCACCAGGTTGCGGTAGGCCTTTAAAAAGGCTTCCTGGTAGATATCCTGCGCATCCTGTTCAGAGGCGGTCAGGCGTAAGGCCAGTCGCAGCACTGCATGGTCGTATTGGCGCACCAATTCCTCGAAGGCGGCGCGATTGCCGCGCTGCGCCTCGCGTATCAGGACGTTATCGTCAACGCGCCTCAGAGCCTGGCTGACCATGTTTCCCCTAAAAGGGGAGATATCCGCGGGACTGCCTATCGCTCCCACCGTATTCTCAAAAACACTCATACGTGGGATTCCTGTCCGCCAACCCTATACTCCTGAACTCTTCAGTCCGTGAGTTAAGACTGCTTGGGTCGGCATTTGTCTCTCAATCTTTGCTCGCCCTCAAGAGGCTCTCATTTCCGCCTTTTGACCGGCACAAAGATAGACGGCGACCAGACAGTTTCGTAAGCAAATTATGACAGGTAAAAACCGTTTATGGGGAACCTAATAGCGAAAGAAATGTGTGGCACAGCCGTCCCCGGCTGTGCCCGCCTGCACTCAACGATATTGCTGGAGGTTGTACTGAAAGCTGTTGCAGAGAACCCTTATCTTCTGTGTCGAGAATGGCCGCGAGTACGATGCAGAATAACAATTATCGAATGCCATGACCCAATCACCCGAATGATTCAATCTATTCTGTATCCGGCTTGATCGTCACTTTGATGGGAGCTGCGATGTCGCGATGCAGCCTGATCTGCACATCGAACTCGCCCAGCGTCTTCAACGGGTCCTCGAGCTGGATCTTGCGGCGGTCAATATTAAAGCCGCGCGCTTCCATCTCTTGCGCTATGTCGGCTGAGGTCACCGAGCCAAACAGGTGTTCGCGTTCCCCGACCTTGCGCAGGAAGGTGAGATGAACCGTGGCAAACTGCTTGGCCAGCGCTTCGGCGTCAGACTTCTCGCGCGCCGAGCGGCGCACCGCGGCCGCCTTCATCTGCTCGATCACCGCGCGGTTGGCGGGCGTGGCTTCAATCGCCAGTTTGCGCGGCAACAGAAAGTTTCTTCCGTATCCGTCAGCCACCTTGACTACGTCGCCGCGATGGCCCAGCTTCTGCACATCTTCTTTAAGAATGACTTCCATGCTGAAAATCTCCTGTAAATTGTCCCGTCAACTCACGGGCATCCGCGCCGGCAAAACTTCATCTTTGCCCTTCGCGGGAGACAAACCAGAACGAATCGAGTATGTTCAATCGTCCTTCGTAAATCGTACTCCGCAAATCCTAGAACCTTGCCGCAAAGGGCAACAGCGCGATGTTGCGGGCCTGCTTGATGGCCGCTGTCAGGCGGCGCTGGTGGGGCGTGCATACTCCCGTCAGCCGGCGTGGGACAATCTTGCCGCGCTCGGCCACGAATTGCTGCAACAGGCGCACGTCTTTGTAGTTGATGGAGTCAATTTTTTCCACGCAGAATTTGCATACCTTCTTGCGCCGGAAAAATTTGCGGCCACCGCCTTCGCCGCGGCCGCCTCCCGGACTGGGGCGTCGTTCGCGCCCGCCGCCACCGCCGCCGCCACCGCCGCTGCGGCTTTCAGGCTGTTCTGTCTGCGTTGTCTGTACTTCTTCGTCTGCCATGATTTCCTCAATTCTCTCTTTAATCTTAGCCAGGACCGCCGCTTATGTTGCTGAACCTTGGCGGCCCTTGCCATAGAGACGTAACATGCTGCGTCTCTGCAAAATCGTGTTTGCCCTTAAACGGTAGCCGTTGCCGGCTCGCCGCCGGTTTCTGCCGTGGGGGCAGGTTCCGGTGTCGGCGCCGGGGCTGCCGGCGCCGCTGCTGCCACCGGAGTGCGTTTGACCCGCGCGGCGCGCAGCGCCTTGATCTTATCGAGGCGCTTGTGTTCTTCATCCACGCGCACGCTGATGAACTTAATCACCGGCTCGGCAACACGCAGGCGGCGTTCAACCTCATGGATAATCTCGCCCGTACCCTCCAGCGTCAGGAGGATATAGAGGCCTTCGTTGAATTTACGTACCGTGTAAGCCAGGCGGCGTTTGCCCATGCGTTCAGTGTGCTTCACCGTTCCGCCGGCTGTGGTTACGTTGGATTCCAGGGTGCCAATGAGCTTATCCACTTCCTCGTCAGGCATATCCGGACGGACAATAAACATTAATTCGTAAGTGCGTTGCATTGATATCTCCACGCTTCATCAAAATCATGAAGCAAAATTCTTGCTGCGCGGTCGGCTTCCGGTTCTGCTGTGTCTGCCGGTGCTTTCCGCAAAATTAAGTTTCTTCGTTCTTCTCTCGCTGGTTAAAGCGGTTCATAGCTCGGCTTACGCCTTCGGTCAGAATCACTTCCACAGCTTCAGCGGCACGATCTAAAACTTCGTCCACCATTTTGTACTGCGCTTTTTTGAACTGCGAAAGCACGTAACGGGCGCCATCGCTTACTTTGTGCTCCGGAGCGATGCCTAACCGGATGCGCACAAATTCTTGTGTTCCTAACGCGCCGATCACCGATTCCATCCCGTTATGCCCGGCGCTCGATCCACGCTCTCGAATGCGCATGGCGCCGAGCGGAAAATCCAGCTCGTCGTAAGTCACGATCAGGTCTTTCTTCACGTCGGCTTCGTACTTTGCCGCCAGCTCGCCTACCGCCCTGCCGCTCAGGTTCATGAAAGTTTCCGGCTTGGCCAGCAGGGCTTCTACTTCCCCGATCTTGACCCTGGCAGTGAGCGCATGGCAATGCCGGTTGATCACATGCACGCCATGTTTTTCGGCAATCCGGTCAATAACCAGAAAGCCCATATTGTGCGGCGTGAACTGATACTCCATACCCGGGTTGCCGAGCCCGACAATCAATTTCATGCTTGTATGTAAGGCCCTGCAAGCCGCGATCGTCCATACCTGTGTGGCACAGCCGTCTCCGGCTGTGCCCGCAGCGCCGCAGCTCTTTACTTCTTTTCCTTCTTCTCGCCCTTCTCCGGTTTTGCTTCCGCAGCCGGAGCAGCGGCAGCACCCTCCTCGGTCTCCTGCTTGCCCTTCTTGATGACCTCGGGTTCGGCAGGCGTGGCCGTAGCGGCTTCGGCAAC
Source organism: Terriglobales bacterium (assembly GCA_035651775.1). Classification (GTDB taxonomy): domain Bacteria; phylum Acidobacteriota; class Terriglobia; order Terriglobales; family Acidobacteriaceae; genus QIAW01. Next base: position 24,095 of record DASREY010000067.1, read on the forward strand.
GGCCTCTGGTGTAGGCGCCACTTCTTCTTTCACCGCGGTGATGTGCGCCACGGTTTGGTTTGCATCCGTCACGAATTTCATATCTCCGGTATGCGGGAGATCGGAAACGCGCAGCACCTGGCCAAAGACCAGCGCGGTCACATCCGCGTCAATGTGGCTGGGGATGTTGGTCGGCAAGCACTCAATTTCCACCTCGCGCAGCACCTGCTCCAGGATGCCGCCCTGCGTCTTCACTCCTTCGGCGGTCCCCGTAAGCTGGATCGGTACCTTGACCCGCAGCTTCTGGTCCATGGCAATGCGCTTCATGTCGATGTGCATGAGTTTGCCCTTGATGGGCTCATACTGCCAGTCCACGATCATGGCCTTGGTGCTCTCGTTGCCCACCTTCAGGTCGAAGATGGTGTTATGCCCGCTGTCTGATTGCAGGATGCGCCCAATCTCTTTCGGATCGACGCTCACAGCCACCGTGTCCTTCTTGGCGCCATAGACCACTGCTGGAATCCTGCCGCTCACCCGCAGCCGCCGCGCTTCATTCTTGCCGCGCGACTCTTCCGTGCGGACCTGGGCTTCTATTGCATTTTCATTTTTCGCTGTTGCAGTTGCCATAAAAATTAGCCTCTAGCTTCTAGCCACTCGCTGTGTCGAATTCTGGTGGCTTAGAAAGAAATCCTTTCCTTAAAATCTCAGTTAAAAACTTTCAGCTCGCGTCGCTCGGCTTCGAAACAGCAGAAGCCGGTAGCTGGCGGCTGTCTTCATGTAAACAGCGTGCTCACCGAAGTCTCTTCGTGTATGGACTGAATCGCCCGCGCCAGCAGGCCGGCGATAGAGAGCACTCTAATCTTGGGTTCATTCTTGCCCGCGTTGGTCAACGGAATCGTATTGGTTACCACCACCTGCTCCAGCGGAGACTTGGCAATACGCTCGATCGCCGGCCCGGAAAGCACCGGATGCGACGCGCAGGCATAAACTTTTGTCGCTCCCGCCTGCATCAATGCTTCGGCAGTCTTCACTAGGGTGCCGGCCGTATCAATAATGTCATCCAGAATCAAACAGGTGCGGTCATGCACATCGCCGATCACGTGCATCACTTCCGTGACGTTCATGTCAGTGCGGCGTTTATCCACGATGGCGATAGGAGCTTCCATTTTTTTGGCGAAGAAGCGCGCGCGCTCCACGCCGCCGGCATCGGGCGAAACCACGGTCAGGTTCTGCAAGTTCATTTTGCGGAAGTGGTCTACCAGCACCGGCGAAGCGAACAGGTGATCGACCGGGATATTAAAAAATCCCTGGATTTGTGGTGCGTGCAAATC
>DASREY010000068.1:0-39000 GCA_035651775.1 Terriglobales bacterium
CCATCCCTTGCCGCCGCCGGCGTCATAGGGCACGTAGTTGTCCGGGATCGGCTTGTATGGCCAGCACGCCAGAAATGATTCCGGGTCGGTCGCCGTCTTTGAGCACTGGTGGCCTTTGCCGCCGGTGAATAGCTTTCCAAAGATCTGGGTCCCTAGGCCGATCGCCGGCAGAATGAATGGCAGAAAGCCCATCTGTGCCGGCCGCTGCAACGGCCTCCGGACACGCGGCGGGATGATCCTGACTTGTCCGCGTTGTCTGGCGATATACATCTCGCTCCCCTGGGACTTCTAAAAATCTTTGCTACTGTTGCGGCGCAGGGGGCGTCGCCGGCGCGGGCTCATCTACCAGCGTTTTGGTCACGAACAAAGTGGCCACGTTTTCCGGCGTAATCGCGATGGTGGCCGCGCCTTTGAATTTGTGCAGGGCAGCTTCGCCCAGTGCGACCAGCTCCTCGGCGATTCCCACATACTCGGACGTGCCGGTTGCGGCGCCGATGATCTCCAGAACCTTTTCGATGTCCTGGACAAGTACGTCAACCTTGCTGCCGTCTGCGCCGGTGAGGGTGGCCTGAATCTGAGTGAGTTTTGTTTGCGTCATTTCCTGTTGTCCTCTAATTGCATAACTGCATAAAAGTGCATTAACGTTTTTGCCGCCGCTCAGCTCGCCGGCATGGGCCCGATGTCGGCCGTAGATTGCGCCTTGGGCGTTGGTTTCTGCTTCACCAGGTCATCGACCGCCTGCACTATCTGCCCCAGCTCCAGCAATGCGGCAGCTACTCCCGCTTGTGCCTTTGCCAGCGTATCCTTGCAGCCCTGGTCGCACTTCTGTCCCTGAGTGGCCTGCTCGATCTTCACGTAGCTCAAGAAGAGTTGCGTCACATCGTTGTGCTTGCTGCGCGCGGTGATCAGCAGATTGTGATTCTGTGGAGTCTGCTCGATCTTGCCGCTGTTGTAATCGTCAAATGCCTGGTTGATGACTCCCTGGGAAGCTGCCAGGCTCTGCATGGTGTCGCGCTCCCAGCTTGAACAACCAATGAAGCCGGCCAGGGCGCAAATCAGCAGCAGTGCGTAGAATTTATGTCTTGTCTTGAGTCGCATGATTGTCTCCGTTGATGGTTGGAACTGCGTTTTGCAAAAAGGGAATGCGCGCGGTGATGGCGGCGAGTCCCCAATCGATGAAGAGTCCGAATAGCAGCGCGAATCCGCCGGTCACGGGTAGTTCGAGGGCCAGGTTGATGCCGGCCAGGGCCAGCAGCTTGGCCAGATAATCGCTGTGCGAAGTCCAGAGCCAGAACAGCACGCTATTCAGCGCGGAACGCACGGCCAGGGGGACGCGGTACCAGGAGAAGAATGCACGCATGGTGGCAAACTTCTTCTGCAGGCGGACCTGGTCGTCCGCGATCTGAAGCCCGTGAAGCAACACGCCGATGGTGAAAAGCAGCCACAACGTGAGGCCGCTGTGAATGTGAAACGACGCCATGTAAATCTCCTATGCTGTCGAGTAGTCGGCGGCATCGGCTTCTACGCCGATAAATGCCACGCGAATGGTGTTGCCGGCGCCGCTGATGTCGGCCAGGTCAAACAGGATCGAGCCGCGCTTGCGGAACGTCCACGGCACCAGGACGGGAAATGGATTCTGCGCGGTACCGAAGATGTTGGAGCTGTGCACCGCCTGGTTGCTGAAGGGGCGCTTGCGCTGGCTGTCGCGGATGAACACAGTGAATGCGCCGGTCGAAATTGCCACGGCAAACTGCCAGCGGAAATCCTTATCGAGCACCTGGATCGAGTTACCGTTCTGAACGGCGTTGCCGGCCAAAACAAATGGACCGCCCTCGTAGATGAAAAACAGGCCGGGGTCCGGAGCGGTGCCGGTGCCGTTGCACACGGGGCATTTGATCAGCGTGCCCAGCGCCTGGATAACTCCCTTGCCTCCACATGCATTGCAAGTCATGAAGATTCGCCTTCCTCCGCGGGGCGCACGCGCGCGGCGCGAGAAGAGAAATTAATTGGGGGGCAATTTCTGAAAACAGGGGGCAATTTGTGGCGCGACGTTTACTGGACGCCGCGGTAGAGATCTCCGTCAAAGATGACGTAGAAGGTTGTGCCCACACCGGCGGGGAAAGCGCCGGCCGCGACAAAGTTGAAGGCCGTCTCAGGAAACAGAGTGACAGACAGGTTTTCACCGTTGTCAATCGGGAATGGCTGAGTGAGGCTGTAGACGTTGCGTTGGTCGGGCAGGCCGTTGGTCGTGGAATAAACCGGTGCAGCTCCGCCCAGTGCGGTGCCCAGGTTGGAGGCGGCGGTAACGATTCCTCCGCAACCAGCGGTGAGCAGTCCAAGAAACCCTTCGAACATGGGTTTCTTTCCCACGGTGATGGTAATGCTGACGTTGCGCAGCATGTTGTTCAGGTCGGTCGGATTGGTATCGTTTCCGATGAACACACGCAGCGAAGTCACATACAACCGCTGTGGGTTGGGCAGCACGTTGGCCTGGGTCATGTTGGTCTGGGCGAGAGTCTTACCGCCCTGGCCAATGGGAGTGGAAAAGAGCGTGGTCTTGGTGAAGGCCGCGGCCTGCGCAAACGATACCGAGTCATAGTACGGCTGGTTGATCGTTTCCTCCATGTTGGGCACGTGGGGATTCTGGAATCTCCGCATACCGATCTGGCGGTAATTGTTCTCCCGCAGGAATTGGCGAATATCGAAAACAGGAGGCTGAAGGCCTCGCGTGTCTTCGCGCATTGCAAGTGCTGATCTCATGATTCGTTGTCACCACCTTTCAGGGTGAATTTTGTTCGTCCCCTTTTTGGGAACGTATCTCTGTTTTTTCGCAGCGCGTTTACCGCGGAGCGAATCGGTCAACGTTGCGACGTGCCGGCGGAGCGGGTGTTGCACCAGCTCCGGCCGGAGCCGCTAGTTGTTGCCAGGGGTTGTTGGCGATCAAATAGCCGTTCTCGAGGTGACTCGTGCCCGGCATGTTGTAGGCCGTCTGGATATAGGCGCCCAGCGCGGTTTGCGCGTGCCCCATACCTGTCGATGAAAAGTCAGGATCTCCCAGACCGCTCAAAGCTGCAGCGGGTGAGATCATGGAGACTTTCTCGGACCAGAACCGCATCAGCACTCCGGCAATGGTTCCTGCCGCGACGCCGAGGGCAATGGTTCGGCCGACGAATTTTCCAGCCAGCCAGCTCAAGCCGCCGCCGACCACCAGGTTGACGCCGTATCCCGTGAAACCAGTGTTGTACTTGTCTCCCAGGACGGCCTGTGTGATCGCGCGCGGACCGACTGCCCCTGCAGCCGCACCCAGCCCGACGTAGAAAATTTCTTTCATGCCGCCGGCGTTGAGTGGATTGCGGTGACGCCGGTAAGTCTTGCGCCGGAATCCCAATGAGCTATTGCGCGTTTTGCTGCGCCGCGGATTGCTTTTGCGGGCATAGCTTCTGCGCTTTTTGCTTCTGTGCTTGTTTGCCATGACGATGAGTTCACCTCCCCCCAAAAATGGATTACTCGAGCTGCGGCGTCTCTTGGGAGCCGCGCGGCGCGAGCCGCTTTTTCTTCGCGGATTGGTTACCATCCGCAGTTTGCGAACTTGCATAAAGTTTTTGTCCCAAAAAAATCCCCGGAGCCCTCGATTTAAATTCGAGAACTCCGGGGACAATTTTTTTATGAATTGTATTGGCTCAGCCGCTTTCGGCTGTGCCGGTTATTATTGCCGTGACCGCAGTATCGGCACTCCCCCCATTAGATGCATCATTGCTCCTGGAAGTGGTGACTCCAGGAACAAAAACATGGGATTGCCGTCCTGATCTGGCTTCACGTCGATGATGTTGAATTTCAGATTGAAATCTCCCACGGTGTGAAACACGATCGCGGTGATCGGGCCCAGGACGGTCATGCCGTCGTGACGCCTGGCGATGAACTTTTTCATCACCTGGGGATTCTGACGGCGCACCAGGCCGTGGCCTTGGCAGCTCCGGCAGAGCTTGGGAGCCGGCCGGCCGAGTTTCTTCGTGGCGCCGCGGTGATATCCGGTGCTCATGCGTCCGGTGGCGCGGCACAGAGGGCACGGCGCGATTCCTTTTCCTTTGCAGGTCGGACACTTCATGGGTTCAAACACGCTGCCGCTGCCGCCACAGTTTGTGCAATCAGCTTTGTATTTGCCGCTTTCTTTGAGGCAGCCTGGCGCCGGGCAAGCGACGGTCTTAACTTTGATCTCGCCTTCGCCGCCGCATCCTGGATACAAACATATCCGCTTACCTTTGCCGTTACACTCGTCGCACTTCGCCTGGCAATCGGGACACAGTTTTCCCGTTGGGATGAACTGGTCGGGAAGCCCTGGCCATTCGGTGATGAAACCCAGCTTGCCATCGTGGAAAGTTGCGAGCGTGGGCCCGGTTCGGCCGAACTCCATCGAGCCGCGCGGAGTCAGCAGGCAATCCACCTGGCCCATGACGGTGTACTGCTGCCGCAGGACCTGCTGCTTTCGCTCATCAACGTATTCGCGCAACGTCGCCGGCCGGCGATCGGGCGCAGGCTCTCTTACTGCCATTACCTGTGCTCCCATTTAATTCACAATTCCTTCCGGGCGGACCACGTACTCGCCGCCCACAAATGCCATACGTTTGTTGAGCTGGTCAAAGATCAGGTCCGGAGGCTTCCCGGTTTCTTCGCCCAGCTTATGCCAGTAGATCGTGGTCTTGAATTTGTCGAAGCGTTTTTGCGTGATGTAATCGATCCGGGTGCACAGCCCAATTTTGACCAGGTCTTTTGTCGTGTCAACGCCAAATTGGGAGAGCGGCCGGCTGATGTCCTGGTTGCCTCCGATCAGGTAGAGCTGCGTGCCTTCGGCGTTAGTCGCGACGTCGATGCCGTCGCGCTTGTCGAACTCCAGCGCGAATTCGCCGTTGGGAGTCTTGACCACCATCTTGCTCAGGGCCCCGCACTTGGCAAAGTCTTTCTGATATTCCACAACCTCGATGATTTCTTTGACGTTGTGGCCATCGCGTCCATGAAACTTGCGGTACATGCGGCGCTCGCCGGCAAGATCCCCGTTCTGATTCCGCTTGCGTGGGTTTGGTATGGTTTGCCCGTGCTTCACCATCGCGCGATAGTTTTCCGAGAGTGCTGTCTTCCACTCTTTGAAGTTGCTCTTGCCCAGGGCGGACCAGGTCATAACCGCAACTTGATCTGCGGTCGTCGGCGCCATGCCGGCTTCGCGTGCTACGCGGCGGCGCTGCCCCTCGCTCAAGCGATCCCAGAAGACATTGCGCGCGCTCGCGTGCTTCACCCGCGGGCCTTTGAATCGGCGCTTGCTTGGCTGGCCTTTGAGCACATCGGCGGCTTTGTCATAGAACCTGCGGACCGGCCGGGCATGAGCCTTGCGCTCAAACAATCCAAAAAGGTTTTTCCTGCGAGGCTTTCTGCCGTTGCGGCTGGACACGCGGACGGAGGCTCGGCGCCGGCTCCATATCTCGCGGGCAAATTTCTGGCGCGTTGACTTTGGCGTCTCATGGATCACCTTGCCGCCCTCATCGTAGGACCCGCGCTTGTGCTTCACCGCGGCGTCAACGTACTCGCCAAGGTTCTTGGCGCCGGGATTGTATTGCCGGGTTCTGACGCCTTTGCCAGCTCGCTTCATGGCAATCATCGCCTCGGCATTGTGCGGCCGGCAAAGCCAGCCCAGGTTGCTCTTCTTGCCGTTGCTTTCGTCGCCATCTCTGTGGTGCACCACAACATTTTTGGTGGTGCGGCACTTCTCGCAGCGGCGCGGTCCTGCCGGCCGGCATTCCGGCGTGTTGGCGCGATATCGCTTTTCCCGATCGGTGATTGCCTCGACCGGCTTTCTCCAGCGATCGCCGCATTTCGTTTTTGTGCTGCGTCGTTTCATTTCTTTTTGATCGGTACTACTTCGCTCTTGGCTCCGAAGCGCAGGCCTCGTTGAAACCCCAGGGCTGATCCCACTTGTTTAAATCTCCGCGACTGCCAGCGGCCGTCCTGGAAGTAGCGCACGCGATAACCGTTGATGGGCTGCACTCCATCACTGGGCGGCGCCGCCGCTTTGTTTCTCTTGATGACATATGCCATTGTTTCTGTCCGCGGTCACTTGCCCAGCAGCTCGCGCACGCGCATGAGCGCCAGAAACGATCCGCTGTCTACGGCCGATTCGTCCACCCCCAGCAGCCATGCGATGTAATCGGGCTCATAGCCCTGGGCGAAGCGCAAGATAAACAACAGTCTCTCGGTCGCCGGCAACTGCGGCAACACGCGCTTGAGATCCTGCACCAGCATCTCTTGCGGGATGGGCGCCGACTCTTTGACGAAGATCGGCCTAACCGAAACCGGATTCAGCGGCAATATCTTGCCAATCTTTTGCACAAAAGCCTGGTCCGCGTTCTCACGGTCGCTCAGTTCGAGGCGGTAACGCATTTCGATGAACGTGCCCGCCGTGATCTGCTCGGCTGCAGTGGCACTGCCGGCAACCAACTCCGCCAGTTTGTAGATCCGGCTCCAGTGCCGATTGAGTATCTCGATCTTGCGTGACTCGATCGGAGTCGGCCGGTGCAGCTTTGCGATATCCACTTGCTCGTGTTTTCTTGGGGCCCGTTTTGCAGCCATGTTCATCTTCGACTCCGCCTTACGGTTTTCCACAATTGTGGAATGCTGCCTTGCGTTTTCGTTTAAACGAATGTGGTCTTGGCCGATACCACGCGAACCTTGGCGCCGGGGAAGTGTGAGCGTAAAAACTTCGCCGCCTTCTGTGCTGCCGCCTTGGTCAGCTTCTTAATCATCGGCGTGGGGTTGCGCTTTGCTCCGCGCACCACGGCATATCTGCCGGCCGGCGCGGATCTCGCCTTGGACCTGGTCACAGGCCGGCGAGCTGGCCGGCGGCTGTTTTTCTTCTTTTTCGGTTTGCGTCTTTTTTTACTCATAAATCTCCTATCGCGTCACCAGCAGTAAAAGCACTACAGCTCCAACTCCGCCTGCCACCCAAAGCCACGGTGTCGCGGCGGAGGGAATGGTCGGCAAAAAACCTTGCTGATCGGCATATCCGCCATTCTGTGCAGCCAAAGCATCCAGGTCATGCTGTATCTGGCGATCGAGGTTCGCGCGGATCTGAGTCACTTGCGACTGTGGCACATTTTGCCAGCCTTGCTGGCTCAACATGCTGTTGATGGCATCTTGCTTGATTTGCTGTGCCTGTGTTGTCGTGATGTTCCCATGCCATGCGTTCTGCACCAGGTCCTGGATATTTTGGGCCTGGTCGCCAAGCCAATTCAGTAGTGCATTGTTCTGGCCAGTGGTCCAATCAGCTCCGAGTCCTGAAAGCCGGCGCGGCCGACACTTTGGAAAACACTTCGGCAATGGCCGCGGAACGAGTGTCCCTGGGAGCGCGCGATACGTTTTTGTTTGATAGGCCATCTCTTTACGCTGAGTACTTGCCGTACAGATATCCACCAAGGCCTGCAACCGCACCGAATGCCAGCACAGTTCCAAATCCGTGTTTCGTGCTCGCCCGCCGGCGCACGCGCCTTCCCGCCTCTTCAACGTGAGGTCTAACTAGAAATCCTGAGACGAGCCCCGCAGTGAGCAGTCCGGCCAGGAGATACCAAATCGTGTTGTCGCTCGCCATCGGCAACGAATACCCGCCGGGCAGTGTAACGGGGGATCCAAGGCCTCGCAGCGGCATGCGTACACGATATGGACGAAGGGCGCGCGTCATTTGCGCCCTCGCATCATGGCGAGCAGCAAAAGAAATCCTGCCCCGGCGCCGAGCATCCAGTTTGAAACTCCGGGAATTAGTGATCCGGTCGCCACCTGTCCACTGGTCGCTGGTCGTGGCATAAGGATCGGTCCGCCGGCCGTGGCATAGATCGGCTGGCCGGCATCGGTGCCCACGTTGACTGTCTGCGGAGGCGCTTGGATTTGTGGAACTGGGAGCTGCCAATCAATCGGCATCAACCCAGGTAAGGCTCCATCGTCTCCCATTCCTCTCAGCCTCGCGCGCGATCGACGTGCGACTGCCGCGCCCAGCGTCTTGCTATTACGGCACTGCGGAACACACTTTGGAATCGGCCGCGGGACCAGCGTTCCCGGCAACGTTCTATAAACTTTCAACTGATATGACATGATTCCTTTTACCGCTTCTTGTTAAAAAACAGCATGTACAAAACCACGGCGCCGACGCCTACTCCCGCCCATCGGCCGGGGACCTGGTTCACAAAATTGGTGATTGAATCCGTCCAGCTCGATGTCGTTGTAGCCGCCGTCAGGGCCGTCTGCATGCAATACGTACCTGTCGGATCGAGCACCAGGGGAGCAGGGCAGGTGATCGGGGTTGGCGTGGGCGCCGGCGTTGGAGCTGGAGCCGGCCACGGCACAACCTGTTGACCGCCGTTGCTATTCAGACAAACCGTTCCGGGAGCAAGCGTCGTGTCGGAACACTGCGGCAGTTTTGGCCCCGCTTGCGGCATCGTCGTCAGATTGCCCGCCTGGTCAAGGCACACGGTCCCTGGCGCCAGGCCATCGCTACAATATGGCGGCTGCTTCTGTGTTGGCGTTACCGGCGTGCACTTCATAATCGGCTGTCCGTTTGGATATGTGCCGATCACTCCGCAGCAGGCGCTCGCCGCCGCATTCAAAACATAGCCGGTTGGGCAGGTCGGCAATCCATTCCCCCCGCCGCCTCCGCCTCCACCTGGTGGCGGTGGCGTAGCCCCGCAATGTGGATCTCCCGTTTGGTAGCTCACGCGGCCGCCGGTCACAGGATCGATCACGCTGCAATCGCCCAGACCCCGCATCCGGTACCGCCCGCCGATCGGCGAGCGCTGCACGGCGCCCAGGGTTTGCTTTTGTGCAATCGCGGCAGTTACAAAACTTGGGTAGCCAAGCCCGTGAAAGGTGTAAGACGTTTTTCGTGTAGCAGCCGCGGCGGACCGGCGGATTGCTTCCAGGCCGTTGAGCTTCACATGGCCTGATGGCGAATACATCTGCCTTCCCGTTCCGGGACGCGCGGCATAGGCCGTTCTGGATTGATATGCCATAAAATTATCTCCGCATCATCACCATCATCAGCGCCAGGCCTCCGACGCCGACCATCATCAACGTGGTGGGGGAGATGGATGTATTGAGAAACCCGCCGCCGGTCCCGTAAGGCGATGCCACTCCTCCGTAAATCGAACTCTGCGGGAATCCGTTGGGCGTGTAGTACTGGGCCCCACCGCCATATTGTCCTGGGAATCCGGGCATGTTCCTGGTGGCGAGGTTTTGCCCGATGCCTGCTGCGATCGGACTCTGGAAGAAATTGTTGAACAATCCTCCCCAATCAAAGCCCAGGGCGCCTAACCCATTCAGCCGACGCGTGCGGATAGCGAGCGGAGCGCGGCGCGTTGTCGCTCCCATCCCGCCGGATTTGCAAGCGCAGCTCCCGCTGCAGCCATCGCAACCCAGTCCCTGGAGCCGGCGAGGACGAATTGCCACGGCAGGCCTCGCCGTTGTTCTCGCTTGGGCTCCAAGATCACTGAGTCGCCTCGTAACAACAGATCGAGTTTTCGGTGAATAAGCCATTTACTTCTTCCTGCCTCTCAGGTACCACCAGGCGGTCCCGCCCAGGATCAGCAGCCAGCACCAGCCCGACATTCCGGTGTCGGCCGGAGGCGTTACCACGACTGGCGGGGTGTTGTTGATGTAATTGCCCAGGCCCTGCATCGGTCCCATGGTGCGCCACGCTTGCGCGCGGTAAATGTTCGGAGGAGCCCAGCCGGCTCGCACGCCGGCGACTGTGGTCTCAATCGGGATCCACTCCTGTGTGCGCGGATTTTGTACTTCGGTAAAAACGTGGCTGAAATCGTTCGGCGCCTGGCGATCGGCGGCAACGGTCTTGAATCGTGTCTTGTGTCCGATGCTCATGAGCAATGCGGCGACGAGTTGGGCGTGATCGTCACAATCGCCGGCGCGCAGCTTCAGCGTGACCAGCGGAGTCTGAATGGTTTCTTTGTACTCTCCGCGGAATTTGATGTTCTGCAGGACCCACTGCTGGATGGCGTCGATCTCGCCAATGTAGTTGCGCGAGGCGACGTTGCGCGTGATGTCAATCGCGGTGCGCCGCACTTCCAGGTTGGCGGCTCCCTCGTTGCCCAGGACCAGGGCTTCCATGTACTCGATCGTTCTTTTGATCCCGCTGTCGCCATCGCGCAATGGATAGCGAGCGCCGTGCGTTGGCCAGCTCCAGGCGGTATTGTTGGCGCGAAGTACTGCTTTGGGCGCGGAGATCGCGCACTGGGCCAGGGCGGTGAGGCCTGAGAGTTTGCGCGGAGTAGGTCGGTAACTATAGCGGGCTGCAGGTCTGATGCTCATGTCATCTCATGAAGCATTCACCCCCGCCGCGGAGCTGAGATCAGGAAATTGCCCCCGCAAAACCAAATCATGGCTCGTTGGCGGGGGCAAATTTTTTTGGAGGGCGGCTCGTTCCCCTTGAAGGTAAGCCGCCCTGGGCCCTTGCGCGGTTATGCGCTTGGTACGTGTTGAGTCTGATGGCAGTGTGGGAAAAAAGGCAAGCCGGTATCGTACTGAACTGTACAGTATCCTAGAGCGTCCTAGCGGAATCCTAGCGGACGTCCTAGGGGTAATCCTAGCGGGTGTTTTGCCGCTAGGATTGTTGCGTAATTTAGTCAAAATTACGGCTTAATTTTGACGTTCGCTGCCCAACTGTTAATTATCTTGACAACACGCGGGTTTGCTCTCACCCTTAGCAGTAGCGATTCCCTTAAAACAAACAGATGCCCCTGGCCGAGTCGAACGCGGTCCCTATACCGACCGAGCAGATCGAGCGGGCGCTCGCCTCTGCTGCGATCCCCGGTTTCTATGGTGACGTCACTATCACCATCAGCATCAAACCGGAGGCGGTTGAGGACGTTGAATTCAATATCGAACGCGAGGCCACATTGAAAGCCAGCCAGCCCGACCGCAGGCCGGCGGCCGGCGGCGCCATGCCGGAGCGTGACCAGCTCGTCCGCCAGGCGGTGCTGCGGTTAAAGCAGCAGTTGCATCTGCGCTGCGGGATGATCGGCCTCACCGGAAACTTTGCCGACGGCCGGCTGCTGGATTTGAAGTTGAGGGATACGCCGTGACAGATTCTGCGGTAATATACGCTGTAAGTACGCTGTAGTTACAGCGTCACACAATTTTTTCTCTGGGTTATCCAGACTTGGAACCCCGGTGCTTCGAGTTGAAACGGTCGCTCGATGCTCCGGGGTTTTTCTTTTTGGGAGGGTTCCGTGCCGTATTTCCCGAACATGTCGGAAGTGATTGACCAACCGCTATACGACAAAGAAAGAATGGACGATACAGTAGTCAGCCTCTTTACAACTCCCCTCGGCCAGCGCGGTAAAACCTACGCGGAGACAAACATGTACACCGCCGGGATGCTGCCGGCGCCCACTAAATTTCAGGTCTGCGGATTACGCTGCACGGTTCTGATCGGGGACAACCTCATCGCGGCGCGGCCGTGTCCGCTTACCCACGCTGTTTGGTACACCTCCTATGTCGAACTTCGCATTGGATCTAAGTGGTATTTCAATGGCACGCTGAGCGAGATCGCCGATCCCCTGATGTTTATGGGAAATGAATTTATGACTCTCGCCCCGGCGCTGCGCTGGGCCATCATCGGGCGCCTCAAGCGGTCGTTAGCGCGGCGCATTTCGATCAACCCCCAGGAATCTTTTAGAGTCGCCATCTACCAGAACGAAAAACGTCCAAACTTCTGGGCATTGGTGCATCTGGATGGCGACCAGTATCGGGGTATCCAATGACATCCGAAAAACGAGAGCGACGCAAGGACCGCCAGCAGTTCATCCGTTGGCACTCGCGCGAGTGGCGGTTTCGCGGATGCTCGCGTAAACAATCACGATTCTTTGCCCGTGTTCTCTGGGACCGGGCGCTCAAAGCCGAACGTCAATCCCTTCAGGAGAAGTAATCATGCCCAAGGTCCGCCGAACCAACAAAAGCGAAAATACAAACCAAGCCTCGACCGCCGTCCTCGATCCTCCTCAGGTGGACCAGGACGAGCTCTCTCCAGAGGAACGGATCCAGCGCCGGATCGAGGAGCTGGTCGCGATGCCTTTTTTTGCCATGCTGAAGGCCTTCACTGACAAAGAGTGGTCGCAGCACAGTTGTGTTTACATCTACCGGCTCGATCCCAAAGTGGTCAATGCTGAAAAAGAGGCTTACATCGAAAAGGTCCGACAACCGATCGATGAGGATTACATTCGCGACATGGAGGGCGGCGGCGGCGGCGTGTACCTGGTCCGGATCAATCTCTTTGAATCTGAAGGTAAACACATGCAAAAACCTGTCCAGGAGAAAGTGGTTATTGCCGGCACTCCGCGATTCTTACCAGGACAGAAATTTAGGACTGGCGAACCGGCTACATCATCTCCCATTCCGGCGGCCGCGCCGGCGCCGGCAAATACTCCTGTCACGCGCGAGGGAATTGTTGAGATCGTAAAAGAAGCCTTCGCCGCGCTTGATCGAAACCAGGGCGACCAGAACGCCGCGATCCAGCAAGTAGTGGAGACAATGAAGGTGGCTAATACTGCATCGATTGAGATCCTCTCCGCGGCCGCAAGGCGTGACGCCACCAGCTCGACCGGTAATCCCATACTCGATAAAGTCCTCGATAAGACACTTGAAAACCTGACAAAGGAGCCGGCTCCTCCTCCGCCGCCGCCTGCTCCAAAAACACTTCTCGAACAACTCACCGAGATGAAGGCGATGATGGATTTTCTACAGCCTAAGCAAAAAGATAATGACGTTGTGAAGATGGTCGAAAGTTTAAAGGCTATCGGTGTAGAGATCGGCGGCGGTGGTGGTGGTGGCTGGAAAGAGCAGCTCGGTGTGGCCGCGATCGAACTCGTGAAGGGAGCGCCGGCATTGTTGGCTCAATTTGCCCAGATGGTTGCCGATAACCAGGAGAAGTCACTGCAGATGCAGCGGGAGAATTTCCAGCGCGCTCTGATCGCGGAGCAGGTAAAACAAGGGAAGGCGGTCGTCACTAGTGTTCCGGAACCAGCTCCACCTGGACAGACCACGCCGGCGGGCCCGGCCGCAACACCGTCTCAACCCTCTAACGTTGTCGAATTTCCAAAACAGGAGACAGGCGCGGCTCAACCTGGCGCTTTGACCGAATTTATGATGAACAAACTTCTTGAATTTATCGTGATGCAGTTCAACGCCGGCACCAATGGCAGTGGCACGGCCGACGTGGTTGACCAGGTCTTTCCCGGCGCCGCCGAGCAAATGGCTGGATACTTTAAAGACACCGCGGCCGTGGTTAACTTCGCCAAGACAAACGCCATCCTGAAAGAGATCGCGGCGCATAAAGACTTTGAGCAGTTTGCCCAGGAATTTATTGCGCAGGTACAAATGATTGTTTTAAACGGCGGCGACCTGCCCCCCGCGGCATAACTTTCAATTTCTTCGATAGCCCACGTGGTCCCTCGTGAGTGCAGGCATTGCCCGCTCTTCGCGTTTGCTTTTGCTGTTGCTGTTGCTCTCACCCTTTCACCAGCTCGAACAATTTTTGTTCTTTATTGCTTTTGGCCCCGTGATTGCTCTCCTCGTTCCACAGAGGAGCAGGATCAGGGCGCGAAGCGCCAGATGCGCGCGTTCTCGCGCGCCACCTCATTCTCTTGTCTCAGAGGTTTTCCACAATTCACAGGAGCGTAAGACAAAGGCCGGCTGCTTCCGTAATCCTTTAAATTCTCAGGGACAACTCTTGTACTCCCAAGTTTTTACACATAGCAAACCAGAAACCGCACGAGAAAGCCTGGCTTGCACCAATTTTTCGCACGCCTTTTATCGCGCTCCACAGGCGATCTGTGGAAAAGTTTCTGGAATTGCTGAGTTTTGGTGTAGTTACTGGTTTGTAATTATTGACGCGGTTAATATGTTTACTTTTGCGTTAAGTGATTTTCCAAGAATTGGGGTGCGGCGCGAGAAAACCCGCATGGATATTGGATGCAAGAAAAAACGCACCCGAAGACAATTCGGGTGCGTTGTGGATGCGCGTTGCTAAATTTCGCGCCGGTTTACTGCGTGGTCAAAGCCAGCGACGAACCGCTGGGCTTCGTTTCAAAGGCGGGTCATCCTGGAGGGCTGTGTTGGTGGGGAACGAGGGAATCAATCAAAAACTGTGAGATGCCGGCCTGCGCGTATACCGTTCGTATATGGCGCCAGAAGGCCTCCATGCGATGCTTGGCGCCCTGCCATGCCCTCAGGTGCTCGGCATGCAGCGTGATCGCCTTCTCGATCCATCCTGCGTTGGAATCGCGCCTGGCGGCGTTGGCTGCCGCCATGAGGCGCTCATGTTCCAGCACCGCCTCCTCCCAGCTCACAATCAGCGCGGGCGCGTATACGATGCGCTGCGGTCCGCTGCGGAAGTCCTCGCCGGCCGGCGTCTTGATCTTGCGCGCCTGGGAGTAACCAATCTGGATCAGCCCCAGGTCCGCCAGGTGCTTGTTGCATGTCCGGACCGTCTCGATCGAGAGCCCGCACGCTTTGGCGACGGTCTCCTGCTTGGGGTTGACTACGCCCTTCACGCGGTAGAACTTTCCCTCTTTTTTCTTCTTCATCTCCTGGTTGTTGCTGGGATCGAGGAGCCCGCAAAAAAGATAGAACACCATCACCAGGCGGTCGTTGTCGTTGAGGGGAAGACGTTCGTCAAAAATCCAGTAGGGGATGTCCTTGTACCCCTTGGATCCGATATCGCAACACTGCTCCCAGAATTGCTTTGTTTCTGGGTTAGCCATGAGCTGATCGAGGGACGGCGCATAATAAAGCTCCTTCCGCCGTTTGTGAGAGCATTGCGTTGGATCCGTGCACCCTTGAAAGCAGTTGCCCTCTGGCAGCGCCGGCGAGTAGATGTCCGGGTGGATTCCGCGGCGCTTGCGGTGGACCAAGGCGGCGCCGGTGTGAATCCGATCGGTTGACATGGAGCTGACTCGCCTGGTGACCGTCTCGCGACGTGAAAGCCCCATACGCTGTGCCAGTTTGGCCTGGGTCACTTTACGATTCCATGAACGTTTACCGCCGTGTGAGTGCAAGCAGCCGGCGATTGTCATGGCGATGATCGTCGAGATTTTTCGGGCCTTGGCCTCACCGTTGTAATGAAAATAGACACGTGGAACGAATGCAGCCTCAGTGCGCTCAGGCAAGCCGTACTTCGATCGAAGATGTTCCGGAGTCCTCAGTGGCTGCCGCCTCCGGGGAGTTTGTAGATGCGTTCCAGCTCGTGGATGTCATGCGGCAGGTGATCGATCTTCTTCAAGTAGGACGCTGAGATCCACTTGGTGCGCGTGATGGACAATCCCAGAACTCGAAGGCGCCGCTGAATTTTAAACATCTTCTGATCAGCAGTCGCGCCAAGTACTTCGGCTTCATAGCCGTCGCTGCTGAAAGTGATCTTCTCCACCAGTACTCGATCTCCAGGCTTGATTGTGGTTTTCTCCATAAACCGCTCCATGGCCGCGATAAGGGCCAACCTCATTTTTTCGGTGATCCAGGGGAATTGGTGATTCATAGACTCGCTCCCAGCTCGACCTCTTCCATCTCAGGCCGCTTGCGATGAATTTCGCCGCGGCGCCGGGCCCCCAGGATGTCCAGGCAGCGATCGTATTCAGTGACGTGGCCGGCTGTGATGCTTTCCAAAACAAGCTGCTCTGCGCTACGGCCCGCACCATTCCAAAATACGGTGCGCTTTACAGAGCCACTCCAATAGCGATAGTTACGATAGAGCCACTTCCAATGCTTGCGCATGTCGCGGGGCAGGGAGTCGTAACACTTCGTGCAGAACGGCGTGGAGTGGCGGTCCTTTACCTGGCCACAGTGACACCGATCGGAGTCAATCACTCGCTCCAGGAGCGCGCGGACTTCTTTTCGTGCCTGCTCCAGGAGAGTCAAGCTCGCTCCTGAACAACGTCGTTATGTGGTTCTTCTTCGTCCTCGTATTCCTCTACGTCGATCATCGCCGGCGCCGGCGTCGGCAGATCTGGCGTCGGGACCGCGTCGGCTTGCTGCAATTGCGGCTGCGGAATATCGAGGCGAATTAACGGCCGCCGGTTAGAGGATTCGAGCGCATTCAGCGCCGTTTCTTTTGTGCACGGGGTGATGGCGTAGATTGCGCCTGGTCCTACCAGCTTCGACCGCGCCGGCGAGCTGGTCCGCTTGACTCTTGTCCCCTCCGGAGTCCACTGATGCGCGATCAGCTCCGGAGACTCCAGGACAAATTCCCGTTCTGGCAGCTCCGGGGTATCGATCCGGAAAAGCACAGCGGACCCGAAGATCTCCGTCGTGACGTATCCAATTTCGCGCTGGTGGCCAAACATCTCGACCACGGCCCACCCTTCAAACTTCGCCTGTGATTGTTCCATTGCTCTCCTCTCTTTCCCGTAATACCCGCTCCACCAGCTCGACGATCGTCTCCGCCGCCGGCATGTCTTGTGCTCGCGTGCAGTGGATGTGGCTCCCACTGCCGCAGTTTGGACAATTACTCATAGACGCACCTCGAGAACTTCGCTTTCTCTAGTTGGCGTCTTTGTTGTTCTGTTAACCGCAGCTCCACGGTTCGCCAGGTGAGCCCATCATTGCTGACCTCAATGTGAATGAATGGAATGGTTTCGTTCTGCTGTTCTGTTTGAGCCTTTTGCTCTTGCGCGGCTAGGTCGGCTTTTGCGTGTTTGGTTAGCACCGCTGCAGCCATCACTCCAAAGAATGTTCCTGCCAGGATCGACAATAGTAGAGTGCTGATAAAGGATTTCATTCGTCTCTGTGGACCTGCCCATCCGGCGCCGCGATCGGCAGCGCCATCTGCTTTGACTTCTTTGCCGCGACAACCCAATCCGCCCAGCGGCCGGCCTCGGCCATGATCTCGATCCCGTGTTTCACTGCGTCCAGTCGCCGGCGATATTGCTCGGTGCTCAGTTTTTCCACCTGGCAGTCGCGCATCACTCGCTTAGCCAGGTCGCCGGCGACTTCGACGTGAATGGCGATCCAACGTTCGCACCCATTTGGCTGCTGGTATTTCTTCACTCCGCACGCCGGTAGCCTGTTGCGTGCTGAATAGCTGCATAGCTCACCCACGGTATCGGCGGAGACGTGGGTTACAGTCTCTCCCTGCCGGTACACCGACTTGCTGCTTGCCGCCCGCAGTGAATGGCAGAAAACGCTCAAGGCTTTTGCTCCCTCAACATCGTTTCGAGCTGGTCCAGCTTCTTTGCTTTGTCGAATCCGGAGGGAGATCCTCCGCTGGCCGGCTCTTTGAAGGCTCCATGCGAGCCCACCCATGTGCCCGGGCTCGTGGCTGTGATTGGCGCGGCGACTCCGGTCTGAGTGGCCGACATAATCCAATCTTCGGTCTGTGAATCGCCGGAGGTGCCGGTTTGCCGAAGCGTGTAGTTAGTTCCCGCCGTCCAGGGATTTCCATTGTTGCCGGTGGAGTAGAAAGCAAAGTCAACTTCTGAAGCTTGCGAGGTGTTGAATGTCGAAAGCGTCATGGATCCGCCGTTGCCGTCGCCTGTCCCGCAGTGGTCGAACGTAATGCTTCCGGAATTGGTCGTGGAATATTGCTCAATACTGATACGCCGGAACGTAGGGGTTTGTCCGGTTTGAAACGTTGCCGTCACAACATTGCTGGCGTTGCCGGTGATGTTCGTGGCTAGCCAAATGTCTGTTGATTGCGTGGCTGTGGCGCTGTGCTTGAGACAAGTGGCGTCGGCCTCGGTATATGTATTGCCGGCCGTGTCCTGGACTTTATTAACTGTGCTCGTCGTGTCCGCCCATGTGATGCCAACAACAATGTGGTTGCCGGCGGTCGCACTGGCGGCGGCGGTGGCGATGGTGTTGCTGGCGGTATCGCCTGTGCCATGAGCCGAGTTCACAGCCGTGAACGAACCCCAGCACGGCAGGCACAACGTAAACAGTAGAACGATAACCCGCTTCATCACTGGTTGCACCCCACGGAGTCACAGAATGTGCCGGTGTCACGTCCTGGCTGGATGCCGGCCGCGATCGCGTTCTGCATGGCGAACTGGATCCGCTGGAATTCCTGCTCGATCTGCGCTCGCGTGTCGGTCGCCGCAAAGGTGAGAGTCATCTGCGTTTCGAACCATCCTCCGGAGGCGAGGGCTCCGTTTTCACTGGTGAGCAGCGTTGCATTGGTCTCTGCAGCCGCGCATCCCGTTGTGCGGTTATTGATGGGGAGCGGGGTCAGGATGTAGTTCCAGAAACAAACCGTAACCTGCTGCAGCCCGATTGAGTTGGTGAGTGGATCGCCAGCGACAAGAAAGTTTTTTGCCGGCTGCGCCGTTCCACAAGAGGATGCGCACGCGAGCGCGGTCGTACTGTTGAATGTGAACGTTGTGGATGACGGCACCGATGCTGCCGTGCCGCAAAGCACATCCTGGCTCACGGTCGAGCCCTGCAGGCAGAATCCCGCATTATTTGCCGGGATGTTGTGTGGGGCGCTGGTTGTCACGGTCGCTACGCCCGACGAGATAGTAACCGTGGTCACGCTCACGGGCGTGGACGAAGTGGCGAATGCCCTGTATGCAACCGTGAGCACCCATAGCGCAAAAACGAAGCGAATACAAAGAAACACAAAGTAGCGCATTGCTTTCTCCGAAACTACGGTGAAATCGTTTTGGTTTCGATCCATTCAAACGTGATGATGAATGAACCTCCGGTAACAGTCGTGCCGGCGCCGTCAATCGGCGCTCCTAAATTCACCTCAATCTCCTGGGCGGTGCCTCTCAGCACTTGGGGCTTTTGCTTCCACCATGCCGGCGAAATGTAGACATCGTTGGGTGTGGCGGTCCCTGTAGCCATGCATCCGACTTTGGCGGCGTCGATCATCGCCTCCAGCGTTCCCTTTGTGGGATTGGCTGTCCACGTCTTCGGCGCGCTCGATGCCGCGCCAAAATTCTGATCGTCCTTGTGGATCGTCGTTGTTACGGCCGTGCCGGCCGTGTCTGCGCTGGTGCGCATCAGGATGGAGAGATTCACAATGCCGGCAGTGGTCTGCGTGCATGAAACCCGGATGCCGGTCACCAGGACCGTATTGGTCGCATTGCCCGGCATTGAAGCGATATCGGTTGCCGTGGCCGCCGGCGTCACGATCGCTGAGGCGTGGTAACTGGCCGGCCGCATCGCGGGAAGGGAAGCGGTCCACAGCAATCCATCCGTGCCAATATTAGGGGCGACGTCTCTGCCCTGCGTCGCTGCTGTGCCGTTGTTGTAGTCTGTCTGGGCGATGCCATCGAGGGTGCCGATTCGATTGGCCGCGGCCGCTGCGCCATTACTGGACAGGGTCCCGACAACGCTCCAGGGAGCCCCTCCCTGATTGACCGTGGGAGAGTTGTTCACATTGAACCCGGTATTCGCGATCGTAAAATTGTCCACGCCGGTTGCGACGATCTGAGCGCCGCGCGCCGTCACCTGCGTATCGACCCTTTGTCCGTTCGTCGCCGTAGGCTGCGTGGTGTTGAATACCCCGCCGGTTTTTAGGGGATTTCCTGAGTCGGTTGCCAGCGACGCGACATTCCCTCCGATTGCTTGCACGCCATTCACGCCGGCTTCGACTACCGCGTGCGCGTTAATTTGCGCTTCGTTGATGGCACAGTTAGCGGCCGTACAACTTACCGACCAGGGGCCGGAAGCCTGCGTCACTGCGCCTATCGTGTTTGCTCCTGTGGGCAATGCCGCATTCACCGCGACATTTAAATTGTTTGTGTTCGTGGGCGTATCTTTCAGCGACATTCGTAGCAAGCCGGCGGTATCCAACGAGAGCCCGTTGATCTGCCCGGTCGTGTACGAGGGCGCATTTGTCGTCACAATGCCCCAGGCGATATTGGGCCAGGTAATGACGGTGGACCGCGCCAGCCAGTTGGCGGTACCGGACGTGAATGACGTAACGATCATTTCGGCATTCGAGCTGCCTTGGGGGCACATCACCGGATAGTCCGTTGTCCCCTGGGCGGAGGCCACGGTCGCCGTGAGCGACACCTGTCCACTCACTGGGTCCTGGATATACCCGTTCGTGTTGTAGATCGTTCCGCCATCGTAAGAGCACTTTGGCGTTACGGTGTAAACGCCCGTGCCCCCCGATTGCAATTGAAACGTGGCGCCGCGCTCACCCGTGAGCGCGACGGTGATTGTGGCATTGAGGGCGGCCAGGGCTGTGGAGCCGGTCGTATTGTCTCCCGCCGCCGAGCATCCGTTCTTGCAGTTCACCCACATGCCGTTTGTCTGGTCGCCTTTGGCGCTCACGAGCTGGGAGCCGGCCCCCTGCGTCGTATCCAGCAAGCGAATCGCGGACGTGACTTTCTGTCGCGCGGTGTCGCTCTCTGAAGCGGCCGCGTTGGCCGCTGCGTCTGACGGTCCTCCGCCGGTTCCGCCGCCGGCAACGACGTTGACCTTGAATGCATGATTCACCGTGTCAACAACGTTGTCTCCGCTCTGGGCCACACCGCCGATCTGCGAGATGTTTACCGATCCCAGCAAGTCGCTGGGCGTGTAATTGGAATCGCCCTGGCTCGCTGGTTTGCGGCAAACGATCTGGCCGTCTACTTCTCCCGATCCGGTGGCTGACGTGAGGTTGGCGCGGATCCACGGCTTGTATCTGTAACCGGTTGCCTGGCCGGCCGTGGTGTTCGTCAATGGGAAGCTGGTTCCGCTGGCCAGGTCGGGCCAGACCACGGCGCCGCCCGGTGCCCCGGCATTGTTAGGCGCGTACTCGAGCTGGAGTTGGATGGCGCTGAATCCCGAATTGGAATACGTCAGATGTATGGTTGTGCAGCCGTAGGTGCGGTTGTCGTACCACGCCGTGGGTCCGGCCGCGGTGAGCTTGAAATTCCAGACTGTATCCTGCGCCGGGCCGACTGTCTGTGCATGGGCGTGAATCGAAGTAGCGATCAGAAAAACGATCAGCACAACGATCAAGGCGCAAATGGCAATCAGTATTGACAGCACCCGCAGAACTCGCTGCCGCCATTCCTGTACCGCGCAAAGCTCCTCGATATCCATCTCACCTTTGGCTTCAACCCTTGCCGGCGGAATACCCGTGGTCCCGTTTTCTACTTTCGGGCCATGGTGGTCCTGCCGTTGCTTATAGTGCCGGCAGATTAAGTGATACTTCGCCAGGTCCTCCACCAGGGCCTGGTGCGCCTGTACGCTCATGCCTCCGCGGTGGTGTTGTGTATGCCGGGCAACATGCTGCTGCTCGTGCAATAGTTCGGAATCATCGAGCTGAATGCTCTCGTTCGGGCCGCACAGATATTCATAGCCTGCGCCTTTAAGCCATTGCGTCAACTGCAGAGTTGGATGGAAGGCGATTTTCATTAGTATTCGATCTGCCTCATGCTCGTGGCCGTGGGCAGAGCATTGCGGGCGCCGGCGACAGTTTGCAGGTATCCGATGGTTTGACCTTGCTTGTAAAAACCCTTGTCTGCGCCCTGGCCCTCCTGGGCGAGAAACTCCAGGGATTCGCCGGGCTCATATGTCGCCTGTGGCGAGTTGGAATTGGGTGCGGCCGCCGCAACATAGTTCTGCCGCCCATTGACTCCGGCTCCATCTTCAATCATCACTACCCGCCGGCAAATTGGGCTCTGGATAATCACGGCCGTGGTAGTGACGTTGTTGATCGAAAGCGTGGACGTTGCTCTCACTTCTTTTTTCCTCCTTTGGGAATCGGCGGTAGCGGCAACCAGTACGTTGGCTTGATCGCCCGCTGGGTTTCACGATCACACCATTCGATTTGGCTATCCGGGAATTTGGCGCATGAGGCGAAGCGTATCTCGCCGCCGGCAACGACAACTGGCACGTCATCCGAAGATAAGTAGTCGTCTTCGCCTTCGATACCGGAGGGCGTGTGCCGCATTGGCGGCAACGTTTCTTTAACCGAGATCCAGCGAACTTCTATATGCACTCGCCCCTCGCCTTCCAGCAAATCAACGGCCCTTTGTATTGAACTGGACATTGCTCCCCTCCTCAATCTCCTGTGCCAGTAGACGATCAAACCACCATCCCACTGCCAGGACGAACACGGCGCCGATCGCGCAACAGAGCCAGATCACGTTTTTTTGCCTTTCGTTAAAAAACACCGGCCGTCCTCGCCCCCGGTGACGGCCGGCAAGAGTTTCACGTTGCTAATTCAAACAGGCAAACCATCGCCTGACTGCCGTCGGGGACAGTGCCTTTCAGCACATACCCTTCATCTGCAACTTGGTTGATTTGCGCCTCGGCCTCGAGATGCGGACTCAGAGCCACGCGCAAAAGTCGGTATCGCTGCTTCTTGCCCGGTGGAGCTGGTGTTGTCGCCATCGTTTTTCTCCTTTCTGGCGGCTGCTGCCGCCGGTGTTTTCAAAGCATCACTGCGCCCTAACTACGAAACGCGCCCTCCCCCGTTGACCAGTTGCTTCTTTTTGTCCGGCTCGGCTTCCCTCAAGAAGCTGTTCGTGCGAGACTCGCCGGTTACTTCCAAAAATTTGACCTCGACCCTTGCGGATTCGATTAGCTGTTTGGCGACGGAGCAGACGGCCTTCGCGCGCTCGATATCCATTGGCTTCTCTTTGTCTTTCAGGTCCTCTAGAGTCTCGAATAGGTGGTTGCGCAGATCGGTGATTGTGTTTTTCATTGCGTCCTTTCGTTCGGCAGAGACGTTTCAGTTGGTTTGCCAGGACGATTGCCGATTTCAGTTCTGGCGGATAAACGTGGTGGAAGTAGTAGCCAGTGCTTACCGGCCGCAGCTCGAGCTGATTCAACCTGCAGCCGTGTTTCTGTGTTTTCCAGTAAACAAAGTGCCCTCGCGGAATTGGCCCGCGCCGGTTGAGCCATGCCTGGCGAATGGCCTCGATTCTGGCGAAGAAGTCGCGGACCCTGATCGCTGTTTTTACTAAGACGGTCTCTTTCTTGCCCTCGAGTGCGTGGATGTGCAGCCCAGCGGTCCGTAGATTGAAGGCGTCACGATTGATCAACGATTTGGGATATCCCCAGCGAATCAATTGGCGGAGTTTTTCAACTGTCTCGAAGGCTGGAATGTGTACGTTCCTGGGGAGCGTGTCGAGAGTGGGCTGAATAGCCAGCACTCGCGCCTCACTGCGCCGTCGTATATGTTTTTTGCCATACCAGATGATCTCAGCCAAGCCGGTTTTGGCCACCTTCGCATGCCTTGCTACGGTCTTGTGTCCGATACCGAACTGCTTGAGATATTTCAAGTGCTCCAGGACGCGATCTGTCAACACAAGATCATTGGGGCCATATAGCCGGCGATTTTCGTCCAGTTTGCGTTTGTATTTCACGTTGCCGGCCTGACAACGCCGGCAACGGCACCCCGCCAGGTAGCGCATCATGTGACCATGGGGCCTGCGCTTCGCCAACTCTTTTGTCGGCGGAAGATCCGGAGGCCTTCCGACTTTGGGAAGCAATGTATTCAAAACTTAGTTCCTGCTCGCTCGACGCCTGAGAATTTGCTGCTGATGAAAAGCCATGTGCATTACGATCACCGGATTTGCGGTCAGCCGCTGCAAGTCTTCCTGCATTGGCAGTCTCACGCCCAATCCCTCATCCAAAACAAGAACCACACCGCATCTATTACAGAGCAAGAAGCCTCCAGGCTTGACTTCAGCGCCGGTCATTAGGCGGCAAGTATCATGCTTCAATCCACATGAAGGGCAGTGCGCCGTCGGGATTTTTATGTCTTCCGGCATTTGTTTTAGGCCTCCACCACTCTGACCTTCATGCCGGCGACGGCTTTGTACTGCCCGTTGTCGGTCTTCATCAGAAAGCCCATCTGTGTAAGGTCCTTAAAAGCGTTGGAGACATTGGGCGCCATGTTTGGCCAGCCGCGGCTGGCCAACTCCTGCAGCACTTCTTTGTTGCCTTTGCGCTGATCGAAAAACCCATCGGAGAGCAAAACGGCCATCTGGCCTTTGACCGTGGTCGTGTCCATCCTCAGTTTTTCTCGCTTCACTGTGACTTCGATTTCAGGGATGGTCTTGGTTACAGAGAGGAGCTGCGGCGCTTCGCGCTGCAGGCGGTCCAGGACATATTGGTAGAGGTCCTCGCGATCGATCTCTGAAACGGCCGCGCCGACGCTGCCGGCTTTCTTGCCCTCGACCTGGTGGTGGGAGCGCGTGCTTTTCAGGTTATTCAGACTTTCCTGCAATTGCTGGATTTTCTGCTGCAGCAGCTTGATCTCGCCCTGGGCTTGTTCGTATTTCTCTTTGTACATCGGGTCCTCCTGGTCCTGCGGCTTGGCCTGTGGCCGGTTCACGCTCTCTACGCTCTTGCTGCCCAGCGCGATCTCGATCGCCGGCGTCGGCGTCATCCACGCGGGCTGCACATAGACTTTGTGCATCTCCCGGCCGAAGCACACAAAGAATTCACCGCGGCCCAGGGCCATGACGTCTTTTTTTGAGGGCAGGGGACTACCGAATGGGATGTGCTTCAGCGCTCGCTCAACTTCATTGGCTTCGCGCTGCACTCCAATGATCCACACCGCGATGGACCGTAATACGTCCTTTGCGACCGCGGCGATGTCCTGGGAGTCAAGCCAGATGTAGTTGCCCAGGACCGCACCTTTGCGGATGAGTGTCTCGCAAGCCAGCTTCACCGGCGAGTTGCGTTGCTGCGGGATGAACTCCCAGGCCTCCGGAATCACAGTGACCACGCCCTCTTCGTGCTCGTAAACATGCTGAAGGGATGAAGCGATCACAAGCTGCTGCATCTGGGTGGAATAAGCGGAAAGGTCCATCACGTTCAGCCCGGTATCGAGGCGCAGCGGCTTTATGGGCATGCCTTCCAATTCCGGCATGACAATTTTGAAATACTCGTCCAGCGTGGTGTAGACGCTTTCGCTCAATCCACGGGCCGTCGCCAGGGCCTTTTGCACATTGGCTGCTACGTCTGACAGAGAGTGGGCGCCGCGGCAGACCTTCATGATCCAGCTCCGCTCGAATTTCATCTTTTCGCGGAAGGTCGCCTCCAGGATCGAGCTGACGAACTGCCAGTCCGCGCGTTCGCGGAAATATGGGGGAAGGGAGGTGCGCGTTGTCTGGAAGCTGCGCTCTCCGCGTTTTGTGACGAACGCGATCGCCTTTAATTCGGAGCGACTGATTAAAGCCTCTAGCGTCGTGGTCTTCCCACTGTCCTGGGTTTGCCCGGTCACCGCCAGATGGCGCAGCGGGATCTCGACTCGCTCTCCGGAGCCGATCTCGTAGCCAAGGTGAATTGTCTTGGGCTTCACCTGCGCCTCCGTGGATTGCGGCGACTCATCGTTTGGCCTTTCCTGTTGTGGGTTTTGTTCCACAGCGAATCTGGGAGAGGTCTTTGTCGAGTTGGGCTACCGCTTCAAAATAACCACAGGTACATGGCGGCAGTTCGCCTGTTTCGCCCAGGACTTCTGCCCTCAGCCGCTTACAAAAAGTTTTGTGCGATGTCCACTGCAAGGCGTACTTGTGAGCGGCGGCGAATGCCATCTGTGCTTGCGTCTTGGTAAGAAGGTCGCTCACTATGCGATAGCGACCTCGGCCGGTTTAGCTTCTTTCAACAGCTCAAGCAATTTCTGGGAAGCTCGAAAATAAAAATCCCGAGCGGCCCGAGCGGCCAGATCGGCCCGAGCGGCCCGAGCGGCCAGATCGGCCCGAGCGGCCCGAGCGGCCAGATCGGCCAGAGCGGCCCGAGCGGCCAGATCGGCCCGAGCGGCCCGAGCGGCCAGATCGGCCAGATCGGCCCGAGCGGCCAGATCGGCCAGATCGGCCAGAGCGGCCCGAGCGGCCAGATCGGCCCGAGCGGCCCGAGCGGCCAGATCGGCCCGAGCGGCCAGATCGGCCAGATCGGCCAGAGCGGCCCGATCGGCCCGAGCGGCCAGATCGGCCAGAGCGGCCCGATCGGCCAGAGCGGCCAGATCGGCCAGAGCGGCCCGATCGGCCAGAGCGGCCCGATCGGCCAGAGCGGCCCGATCGGCCAGAGCGGCCCGATCGGCCAGAGCGGCCCGATCGGCCAGAGCGGCCCGATCGGCGTAGACACTGTCAGCTAGTTCCTGCCAGTTAATTTTTTCTTTTTCGCCGCTGATTACAGCGCGATAGGCGTCGGCGACGTCGCGCACGGCCTTGGCCGCTGCTTCCGACTTTACGAATCGAATCATGCCGTCTTCTGGATCGGCAAAGAGCCATACTGCGAACTTCGGCCAAACCAGTGAGAGGTCAGCGCCAGGCGTAATCGCTCCCAAGAATTGCTCCGGCCACTCCATCGCTTTCTCGATGGCCATCCGTTCGAACAATCCGTCTTCGATACGAGCGAGTACAGATGGAATCCCCAGCTCGCGCTCATAGGCCCGGTGATCGCTGCCGTGAATGGTGCATCCGACCGCGCAACCTCGGTATCTACCGCCTTCCCAGTTGCCATAGGTTCCGCGAATCAATTCGTCCTTCGCGCGGTGGTCTCGCACTCTCGCCAGGTATTTATCCTTGATGGCCTGATCGCCATGAAACGCAATCAACGGTGTTTCCATTTTTTTGCTCCTATGCGATGGGCAGATCGATCCCATCCTGTTCGTCGTTTTCGTCTTCACGCTTGCGAAATTTCATGCTGCGTAGCTTCCTGTGGGATTTCCTGTTTTGGGCTATTACGCTTAAACTTCTTTTGCCGGCGTAATTTCATCAGCGCTTTATAAGCCCGCCGGCGATCCGCGTGGATGGTCTTGATCCGCTTGCCATATCTGCCGCGGCATGAAACCCCGGCTTGGCATTGGCAGTAACCACACCCAACTTTCTTCACGATCAGCCGTGTTTGCCGTTGCCGTTTTTCCCAGGCCAGGCTCACGCACACCTCGAACACAAATTCGGAGCCACCCAAACGCAGCCTCCGGCGCACGCCACTTGGTCGGTGCATCCGCACACGACGCATTGGGCCTCGCACATGTCCAGGCGGTACACCTGTTCCAAACTCTCAGCGTCATAGACGCCGATCGAGGGCGGCGGAGGCTCCAGCAGCTCCCGCCAGTTTGCCGCAACGGCTAAGGCAGCTTCACGCGGGTCCACCTCGCGCACTCGAAACAGCTCGCCGGCATCAACCAAAAAATCCGTCATGGCGTTATCAACCCCGATGTTTGCGCGGCTGCTTTCCTGAGTAGGCTTTCTATCGATGCCCGTGTAAACGTGACGGTGATGTCCCCGGTATCAATGTCGTGCTCAGAGCAAAGCCAGAGATACATCAGGATGTGAGGTTCGTCCTGGCTGAGCATTGCAAACTCATAACAGACCTCCGCGCGGCGAATACACGGCGTGCCGGCTACAGGGTCCTTGCGCATGCACATTTGGATCTCGCCGGCGACGGATTTCAAACTGACCTCTTTGCGCGGCGGTTTTCGCTCTGACATCAATGCACCCCCAGGCCGGCCCAGCACGCCAGCAATATCAATCCAACGCAATAAAGAAGAAAGCACCGGAGCGAAACCGGAAGTTTGCCCCAATGACGCACGATCACCCACAGCAAACGCCAGCCGGATATCTTCACGCGTTTACCCTCTTTCTGATCGATTCAAAGGAGTTGCGCGGCAACTTGATGTGTCGCGCCGCCCTTGACTTGTTACTTTTCGTTTCATTCAGCGCCGCGCGGATCATGGCGCACTGGAACGTAGCTACGGCATCGCGATAACTCACGCCGTTTTTGGTTAACCGCCGGCAAAGAGACTGGAAGAGGCTGAGCATCGCGAGCTGCTCTTGCTCGTCCGTGAATTGAGCCAGCGTGGTGACTCCGTGTGTCTTAGTGCCTCCCGCGAGGCCTGGGCCTTGGATTGGCGGGCTTTGAGTCGTTGCCATCGATCTCCTCCTGTGAAATTTGCGCGACCGGCGCAGGTGCACTCTGCGCCGGCTGCGCGTCTGTGCCAGCAATGAAATCTGGAATGGGAATCCCTCCGGCTCTCAAAATTGCAGTTATCTGCTGCAATTCTTTCTTTCTCTCTTCCGCGGTTGAGGGCGGCCGGAGCACGAGCATCCGGTCCTCGCGCTCATTCATGATGGCGAGCTGCAAAGCGATCTCGTACCCGGCGATTACCAACGAACGAACTGAGGTTGAGTCGGCGTCCACAATCTCGCTGATACGTTGGCGGATTCCGTCGGCTGTCATACGGCCTCCACTAGTGTGTCGCCTGGCCATTCCTGCCGTGACACTTTGCCCACTTGAAATTTCTTCGACTTCCCAGTGCGTGCGCTTTTCAGTTCGATTTCCACCATCGTGTTCTCGATCTGCACGATCACGCGGCCGGGAGTCTTCGCGACTACGGTTCCATGAAGGGGCTTGCTCTCAATCCACTCGCCTTTATCTTCGCGTTGCGTTGCGAGCCTGATGGCAAATTTTTGCCCAGGGCGGAGCTTCCCGAGTTGTACCGCCTCGCTCATGCTTTGCCTCGACCTGTTCCGAAATAGCGCAAAGCTTGGGAGAGGTACATCATCCCGCGCTTATTGTCGTTACTTTTTTGCCATGAACTGCGCCGTCGATCTAATTCGTCGAGAGCGCAATAAGGGCTTACAAACACAATGAGCGCCTTCTGGATGCACCGCATTGCCTCTGGCCGGCTGGTGCTCATGCGCTCCTCCTGGCGGCGGCAGGACGCTTTGCGCTTTGCACGGGTTTTTTTTCGGGAAGGGAATTGGAGCGGCAGGAAAGAGTTGAACTTTCAACCTCCGGCGTGGACCGTCCCAGCGGGACGGGTTCCGCCGGCGCTCTACCGGGTTGAGCTACTGCCGCGATCGGGCGAGATTCGCCACCCTGGGACACGCCTCTTGTTTCTGCCCGTGACAAGTCAGGCAGGCGGTCCTCGGCGTCTCTCGCCTTATTTTGCCGGGCAGAGGGCTCTGCCGTAGCAAAAGTTACTCGCATGACATCGTTGACCAGACGCCAGGCTAAGTCGTAAATCTCTTGCAATGGATCGCCACGGCGGGATCTCCGCCAGCTTCGCCCACCACGCCAGGACAAATAATCGAGAATCGACAGCGCCCACTGCTCGCCGTTCCGTCCGTCCACGATGTAGGTCTGTGGATCTGTCGCCGGAGCGCAAGTCTGCCGGCACATCTGTTCCCACTTCCGGACAAACTCTAAGTGTTGTTTAAATGGTCGATTCCAAACCGCCTCATAAGTGCGCTCGAAAGCGTTAGGCTGTTCCTTAAAATTCGCCAGTAGAAATGCTCGAGCCTGGGAGTACTCGGTCGCCTGAATGTGGTCACGCGAGATCCAGTGTTCGCCTTGCTCATCAAAATAAGCGCAAATAGCGTGGATGGTTTCTAGCGCGCAGCCATGCAGTGGGTGCCCACCCTTTGCACGGCTGCGTTGCATCGGCCGGGCGCCAGCGGGCTTATGCTTGGTTGATGAGCGGTATCGATGCCCGCGGCGCTCGGACAATGACTCTGGCGATTCTCCGCGACCTCCTTTGCTCACCGAATTCGCAACTTTTTGTTGCGGCTTTTTATTAAGCCTCCGCGACATAGCTGTGGCCAGATCAGCCGAAGAATTAAAACAGTGCTCGTCGCGTTCTTTGTATGAAAGTTCAGAACATGAATGCGATTGTGAAACAGGAGTGGGACAAGGGACTGAAACGGGAATACCCTGGGCTTTTGGAGCCGCTGCGGCGGCAAGCAAAATCAAAAGGCGGGAGTGGGAGAGTACGAGTGATACGCGAGCCCTGGCGGCCGGAGACATCACCGGCGCATTCAGCAGCGATTCGATCGATCCTTTTGTTTCGGCCATGATGTCCTATTCACGGCCTCTACCTCCAATGTCCGATAACGAATATTATGTAAAGTCTACAATAAGTCAGTATTTACGCCATCCCCGCACGCTTTTGCCGGCCTTTCCGTCTATAACCGCGCCGCCTGAGACCCTGCCCCGGTTGTTGAACGGTAATGCGGTTAATCTGCCTGAATTCTCGTCGGCCAGGATGGTTAAAGTATTTCGCAACCAGACTGACCTCATTGCAGTCGTCCAGCGGGTCGCCGGCACCCTGTTCCAGCCCAAAGTGGTGTTGGGATGCGCCGAAAGCCAGGCGCTGGAAACTACAAACCGGCGATAAGTTACGCAACCGGATTTAGCAGCTCTTTGAGTTCGCGTTCAAAGGCCTGCAATCTTTCCTGAAGCTCAGGGGTGGCCTCAATGACTTCCTGTTTTGCCTGAAAGACCTTGCGGCCGTTTTTCTCGACCAGGACGCCCATGATCTCGCCCATGCGCCAGCCGGGCGTACCGATCATTCTTAATCCGTTCGGAGTGGATTCAAACAAGGCAATGCATTGGTCACGGACTACGCCCACGGCCTGGGGATAACGCTCAAATTGTTCAATATCGAAACCGGCCTGGTAGATGCGGGCAAGCTGTTCGGCAGGATCAGGCATAGATGCAGCTACTAGCTCCTAGCTGTGTCTGAGCATGAAGCTTGTCTGCATCATCCAGTCCCAAAAACAGCTAGAAGCTAGTATCTAGCGGCCCCTCTTACATCTTATATCGTCCCAAGTCTTCGTCATTAAGCGATTCCAGCCACTTACGCAGTTCATCAGAAGACACGCGTTCATTGATTGAGCTGGCGAGTTTGGAAGACTTCAGGACCTCGTCTTCCACATAAATTGGGCAATCCAGACGCAGGGCCAGGGCCAGGGCGTCTGATGGACGAGAGTCTATGCTGATGACGTGGCCGTCGCGCTCCATCCAGATGACCGCGTAAAAAGTATCGTCGCGCAGCTCGCTGACTACGACCTTGTGGACGTGGGTATTGAGTCCGACCAGGACATTCTTGATGAGGTCATGGGTCATGGGGCGTGGGGTTGTGACCTTCTCGATCTCCAAGGCGATGGCATTCGCTTCATAGACGCCGACCCAGATAGGCAGGACGGCGTCGCCGCCGACGTCCTTAAGGACCACGATGGGCATATTGGTCACCGGATCCATCATCAATCCCCGAATTTTCATTTCAACTTCCATCGTATCCCCCATATTCCCCGCAAATTCCTCAAACCACAAGTTCCCCTACCAGGCTATTGGGAAAACTTCCTGTCACCTTGATTGGATGATAAGAACCGACTTCAGGTGACGATTTCGACGCGGCGGTAAAATTCAGCGTCTTGTTCTGTGAGGTGCGGCCGATCCACTGGGCGCGAGCCTCGTTTTTACCTTCAACCATTACTTCAACAGTGCTTCCTACCTGCTTGCTGTAAT
The DNA here is from genome assembly GCA_035651775.1 of Terriglobales bacterium. Lineage (GTDB taxonomy): Bacteria > Acidobacteriota > Terriglobia > Terriglobales > Acidobacteriaceae > QIAW01. Next base: position 31,246 of record DASREY010000068.1, read on the forward strand.
TTATTCTCTGGATCTCCCGCTGCCGATCTAAAACGATGGCCAAACGCTTTGATTTCTCTTCATCCACGATGCTGTCGATCATGCTGATGGCCGGAGTATGGGGACGCGGCGAATATTTGAAGGCAAAGACGCCGTCGTAGCCCACCTCGTCCAGCAGTGTGATGGTTTCCTCGAAGTCAGAGTTGGTTTCCCCGGGAAAGCCCACGATGACGTCGGTTGTGATACTGATAGGGCGGCTGGCTGCTTTGATCCAACTGATGCGCTCCAGGTACTCCTCGCGCGTATACAGGCGCATCATGGCCTTTAGCGTTCTCGATGAGCCGCTCTGTACCGGCAGATGCACGTGATCGCAAAGCGTGGGAACGGAATCAATGGCCTGCACGATGTCGCGGGTGAAATCACGCGGATGCGAGGTGGTAAAACGCACGCGATGGATGCCCGGAATCTCGCCCACGGCTGCAAGTAATTCGGCAAACGACTTCTTGCCGCTGGGGTCCATATATGAATTTACGTTTTGTCCGAGAAGTTGGATTTCGGTGTAACCGGCATCGGCCATCCTGCGGGCTTCAGCCAGTACGGAATCGGAGGTGCGGCTGCGCTCCTTGCCGCGCGTATAAGGCACGATGCAGTAGGAGCAGAACTTATCGCAACCTTCGATGATGGTGATGTATCCGCGATGCGGGTTGCTGCGCGCGGTGAACTCAGTTTCAAAGGTCTCGTCGGTCTGCCGGTCATCAAGGCCGGTGACGCGCGAGTTCCCTGCTTCAAGCTGGACCAGCATTTGGGGAAGATTGCGATAAGAAGCCGAGCCCGCGACGAGTGAAACATAGGGCGCCCGCTCGAAAATCTTTTCACCTTCCTGCTGCGCTACGCAGCCAAGCACGCCAAAGCGTTTGCCCTGCTTTTGGAATTTCTTAAAATCGTTGAGGCGATGGAAGACCTTTTGTTCGGCCTTGTCGCGAATGGAACAGGTGTTGTAGAGGACCAGGCCCGCTTCTTCCACAGTTTGCACCTGGCGATAACCCTGGCCGATGAGCGTGCCAATGACTTTTTCTGAGTCATGAACGTTCATCTGGCAGCCAAAGGTCTCGATGAAGAACGTCTTTTCGACCGATTGCGGCATGTAGATGGGTTCAGTATAACGCAATACCAGCGTGTGTTTGCCGGATATCAGGCGCTGGAAGCTTGTTCTGAACTAGAGCTTTATTTGGTTCTGCCAACATCTTTGAAAATCCTCACAACTTGTTTCAAAAATAGCAGGCGCAGATTTACACGTTGCGGGGGGTTTTTGCGCATGAAGGCTATCGGGAATATGCACGGGCTTTTCCGCATGCTCTTCCCGTGAGCGAAGCCGGTGGCAATGACAAGAAATTGCGACCTCTTCCCCGTCTAGTTGGCAAAAGAATCGGTGGCGGTCTCTTCGTCGTGATAAATCTGGAAGAGCTCCACCAGGCCAACGCGCTGCAGCGATTGCAATGCAAGCTCGGAAGGGTTCACCAATTTTGCGTTGCCGCCCCGCTGCTTGACTGCGGTGAGCGTGCGCACCAGGACGCCGATGCCGCTGGAATCCAGCATTTTCACGTCACTCATATCGAAGACAATGCGGGAGTTGCCCGAGCCCAGGGTTTGAGTGATGGTTCTGCGAAGGGTATCTACGGCATCGCCCACCATGAGGTTGCCATGCATGCTGATGACTTGCACGTTATGATTTGCGTGTTTGCGGATTTGTATTTCCATGTTCGCTCCACCCGTACAATGGAAGAACTTGGGATAAGAGAATTATAGGCAAAATCGCTGCCTTGTGAAAGAAGAATCGCACTCTGAAAACTGCAATGCGTAAAACGCCGCCAGCCTCGGAACGGGAGCTATGGAACGCGAAATATCGGGCAGGTTCGCATGCTTCATTGAAGCCCGATCCCTTTCTGCTGCAAGTAGATAAGGACTACGTGCAGCCGCTGCTGCCCTCGCCGGGCATAGTGCTCGACGTTGCCGGCGGCGCCGGCCGGCACGCTCTTTTCTATGTGAAACAAGGTTGGAAGGTGACGGTTCTTGACGTTTCAGAAACCGGAATTGCTTTGGCGCAAAAGAATGCACGGCGCAGAAAACTTGTTATTGAAACTATTGTGGCTGACTTGAATGGCTATGATTTGCGACAGTTGCCCAGGCGGTTCGATTTGGTCCTGGTATTCTTCTATCTGCAGCGAGAACTGTTCCCTGCCCTGGTTGAGATGCTCAAGCCCGGTGGCCTGCTGATTTATAAAACTTATTTGCGCGGCACGCTGAAAGGGCCGACCCATCCTCTGCATCTGTTGGAACCAAACGAACTCTTGCAAGCTTTTCTCGGTCTGCGCGTCCTGCACTATCGGGAAACAATGGGAGAAAGCCGCACGGCGGAGTTTGTAGGCAGGAAGGAGTAGCGCCGGCGTCCCGCCGGCTGTCGCGTGGGCATCTTGCCCCACGCCTCTTCATCCGAACAGGACGAATTCTACTGCTGTATATTCGTAATCAGGAGGTCATGGCTATGCAACCCGCACCCATGGACATCAACGCAATTAAAGAGCGCATGCGCGATACCTGGATGGCCGGCGATTTCGGCGTCATCGCCGCCTATATCACTGAGGCCGCGGAGCACTTCGTTGCCCACCTGAATATTGCTAACGGGGCGCGCGTTCTCGACGTGGCCTGTGGTACGGGCAACACTGCGATCCCGCTGGCCCGCGCCGGAGCTCTTGTCACCGGAGTGGATATTGCCTCTAACCTGATCGAACAGGCGCGCGCCCGTGCCGCCAAAGAAGGCATAAAGGCAAAGTTCGAAGAAGGCGACGCCGAACAATTGCAATTTCCCGATGGCTCGTTCGACGCAATCATCAGCATGTTCGGGGCGATGTTTGCGCCGCGGCCGGAACGTGTAGCGGCGGAGTTTGTGCGCGTTTGTCGTCCTGGTGGCCTGATCGCCATGGCCAATTGGACTCCCACGGGATTTGTTGGTGAAAGCTTCAAGACTATGGCGACCCATGTTCCTCCTCCGCCTGGCGTTCCCGCGCCGGCGCTTTGGGGCGATGAGCCCACGGTACGCGAGCGCTTTAGCAAAGGTGTAGCTGGAATCAGCTTCTCGCGACAGATGTGTACCTTCAAGTATCCTTTTCCGCCTGCGGAAGTGGTGAAGCTCTTTCGCGAGTACTTCGGCCCCATGAAAGTCGGCTTTTCCCGGCTCGATGCTGCGGGACAATCCGCTCTCGCCTCTGACCTGGAAGGGGTGTGGGCCCGGCATAACAAGGCCAAAGACGGCGCCACGATCGTAGACGGAGAATATCTTGAGGTAAAGGCAATCCGGAATAGCTGAGTACTACAATCTTTTTTGAGGTGATTTGTCGATGGTAATCCCCCTGGTCCGCCGCAGATCGTGGACTACTCCTTACGTTGCAGCGTTGTCAACTTCGGCAATCGCCCTGAGGCTTTTCGCACCCAGGCGGATTTTGCGCGGGATATCAGGAGGACGCTGGGCTGCATTTCTTGGAGCCACCGCAAGCGCCATTAAGTTGATCGAGATTTCCATTCGCGTCCTTCGCCGCCAAGTCCCGCCTGGCCGGGTATTGTTGCCGGCTATTTTCTTTATCGAGCTGCTGCGCATCAGCATTGCCGGAGCATCGCGCGTCGGTTTGATCGTCTGTGCGGTTGCCTTTGAGCTGTGCCTGATCGTGTTCGCAATCGTTCTGCTGCGGCGGGCAAGGACAAAAGACGAACGCTGGCAACTGGAAGACCACTACGAGCATGTTTTCGCGCAATTTTTTCCCGGCCGGCTGGCCGCTTTTGCTTCCCGCGAAGTCGTCCTGCTTTGGGAAGGCCTGCGCTGGGCGGCCAGAGGATTTCGCCCCAGCCAGGTTTCTGGATTTGGTTACCTGGAACAGTCGTTCTTCGCCCTGCTGCCAATAGCGCTTCCCATTCTGACCATCACCGATGAAATCGTGCTGGGAATTCTGTTGCGCCACCAGGCGCTCTGGATTCGCTTGGGTGTAATCGGTTTGGATATTTGGGCCATCCTGTACGTATTTGGAATCTACGCCACCTGCCAGGCCAGGCCGCACCAGATCACCAGCAGTTTGGTGCGTCTGCGGCAAGGCATCTTCGGCAGTTGCGAATTCTCCCCGGCGCTGCTCACGGAGGTTTCCTCATGCTCAGAAGCGGATCAGGCACGAAAAGAACCGGGCATCATTCGCCTGACCTTGAAGGGATCGCCCGCGGTGAAGATTAGGCTAAGCCAGCCCGTCACAGTAAGGCAGATGATTCGAGGAGAGCGAACATCGCAAACGTTGCTGGTATCAGCTGACAAACCGGATGCCCTGTGTCACGCGCTGCGAGAAGCGCAGGCATGCGCCCAAACGGCCAACAGTTGATCTGAGCGTCTGAATCTCTTGCTAGACCCGCATTTCGTTATTAAAGATTGTCATCCTGAGCGCAGTCCGAGCGACGAAGGAGCGAGGACGAAGTCGAAGGAACCCGAGGATGCATCATGCTCCATGCAGCGTCAGAGAATTCTCCCATAGTCTTTGCATCTATTGTTCGCATGAAATAAGAGAGAAAGGTCTATTTCACCCTACTCTTTATTGAGTCAGGGTCGATGTTCATGCTGCGACAGAGTTCGATAAAAGCTGCCTGACGCTCCGTCTGCTCCTTTGAGCGGAATCGAAGATAAAGCGGTCGAAAAGACCAATCGAACGCAGATGCCGACTGCCCGTGCAGATAGTGCGACAAGGCGGCCGCATGGACCCGGATGTCGTCATTTCCGTACAGAGCGCACCAAAGAAGCTTTTGCCGAACACTTGGTGTTGCGTGGGCTCGTGCAAACCTCAGCGTCATAGTCATGCCATTTGTAAGAGTGGCTGAATCAAGGGCATCAAGAATGAGCGACTCGATACTCGCATTGTCAAGTAGCTCGCGCCGTACCAGTCTTTCCGCTGCCTCGATCTTTACTTCGATATTGTTGCTCTTGAGTGCATCTTTGATCTCTTTAAGCGCTCGTGGTGAACCGAGGCAGTCGAGAGCTTCGATGTCTCTCCAATCCGCCGCTTCTCGGGAGATCAGGATATCTAGCGCCAACTCGCGCTCCTCTTCCGTTACTTGTCGAAGAGCCTCCAGGTCGTAGCCGATTCCGTCGTGCCATTTCATATAGTCGATGGCCATACTTTCACGAAATCGCTCAAAATATGCGCTCGCCATCGAACTCCTCCGTCTTCAATTATCGACTTCCAAATTCCTAGAACTCTTTCAACTGCTGGCAATACCCCTTGAAATTTCGAAGAGTCTCCGTCATGGAATCGCCGCCGAATTTTTCCAGGGCAACGCGCGCCAAGGTGAGGGCGACCATGGCTTCGCCGGCAACGCCTGCGGCCGGGACAACGCACACATCCGAGCGCTCATAGGCCGCTTTGACGGCTTCGCGAGTCTTAAAGTCCACCGACTCCAGCGGACGCCGCAAGGTGGAGATAGGCTTCAGGTAGCCGCGAACGACGATGTCCTGTCCGTTGGAGATGCCGCCTTCGATTCCGCCCGCGTGGTTTGATTTTCGGGTGAAGCCGGTGAAAGGCAGGTTATTCCCTTTTTGATATCCGATCTCATCATGAACTTCTGAACCAAAAGAAAGCGCCGAGGCCACGCCGGTGCCAATCTCCACGGCTTTGACCGCTTGCAGAGACATCACAGCGGCGGCGAGGTGAGTGTCGAGGCGCTCATCCCAGTTGGCGTAGGTTCCGAGGCCGGGAGGCACATTGTGAGCAACCACCTCGAAGACGCCGCCAATGGAGTCGCCGGTCTTGAGCGCGCGGTCTACTTCAGCCTTCATGCGCTGCTCGGTCTGGTCATCCACGCAGTTCAGCAGAACCTCTTCGCGGGCATGAAGGGCTTGCAGCCGCTCCCATAAAATTTCGTCCAGGTTCAAACGCGCATTGCCTACAGCGATAACATGACTCAAAACTTCAATCCCCAACTCCCGCAACAAGAGCTTGGCCAGAGCGCCAACGGCAACACGTGCGGCCGATTCGCGGGCCGAGGCCCGTTCCAGTATGTAGCGCGCTTCGGGAAAGTTGTATTTGAGGGCGCCGGCGAGGTCGGCGTGTCCGGGGCGCGGAGACTTTACCTCTTTGTGTTTCTGCATGTCGCCCGCGGCCACCGGCAGCGACTCCTGCCAGTTCTGCCAGTCTTTGTTGGCAAGAGTCATTGCAATGGGCGAGCCGATGGTCTGGCCATGGCGCACACCGGAGAGGATGTGGGCGGTATCGCGCTCAATGCGCATGCGTCCGCCGCGCCCGTAGCCTTGTTGACGACGCCATAGCTCGCGGTTGACGAACTCCTCGTCAACCTTCAACCCGGCAGGCATGCCGGAAAGTAGAGCAACCAGAGCCTCGCCATGAGACTCACCTGAAGTAGAGAATCGAAGCATAAACTTATAGAGTACAGCAAAAAGTGGGTTTTCTGGGTGTTCAATGAGCCACCGACGATCGCGGCCGGATGCCCAAAACATTTGGAATCGGCCACGGCGCTGAGTTCCGGTCATCCTCTTGGAAAGAAGTTTCATAGCTTCCGAACATCTCAAACTCAACTTTGCCAAAATGCAGGTAGAGTTGGGCTTCCGGCCCGCCTTCCAGGTGCTGGGCCGCCACCAGTCCAATGCCTGCCGACAACAGCTCCTGGTTCAGATCGTGCATTGAAAACGGCGAGCGGGAAAAGATAAACAAAATCCTGCCTGCGTCATCTTCTCCCAGAGCTGCCTCGCTCCATTTCTTTTTCTGCTCGCCCCATTGGTTCAGGCCGGGCCGCTTAATCAACCGCAAGTTTTGTACGGCGGATGTGTAGTCCTTGAGGATGCCAGGCAAACTGGTTCCCGGCGCATCCAGATCAAAGATGCGGAAAGGGACAGGGTTCTTAGGATCTCGCGGATCAAAACCTGCAACCGATTGATAATCGTTTACCCGGCTGCTGTCCACCTTTTCATGGAAGCGGGAATATCCGGTGTGGGTCTTGCGGTCCTGCTCGAACATCCCGGCATTAATCGCAGCGGCAAGCTTGTACTTCTCGCACCACTCGCGAGCGCTGTGCGCCGCCGGCTCGCCATTTTGCTTGACGCCAATAAGCTCCAGCTTCCAGAGAGCCGGATCGATCCGCAGCACCGCAATGTGTGAGTCTCCAACCGTGCTCGGCTTGCTGGCCTTCAGAAACTTGAGATCAATCCCCGCAGCCAGTTGCTGCCACCCGGAATTGGCGTCAGCTTTCGCCCCATCGCCAGCCTTGGCAGGGCCGGATAGAAGCACGAGTAAAGTTACGGAGACGAGTATGCGACGCATCTTTTACTACAGCCTGGTAATTGAGAAATTCTGCCAGTTTCAGGATAACTCGACCAGCGCTTCTTCGCTCATCAAGTGGCTCATCCTAACACCTCGGGGTGCGACGTCCTGGCTTTTTGCCCAAGAGGATCCCAAGCAGCTCGCGCGTACCTGGGTGGGAACTGGCGAACTCGTGTGGCACAGCCGTCCCCGGCTGTGTTTTGTTTGAAACTGGCAACAGGCAACTGGTAGCTGGCAACTGGGATGGGAAGCCATCAGGCGGACATGGCTGAGACCGGTGTATCGAGCACTTCCCTCACCTTGCTCAGCAGTTCGACGCGGGTATAGGGTTTGCGTAGAAAGGGCAGGTTCTGATTGAGCACCTGTTCGCGCAGGGCGGGATTGTCGCTGTAGCCGGAGGTATACATGAGACGCGCCC